>NZ_JBFBDP010000018.1:0-195668 GCF_040701585.1 Streptomyces sp. NPDC093801 | reverse complement strand
CCAGTGGCTCCACACCTACAATCACCACCGCGGACACACCGCGCTCGCAGGCAAACCACCCGCCAGCCGCGTCCCCAACCTCACCGGGCAATACACCTAGCGCTTGCGCGACAGGGTGAGGCCGTCCGAGACGGCCAGCAGGACGGAGTCCATGCGGGTGTCCGCCATGACGTGTTCGTTGAACGCGCGGACGCTCGCACCCCTGCTGTCGGGCGACTCGTCGAGGACCGTCCCGTGGAAGAGGGTGTTGTCCGTGACGATCAGCCCGCCCGGCCGCATCCTCGGTACGAGTTCCTCCCAGTAGAGGATCTGGTTCTGCTTGTCCGCGTCGACGTAGGCCAGGTCGACGTGCGGTTCGGCAGGCATGGCGCGCAGCGTGTCCAGGGCGGGGGCGATGCGCAGGTCGATGCGGTCCGCGACCCCGGCCGCCGCCCAGGCCTCGCGGCCGTACGCGGTCCACTCCTCCGACACGTCGCAGGCGATCAGGCGGCCGTCCGCCGGGAGGGCCTGGGCCATGGACAGGGCGGAGAAGCCGGTGAAGGTGCCGACCTCCACGATGTGCTTCGCGCCCGTCAGCCGGACCAGGAAGGCCAGCAGCGGCCCCTGCTCCTCCGCCGACTGCATGCCGGCGGACTCGGGGAACTTCTCCCAGGTGGTGGCGACCAGCCCCCGCTGGAACTCGTCCAGCGGGGGGTTGTGCGCGAGGACGTAGCGGTAGAGCTCGTCGGTGATCTTGGTGCTGTTGCCCTTGGTCATGCGGTCAGTGTCGCAACCGCCCGGCCGAAGGAGCGGACGATCTCCTCACCGGCGAGTACACCGGCCTCGTGCAGGGCCGTGACGGTCGGCGCCGTCCACCCCGCGTCGGCCAGTTCGCCGTGTCCCGGCCGCCACGCCCGGTCGGCCGCCAGCAGCAGGTCGGCGTCGAGCAGCGAGTCCCCGGCGGCGAGGGTGGTGGTGGCGCCCGTGCGGCGGGCGACCTCGCGCATCGCGGCGCTCTTGGTCAGCGGGCGCGGCACCGCGTAGATCTTGCGGCCCTGGAGGGAGACGGTCCAGCCCCGCTCCTCGGCCCAGCGGGTGAGGGCCTTGAGCCACTCGTCGGGAACCAGCGCCCGCTCGACGACCAGGTACGCGAAGAGGTCCTCCGCGACCCGGGCCTTGCGCAGCCACTGCGGGTCGGACACGTCCAGCAGGTGCTGCTGGACCTCCTCCAGCGGGGCGCACTCCTCGGCGAGCCGCCGGGCCACCGCGCGCCGCCAGTCCCGGTCGGGCACCCCGTCCACCAGCAGCTGTCCGCCGTTGGCGCAGATCGCGTACGGGGCCGGGGGCCCGGGGAAGCGGATCCGCTGGTACTGCTTGCGCGTGCGGGTGGTGGTCGGGACGAAGACCGCCGCCGGGTCGGCGGCCAGTGCGGCGAGCAGCGCCGCCGCCGTCTCCGTCATGAAGGACAGCGGCCTGCCCTCGTGCACCTCGACGCACAGCAGCCGGGGGGCCTGCGGGTCGGGCATGGTCAGGCCGAGGGCGGCCGCCGAGTAGATGAGCGTGCGGTCGAGGTCACTGGCTACGAGGACGGTCACTTGGCTGCCACTGCCTTTCCGTCGGCGCCCGTGGCGCCGCGCGTGAAGCGGGGGTGGATGAGTCCTACACAGGTGTACGGGAGGTCGTCGACCTCTTCGACCGGCACGCCGCGCTGCCCGGCGAGCAGGCGGACGTGGTCCAGGTCGGAGCCGGCGCCGCGCTGGGCCAGGATCTTCCACGGCACGCGGCGCAGCAGCACGCGGGTGGTCTCGCCGACACCGGGCTTGACCAGGTTCACGTCGTGGATGCCGTACTCCTCGCTGATCCGCTCGACCGCGGCCCAGCCCACCCAGGTCGGGGTGCGGTCGGCGGCGAGGAGTTCCTTGACCTCGGCGTCGACGGCCTCGGCGACCTCGTCGAAGCGGGCGGCGACGGCGTCCACGAAGGCGCCCGAGACGTCGGCGCCGGCCAGCTCGCGGTAGAACTTCGCACCGTGGAAGTCGTCCGGGCCGACCAGGTCGGACCGGAGCACCGTGCGCGAGACCAGGCCGGAGACGGTGGAGTTCAGGCAGGCGGAGGGGATCAGGAAGTCCTCGCGGGTGCCGTACGTCCGCACGCAGGCGCCGGGGTCGGCGAGGACGACGATCTCCGGGTTGAAGCCGTCGAAGCCGGCCAGGGCCTCGCGCAGTTCGCGCGTGATGGCGCCCTTGCCGGTCCAGCCGTCCACGAAGACCACGTCGGCCGGGTCGTGGTGGGCGGCGAGCCAGCGCAGGGCGTTGGCGTCGATGCCGCGGCCGCGCACGATGGAGACGGCGTAGTGCGGCAGGTCCAGGCCGTGCCGGGCGGCGGCCCAGCGGCGCATCAGCACGCCGACGGGGGTTCCGGCGCGGGCCAGGGAGACCAGCACCGGGGACGGGGAGCGCTCGGCGAGCACGGTCTCGGTGACGGTGCCGACGGCGCGGGCCACGCGGGCGGCGGAGGCGGCCAGGGCGTCCTGGTAGAGCGTCTGGTAGTGCTCGGAGGGCTGGTACTCGACGGGCAGGGACTCGGCGTAGTGCGCGCCGCCCGCCTGGATGGCCTCCTCGCGCTCCTCGGTCGGGGCCTCCAGCTCGACGGCGGAGAGGTCCTGGAGCAGCCAGCCGACGTCCTCGGGGGCGTACGAGGAGAAGGCGGGCCCCCGCAGGGGCTCCGGCAGAGGCTCCGGCAGGGTCGGCTCGGACATGGTCGGCTCCTGCCGGTGGGGTGCGCCGGGTATGCCGGGCGCGTACGAGGGGACGACGGCCAGCACGACGCGGCCGGTGTGCGGGGCCAGGGCGGCGAGCAGCCCGGTGTGCAGGCCGGGGGTGTCGCCGGCGGAGTCCACGACGGCGACGACGGCGTCGAAGCCGGCGCCCGCGACGTTGTAGGCGTAGCGGTCGCCGGGGCCGTCGGCCGGAGCGTCGTGCGCGGGGAAGACGAGCCGGGTGCGGATGGCGTAGCCGGGGTCGTCGACGGCGAGGACGGGCGAGCGGGTGGTCGAGGAGAACCGCACCTCGGCCGCCGCCCCGGACTCCTCCAGGGCCGCCGCGAGGCGCAGCGGGGCGTACATCAGCTCCTCGTTGCCGAGGACGAGGACCCTGCCGGGCCGCTCGCCCAGCGGGGCGGCGACCTGCCGGGCGAGGGCGGGCAGGGCCGCCTCCAGCGCCTCGCGGTGGCCGGGCGTGAAGCCGTGCCGGCCCCCGTCGGGAACCCCGGCGGGCCACTCCAGGACGACCCGGGCGTACGGGACCCCTGCGGGGTCGCCCGCGGCGGGGAACCCGGCCGTGCCGGGGGTGCCCGGGGAGCCGCCTGCGGCGGGGTCGCTCGCAGCGGAGTCGCCCCCGGCAGGGGCACGCACGGCCGAGTCGCCCCCGGCACGGTCGCTCAGGACGGGGCCGCCCCCGGAGGCCGACGCGGCCGCGCGCCGCGGGTGACCGTCCCCGGCAGAGCCGCATGCGGCGAGGGCCCCGGACGTGCCGGGGGCGCCCGCGGGGCCGCCCCCGGAGGCCGTCCGCGCCGTGGCCTGGGCCTCGTGTTCCTCCACCAGGGCCTGGCCCCTGGCCAGGACCCCCTCCGGCAGGGAGACCGTGCCGGAGGCCAGGGCGACCAGGTCGACGCGGGCGCCCAGCTCGGCGGCGAAGGCGGTGAGGCGGTCCCGGTCGGCGGCGGAGCGCATGTCGACGAGGGCGACGACCACGTAGTGGCGGCGCGGGTGGCGGGCGTGCAGGTCGCGGATGGTGTTCAGGAC
Source organism: Streptomyces sp. NPDC093801 (assembly GCF_040701585.1). NCBI lineage: Bacteria > Bacillati > Actinomycetota > Actinomycetes > Kitasatosporales > Streptomycetaceae > Streptomyces > Streptomyces sp. NPDC093801. The sequence goes on along the minus strand of NZ_JBFBDP010000018.1, from coordinate 191,887 downwards.
GGTGTTGCCGGTGGAGAACTCGTCGTCGACCAGGACCAGCGGCCCGTCGCCCGCCAGCAGCTTCGGGTCCTCGGGCAGCAGCAGGTGCGAGGTGGCGTGCGAATGCGCCTCCTCGAAGCCGCCGGCGGGCCGCACCCCCGGCACCGGGCGGCGCGTGGAGTGCAGGTACGGGGCCGCGCCCAGGCCGTCGGCGACGCAGTGGCCGAGCCCGGTGGCGGTCTCGGCGTAGCCGAGGACCAGGGCGGAGGCGGCGCGGTCGCCGAGCAGCTCCCGGACCCGCTCACCGAGCCCGTACCCGGCGGCGTAGACGGTCGCGGGCGACTGCGGGACGTGCTTGCCCAGCACCTGGGAGACCAGCAGGTGGGCGCGCTTGGGGTTGCGCCGCAGTGCCAGCCCGAGCAGCTCGGCGAGCCGGGCCGCGCCCTCCGGGCCCCCGCCCTGCGGGCCCTCCAGGCGTACGCCCAGCCGCTGCGCCACCCAGGTCCCCGACCACTGCGCGTCGTTCGTCGTGCCCTTCATCGCCATCCTCGTCGTCCGCTGCGGCCCGCTCACAGCTGGAGCCCGGCCGTCAGGAGGTCGACGAAGCCGACCTCCTCCTTCGCCACACCGAAGACCTCGGCGCGCAGCATGGTGCGCTCGGCCCAGGCCCGGTGGGGCTTCACCTCGTTCATCTTGTTCGTGTAGGCGGACCGCATCACTCCGCCGCCGTCGCGCTCGGGCCGCAGGATGTCCTGGGCATCGCTGAACTCCTCGTGGGAGACCACCGACAGCGCGTGCACCGGCGTGACGTGGGCGGGGTGGATGCAGGTCTTGCCCAGCAGTCCGTTGGCGCGGTCCAGCTCGACCTCGCGCAGCAGCCCGTCCAGGTCGTGTTCGATCAGGGCGGTGCGCAGTTCCTCGACGCCCTCCTCCAGGAAGGGGCTGCGGCGCAGCTGCGGCTTGAAGAGGCGCTGCTGGCTGCGGAAGTACTCCCAGACGGGGCCGGTGACGGTGAAGCCGGTGCCGTCGGCGCGGCTGAGGACGTTGACCACGTCGGCGATGACGCCGGCCACGATCTGGACGTCGTACGCGGTCATGTCGGGGGTGCGGCGCAGTCCGTATACGGAGCAGAAGTCCGTGACGCCCAGGCGCAGGGCCAGGACCCGCTCGCGGTGGCGGTCGACGGTGCGCGAGATGCCGGCGAGGGCCCCGGCCCGGGTTTCGAGGTGGAGGAGGTCGGGGGTCTCCAGGACGGGCATGGCGTACAGCCGGGGCAGCCCGCTGACGGCCTCGGCGTGGGCCACGGCGTCGAGGAAGCCCGTTCCCCGGTCCTCCGTGAACTTCGGAAGGACGAATCCGGCCAGGTTCCGCGCGGATCCGCCGAGGCGGCGGACGAGGTCGGGTATCTGCTCGGGCGTGCGGACGCGGATGAAGAGGAGCGGGAGCTCCCCGGCGGCGGCGCCGTCCGCGCCGGGTCCGGCGTCGAGCTCCGCGAACTGGCGGACGAGGTTCTCCTCGCCGTCGACCACGTCGGCGTCGCTGATGGAATCCTCCAGGCAGAGGACCATCGAGACCACGCCGCGGCCGGCCTGCTTGCGGATGTCGGCGGCCAGGCGCGGCCGGGTGGCCGGGCTGTAGAGGGTGGCCCCGAGCGCGGCGGCGAGGGTACGGGCCGGGGAGGCCAGGGTGAACTCGGCGGGCTCCTGGTGGAAGAGGCCCTCACGGACCGTGGGCGATATGTGCCCGAAGTGACGCATGTGCTTCCCCCGTACTGCCTCAGAGGCCCGACTGGCGTGGCCGGTAATAGTACGTACGAACGTGAGTCAAGAGTTCCTCAAGCACATGAAGTTCCGGTAACCCTCTCGCACAATGCCCAGCTCCACCGTTCCGGACAAGGCCCTACGGGGGGCCGCATTGTTCCTCCCCCGCCCGGGAGGGCAGGATGACGGGCATGACGCACGCGATGCAGAAGGGCTCGAACATCCCGGTGGCCGCCACGGCGGTCCGGGCGGTGCTGCGCTGGACCACCGGGCCCGAGGTGCCGGACGTGGACGCCTCCGCGCTGCTCGTGGGGGCGGACGGGCGCGTGCGCTCGGACGAGGACTTCGTGTTCTACAACCAGCCCCGCCACCCCTCGGGGTCCGTCTGGCGCCTGGGCAAGAAGCAGGTGGGCGACGGGGTGACCGACGCGGTCCAGGCGGATCTGCGGGCCGTCCCCCCGGTCGTGGACCGGATCCTGGTGGTGGCCTCCGCCGAGGACGTGCCCTTCCAGCGGGTCCACGACCTGCGGATCCAGCTCTACGACGCCTCCCCCGGCGCCGGGGCGGAACCGCTGGCCCACTTCGACGTGCGTCCGGAGACCGGCGCCGAGACGGCGCTGATGTGCGGCGAGCTCTACCGCCGGGGCGAGGGGTGGAAGTTCCGCGCGCTGGGCGAGGGCTACTCCAACGGCCTGGTGGGGCTGGCGACGGACCACGGGATCTCCGTCGACGAGAACGCCGGCGAGGCCGCCGAGGGCGCCCCCGCGGCTCCCCCGGCCGCCGTGGGGGCCGGGGACGACCGGACGGCCGCCATGCGCCCGCCGGCGCCCGCCCCGGCCACCCAGGCCCCGCCGCCCGTCCAGCCCGCCTACGGCTACCCGCAGCAGGTCTCCCCGGTGCCCGTGCCGGCGCCGGGCGGGGACCCGTCGTTCCGGCTGCCGGTGCAGGGCCCGCAGTTCATCCGCCGCTGACGGCCGGGGCGGCACCGTCCGCCGGGGCTCAGGCCTTCGTCTTGTAGCCCCGGCCCCACTGGAGGCCCCAGCCGTACAGCCGGTCCAGCTCGGCCTGGAACCCGTACACGAACTTCACCTCGCGGCGGACGACCAGCTCGCCCTTGACGTTCTGGAGGGAGACCACCGCGCAGGAGCGCGCCTGCGGGTGGCGCTCCTCCAGGGGGATCTCGATCCTCGGGCCCGCGGTCGGGTAGAGGGTGACCAGGGCGTGCGTGCGGTCGAAGGCCGGGGTCTGGTCGTAGATGTAGACGAAGACCAGCAGCCGCTTGATCTGGTCGGCGTGGTCGAGGTTGACGTAGAGGGTCTCCCCGGAGGGGGAGCCGAACCGGTCGTCCCCGCTGAGCTTCACGTACGGCGGATCGTTGAGGTCGCCGAGCAGGTTGCCCAGCGGCTGCACGGCGCCGCGGGTGCCGTCCGCCAGCTCGTACAGGCACCCCATGTCGAGGTCGACGTTGACCATGCCCTGGGTGTGCGCCTGCACCATGTCGGGCTTGAAGAGCTTGAACGGGTGGCGGAAGAGCTGCCCGCTCTGGCCGGAGCGGCCGCCGATGTCCGAGGTCCGCATCCGCCAGGAGAGGTTCACCCGGAGGTTGCCGTGGACGGCCTGCTGTTTGGTGAGCGAGACCGTCGGCTGCCGTTTGGTCAGCTCGATGGCGTTCGACGAGGCGTTGCCCGAGTCGAACCGCATGGCGCGGGCGCCCCTGACCCCGTCGAAGAACCCGTCGAAGAACCCCATGTACCCCAACCCCCCTGGTCGGTCCGTGCGCGGATATGCCGCGGGGCGGCCGCGCGGGTCCGTGGGATCCGCGCGGCCGCCCCGCCGATGAAGAGACGGCTCTCGTAGGAGCGTTCCGCAATCGGGGCCGGGTCACACCCCGGCGCCGACCTCCGCGGGCTCTCCGTCGCCGCCCTCGGCCTCCAGCCGCTTGTTGCGGCGCACGGAGGACCAGAAGGACCAGGCGATCAGCACGACGCCGACGAGGCCCGTGATGACCTCGTTGATCTCGTACTGGATGGTGACGAGCAGGATCACGGCGAGGGCGCCGATGGCGTAGTGCGCGCCGTGCTCCAGGTAGACGTAGTCGTCGAGGGTGCCCTGGCGGACCAGGTAGACCGTGAGCGACCGGACGTACATGGCACCGATGCCGAGGCCGAGGGCCATGAGCACGATGTCGTTGGTGATGGCGAAGGCGCCGATGACCCCGTCGAAGGAGAAGGAGGCGTCGAGGACCTCCAGGTAGAGGAACATGAAGAACGCGGCCTTGCCGGCCATCGCGACGGCCGAGACGGGCGTGCCGCTCTTCTTGGCCGCTTCCTCCGCCTCGTGCTCGGCCTCCTCCTCTTCTTCCAGCCTGTTCTCGAAGTAGCCGGAGAGGCCGCCGACGATCATGTAGGTGATCAGGCCGAGGACGCCGGAGACCAGGACGGTCTGCGCCTTGTCCACGTGGGCCCCGCCGTGCTGGTGGGCCTGGGTGGCGAAGGTCATCGAGGTGATGACCAGGACGATCAGCGCGATGCACGCGGACAGCATGTCGATCTTGCCGAGCTTGGCGAGCGGGCGCTCCAGCCAGGCGAGCCACTTGATGTCGCGGTCCTCGAAGATGAAGTCGAGGAAGATCATCAGCAGGAACATGCCGCCGAAGGCGGCGATGGACGGGTGGGCGTCCGTGACGAGCTGCTGGTACTGCTCCTTGTCGTTCAGCGCCAGATTGACCGCGTCGATCGGGCCGATCTTGGCGCTGATCGCCACGATCACGACGGGGAAGACCAGGCGCATGCCGAACACGGCGATGAGGACGCCGACCGTGAGGAAGATCTTCTGCCAGAAGGCATTCATCTTCTTCAGGATTCCGGCGTTGACCACCGCATTGTCGAAGGACAGCGAGATCTCGAGGATCGTCAGGATCGCCACGATCCCAAAAGCGGTCCACCCCCCGTAGAACACCGCTGCGACCAGACCGAGCGCAGTGACTGCGAACGACCAGCCGAAGGTTTTGAGAACCACTGGCACCCCATCGTCTTGTACGGCTTTACGAAACGTTGACCCCGAAGTCTAGAGCGATGCCCCGCAGGCCCGACGCGTACCCCTGTCCCACCGCACGGAACTTCCACTCGCCCCCGTAGCGGTAGACCTCCCCGAAGATCATCGCCGTTTCGCTGGAGGCGTCCTCGGTCAGGTCGTAGCGGGCGAGTTCCTGGTCGTCCGCCATGTTCACCACACGGATGAAGGCGTTGCTGACCTGGCCGAAGCTCTGCCGGCGGCTGTCCGCATCGTGGATGGAGACGGGGAAGACGATCTTGTCGACCTGGGCCGGGACCTTCGCGAGGTCGATGATGATCGACTCGTCGTCGCCCTCGCCCTCGCCGGTGAGGTTGTCGCCGGTGTGTTCGACGGAGCCCTCGGGGCTCTTCAGGTTGTTGTAGAAGACGAAGTACTGGTCGCCGAGCACCCGGCCGTCACGGCAGAGCAGCGCGCTGGCGTCGAGGTCGAAGTCGGCCCCCGTGGTCGAGCGCGCGTCCCATCCGAGGCCGATCAGAACCCGGGTGAGGTTCGGTGCCTGCTTGGACAGGGAGACGTTGCCCCCCTTGGCGAGTGTGACGCCCATGATGTGGTCCTCCCCGAACGACGTGGTGATGGTGGCCCCGCCACCCGGCTCCATGGTGGCAAAGCCGGTCCGGCGCCGTACACAGAGGTGCACGGCGCCGGACGGACGAACTTTTCTCGGCTCAGACGTTGACGCCGAAGTCCTGCGCGATACCGCGCAGACCGGAGGCGTAGCCCTGGCCGATGGCGCGGAACTTCCACTCCGCGCCGTTGCGGTACAGCTCGCCGAAGACCATGGCGGTCTCGGTGGAGGCGTCCTCGGAGAGGTCGTAGCGGGCGAGCTCGGTGTTGTCGGCCTGGTTCACGACGCGGATGTAGGCGTTGCGGACCTGGCCGAAGCTCTGCTGGCGGCTCTCGGCCTCGTAGATGGAGACCGGGAAGACGATCTTGGCCACGTCGGCGGGGACGCCGGCCAGGTTGACCTTGATCGCCTCGTCGTCGCCCTCGCCCTCGCCGGTCAGGTTGTCACCGGTGTGCTCGACCGAGCCGTCCGGGCTCTTCAGGTTGTTGAAGAACACGAAGTTCGAGTCGGTGGCGACCTTGCCCTGGTCGTTGGTCAGGATCGCGCTGGCGTCGAGGTCGAAGTCGACACCGGTGGTGGTGCGGGCGTCCCAGCCCAGACCGACGATGACCGCCGTCAGGTTGGGCGCGGCCTTGGTCAGCGAGACGTTGCCGCCCTTGCTGAGGCTGACTCCCACGAGTCCTCCATTGGTGTGTGTGGGGCGGTGCCCCGCGTGCGTTGCTAACGGATCAACGTTTCGATCCTAGTGACGGGTTCCCGCCCGCAGGCGGTTTTCACGGCGAACCCGTCCGGGGGTCCTCAGAGGCTGTCGAGGGCCTTGATGTACTCGTTCAGGTCACGCGCGTCGGGCAGCCCGTTGACGACGCTCCAGCGCACGACGCCGTCCTTGTCGATGACGAAGGTGCCGCGGACCGCGCAGCCCTTCTCCTCGTCGAAGACGCCGTACGCGCGGGACGTCTCCCCGTGCGGCCAGAAGTCGGAGAGCAGCGGGTACTCCAGGCCCTCCTGGTCGGCGAAGACGCGCAGGGTCGGCACGGAGTCGTTGGAGACGGCCAGCAGCTGGACGTCGTCGTTCTGGAAGCGGGGCAGCTGGTCGCGCAGCTCGCAGAGCTCGCCGGTGCACACGCCGGTGAAGGCGAACGGGTAGAAGAGCAGCACCACGGCCTTCTCCCCCCGGAAGTCGGAGAGCCGCACGGTGGCGCCGTGGTTGTCCTTGAGCTCGAAGTCCGGGGCCTTGTGTCCGACCTCGATCGCCATCTCTCGCATCCCTTCGTTCCTGCGGTCCCGCACGGGGCCGTTCGGGTGAGACCCACCCTAAGGCCGGTCCCGGCCGATCGGGCCGCCGACGGGACGCGGCGCGCCGCGGCGGGTGCGGCCGGCGCGGCGAGCGCGGCCCGGAACGCGCACACCCCGCCGGGCCCGGTGTGATCCGGGCCGGCGGGGTGTGCGTCCCACTTGGCTGCGGGGAGCGGCTCAGCGCTTGGACTTGGCCGCCTTCGGCGTCACCAGCTTGGTGGAGGTCCACTCCTTGCCGACGGGCAGGCCCTTGGCCAGCGAGAGACCGGCGGTCTCGGCGGCCTCGCTGATGTCGCTGGCCTCGACGTAGCCGTCACGGCCCGTCTTGGGGGTCAGCAGCAGGATCAGTGCGCCGTCCTCGACCAGCTCGGTCGCATCGACCAGGGCGTCCGTCAGATCGCCGTCCTCGTCGCGGAACCACAGCAGCACCGCGTCGGCGACGTCGTCGTAGTCCTCGTCGGCGAGCTCACTGACGAGGTCCTCGACGGTTTCACGGAATTCCTGATCGACGTCCTCGTCGTAGCCGATCTCCTGGACCACCTGTTCGGACTGGAAACCCAGCCGGGCGGCCAGGCTCTCCGCGTGGTCCGCGGTCGCGCTCACGGGGTGCCTCCTGCTCATGTTCGGTGAATGTCTTTCGGCGGCGCGCGTACGCGCAGCATTGGGCGTAGTCCACACGGGCGCGGCGGATCGCGCAAGTACCCGGCCGCCGAGACCGTCGAAACGGTGACGATTGCGGCCGTCTCGCCGCAACTTTGCCGTACGTTTCAGGGTTCCCGAGGGGACCACCGGTGATTCATCCCACACCATTCCGGCTCATTCGGCATCGCAGAGGACTTTCCTACCTGTTTGAGGGACGAACGGCCTTACGAACCCGGTGATCGTCCTGCGCGTAAGGTTGCGATTTGGCCCCGTCGCGTCCAGGACCGGCACGGCCCGCCCGGCGCTCCTTCCCCGCTCCAGGTGTTACCCAGTGGTAGAGGTGAAGATTTCGCCCGGGCGTAAGACCATGGGAGGCGGCGACCCAAGGCACGACTCCCCCTGACAGCGAAGGAACAGCGTGGCTTCCGCATCCGATCGCAATCCGATCATCATTGGCGGCCTGCCGAGCCAGGTCCCGGACTTCGACCCGGAGGAGACCAGGGAGTGGCTCGACTCCCTGGACGCCGCCGTCGACGAGCGGGGCCGCGAGCGCGCCCGCTACCTGATGCTGCGACTGATCGAGCGGGCCCGCGAGAGGCGCGTGGCCGTCCCCGAGATGCGCTCCACGGACTACGTCAACACCATCGCCACGAAGGACGAGCCCTTCTTCCCCGGCAACGAGGAGATCGAGCGCAAGGTCCTCAACGCCACCCGCTGGAACGCGGCCGTCATGGTCTCGCGCGCCCAGCGCCCGGGGATCGGCGTCGGCGGGCACATCGCCACCTTCGCCTCCTCCGCCTCCCTCTACGACGTGGGCTTCAACCACTTCTTCCGGGGCAAGGACGAGGGCGACGGCGGCGACCAGATCTTCTTCCAGGGCCACGCCTCCCCCGGCATCTACGCCCGCGCCTACCTCCTCGACCGGCTCACGGAGCAGCAGCTCGACGCGTTCCGCCAGGAGAAGTCGAAGGCCCCGTACGGCCTGTCGAGCTACCCGCACCCGCGGCTGATGCCGGACTTCTGGGAGTTCCCGACCGTCTCGATGGGCCTCGGCCCGCTCGGCGCGATCTACCAGGCCCGGATGAACCGGTACATGGAGGCCCGCGGGATCGCCGACACCTCCCGGTCCCACGTCTGGGCGTACCTCGGCGACGGCGAGATGGACGAGCCGGAGTCGCTCGGCCAGCTGTCCCTCGCCGCCCGCGAGGGCCTGGACAACCTGACCTTCGTCGTCAACTGCAACCTCCAGCGCCTCGACGGCCCGGTGCGCGGCAACGGCAAGATCATCCAGGAGCTGGAGTCGATCTTCCGCGGCGCCGGCTGGAACGTGATCAAGCTGATCTGGGACCGCTCCTGGGACCCGCTGCTGGCGCAGGACCGCGACGGCATCCTGGTCAACAAGATGAACTCCACCCCCGACGGGCAGTTCCAGACGTACGCCACCGAGTCGGGCGCGTACATCCGCGAGCACTTCTTCGGCGGCGACCAGCGGCTGCGCGCGATGGTCGAGAACATGACCGACCGGCAGATCCAGCACCTGGGCCGCGGCGGCCACGACCACAAGAAGGTCTACGCGGCCTACGCGGCGGCCAAGGCCCACAAGGGCCAGCCGACGGTGATCCTGGCGCAGACGGTCAAGGGCTGGACCCTCGGCCCGAACTTCGAGGGCCGCAACGCCACGCACCAGATGAAGAAGCTGACGGTCGACGACCTCAAGCGCTTCCGCGACCGGCTGCACATCCCGATCACCGACGCGCAGCTGGAGAGCGGCGCCCCGCCGTACTACCACCCGGGCCGCAACTCGCCCGAGATCCAGTACATGCACGACCAGCGCAGCGCCCACGGCGGGTACGTGCCCACCCGCGTGGTCCGCGCGAAGCCGCTGGCCCTGCCGGACGACAAGGCCTACGCGGCCGCCAAGAAGGGCTCGGGCCAGCAGTCGATCGCCACCACGATGGCCTTCGTCCGCATCCTGAAGGACCTCATGCGGGACAAGGAGATCGGCAAGCGCTTCGTGCTGATCGCGCCCGACGAGTACCGCACCTTCGGCATGGACGCCTTCTTCCCGAGCGCCAAGATCTACAACCCGCTGGGCCAGCAGTACGAGGCGGTCGACCGCGACCTGCTCCTCGCCTACAAGGAGTCCCCGACCGGCCAGATGCTGCACGACGGCATCTCGGAGGCCGGCTGCACGGCCTCGCTGATCGCCGCGGGTTCGGCGTACGCGACGCACGGCGAGCCGCTGATCCCGGTCTACGTCTTCTACTCGATGTTCGGATTCCAGCGGACGGGTGACCAGTTCTGGCAGATGGCCGACCAGTTGGCGCGCGGTTTCGTCCTGGGTGCGACCGCCGGCCGGACCACCCTGACGGGTGAGGGACTCCAGCACGCCGACGGCCACTCCCAGCTGCTGGCGTCGACCAACCCGGGCTGCGTGGCGTACGACCCGGCCTACGGCTACGAGATCGCGCACATCGTCAAGGACGGCCTGCGGCGCATGTACGGCCCGACGGAGACGGACGAGCCGGGCGAGGACGTCTTCTACTACCTGACCGTCTACAACGAGCCGATCCGGCACCCGGCCGAGCCGGCGGACGTCGACGTGGACGGCATCCTCAAGGGCATCCACCGCGTCTCGCAGGGCACCTCGGGCGCCATCGGGGCGCAGATCATGGCCTCGGGCGTGGCCGTGCCCTGGGCGCTGGAGGCGCAGCGGATCCTGGCCGAGGAGTGGAACGTCCGGGCGGACGTCTGGTCGGCGACCTCCTGGAACGAGCTGCGCCGCGAGGCCGTCGCGGTGGAGGAGCACAACCTGCTCCACCCGGAGGAGGAGCAGCGCGTCCCGTACGTGACCCGGAAGCTGTCGGGCGCGGAGGGGCCGTTCGTGGCGGTCTCGGACTGGATGCGCGCGGTGCCGGACCAGATCGCGCGCTGGGTGCCGGGGACGTACACCTCGCTGGGCGCGGACGGTTTCGGCTTCGCCGACACCCGCGGCGCGGCGCGGCGCTTCTTCCACATCGACGCCCAGTCGGTGGTCCTGGCCACGCTCACCGAGCTCGCCCGTGAGGGGAAGATCGACCGCTCGGCGCTGAAGCAGGCCGTCGACCGGTACCAGCTGCTGGACGTCGCGGCCGCCGACCCGGGTGCGGCGGGCGGGGACGCCTAGCCGCGGCGGGACGGACGCGGGAGGAATCACTCTTCCGTGGGGGCGTTGGGACACCTGTCCCAACGCCCCCTTCCGTTGTCCCTACGATGATCCGCATGAAGGAAACCTCCCGCCAGGCGCGGTGGGAGCGCCGTACTCAGGTCCCCCTGCTGGTGCTCGCCGTGGCTTTCGCCGTCGCCTACGCCGTGCCCATCGTCGCGCCGGACGCGGGAGAGGGGGTGCACCGGGCCTGCACCCACGCGGAGTGGGCGGTGTGGGCGGCCTTCGCGGTGGACTACGTGGTGCGGCTGGGGCTGTCGGGGAACCGGAAGGTCTTCGTGCGGACGCACTGGCTGGACCTGGCCGCGGTGGTGCTGCCGCTGGTGCAGCCGCTGCGGCTGCTGCGGCTGGTGGCGACCCTGATGCTGGTGGGGCGGCGGGCGCGGATGGCCCCGCAGATCCGGCTGACCACGTACGTGGCGGGTGCCGTGGTCGGACTGCTGATGTTCGGCTCGCTCGCGGTACTGAGCGTGGAGCGGGACGCGCCGAACGGGAACATCAAGAACCTGGGCGACGCGGTGTGGTGGTCCTTCACCACCATGACCACGGTCGGGTACGGGGACCACTCCCCCACCACCGGGCTGGGCCGGGTCCTGGCGGTGGGGCTGATGCTGTCGGGGATCGCCCTGCTCGGTGTGGTGACCGCCAACATCGCCGCCTGGTTCATCGCCCGTTTCGAGCGCGACGACCAGGTGGAGCGGCTCCAGCTGGCGGCCGTCCGGGAACTCCAGGAGGAGGTGCGGGCACTGCGGGCCGAGGTCGCGCGGCTGGGCCACGGCTCCCGGTGCGCGATGCCCGCCCAGACCGCCCCGGGGCCCGGGCCGGCCGCCGGCCGGGCGGGGCCTACCGCTCCCACACCTTGAACGCCCTGACCTGGTACGGGGACTGGGGCAGCCAGACCCCGTCACCCGGGTAGGTCTGGAACTCGCCGGTCTCCGCGCACTCGGCCGACTGGTACGTGGTCACCGGGCGCCCCGTGCGGTTGACGAGGGCCTGGAACCCCGCCTTGCCGGGCAGCGGCGGCAGCGTGATGCAGCTGTTGATGTCGAGGGTGCTGAGGTCGTAGGTCTGCCTGGTGCCCTTGAAGTCGGGTTTCGCCCACAGGCACAGCTCTCCCGTGGCGCAGGGCGGGGCCCCGGCGGCGTGGGCGCCGCCGGCGGTGGACGGGATGAGGGCGCAGGCGGCCAGGAGGGCGGCGGCGAGGGTGGTGGCGCGTGCGGTGCTCCACGTACGCATGACGGGGTCAACTCCTTGTGGACGTACGGGCCCCGGACCGTTTCCGAGGACTCCGTGACACCACGCTGACCTGCGACGACGTACGAGCGGAAGGGGCCGCGGGCGGGTCCACCCTGATAGGCGACAGCCCCGCCGCGGGGCTGCGGCGGGGCTGTGGCGGGCGCGGGGTTGACGCGGTCGTGACGCCGGGCGGTCCGGCTCAGATGTGGGCGGCGCCCGCCCCGGCCCCGGCGTTCTCGCCGCGCTTGGTGAAGCAGGCGACGACCGCGGCGAGGACCGCGACGACCGCGGCGCAGGTGAACGCCGTGCTCATGCCGGAGACGAAGGTCTCGTGCGCGACGGTGGAGATGGTCTGCGCGACCGGCTCGGGCACCCCCGGCGGGACGGGGGCGATGCCGACCTGGACGCCCCGCTCCGCGAGTTCCAGCTGCTCGGGGGTGAGCGGGGGCAGGCCCGCGCCCGTCCAGTTGTCCCCGAACGTGTCACTGACCTCGGCTGCCATGACCGCTCCGAGGACGGCAGTGCCGAGGCTTCCGCCGACCTGCATGGCGGCCTGCTGGAGGCCGCCGGCCACGCCGGAGAGCTCCAGCGGGGCGTTGCCGACGATGACCTCGGTGGCTCCGACCATGACGGGCGCGAGGCCCAGGCCCAGGAGGGCGAACCAGAGGGACATCGTGAGGGTGCCGGTGTCCGGGGTGAGGCGGGACATCCCGAAGCAGGCGGCGGCCGTGGCCACCATGCCGGCGACGAGCGGGACGCGCGGGCCGACCTTGGTGATGGCGGCGCCGGCCAGCGGCGAACCGATGATCATCATGCCGGTGAGCGGCAGCAGGCGCAGGCCGCTGTCGACCGGGCTCATCCCGTGGACGTTCTGCAGGTAGAAGGTGACGAAGAACAGGCCGCCCATGAAGGCGAAGGCCATCAGCACCATCAGCACGGTGCCCGCGGACAGCGCCGCCGAGCGGAACATGCCGAGCGGGATCAGCGGCTCGGGGACCCGGGTCTCCCAGAAGGCGAAGAGGCCGAAGCACACCAGGGAGCCGAGGAGGAAGAGCAGGGTCTTCGCATCGCCCCAGCCCCACTCGGCGGCCTTGATCAGCGCCCAGATCAGGGAGAACATCGCCGCCGACAGCAGCACGATGCCCGGCAGGTCGAAGGAGCGCGGGGCGTTCTCCGCGCGGTGGTCGAGCAGGATGAACAGTCCGAAGAGCAGCGCGACGACGCCGACCGGCACGTTGATGAAGAAGACGGACTGCCAGCTGACGTGCTCCACGAGCAGGCCTCCGACGATGGGCCCGGCCGCGGTCGAGGCGCCGATGACCATGCCCCAGATGCCGATGGCCATGTTGAGCTTCTCGGCGGGGAAGGTGGCGCGCAGCAGTCCGAGGGCCGCGGGCATCAGCAGGGCGCCGAAGAGGCCCTGGGCGACGCGGAAGCCGATCACGAGCCCGACCCCGTCGGACAGGCCGATGACCGCCGAGGAGAGACCGAAGCCGGCGATGCCCATGAGGAAGGTCTGGCGGTGCCCGAAGCGGTCGCCGAGCTTGCCGGCGGTGATCAGGGAGACCGCCAGGGCCAGCAGGTAGCCGTTGGTGATCCACTGCACCTGGGCCAGGCTGGCGCCGAGGTCCTTCTGGATCGCGGGGTTGGCGACGGCGACGATCGTGCCGTCGAGGGTGACCATCATGACGCCGATCGCCACGGCGAACAGCGTGAGCCACGGGTGGCCGCGCAGACCGGAGCGGACCGGTGACGGACTCGATTCCTTGGCGAGGGTGATCTGACCAGTCATGCCCAGCAGGTTAGTGACAGCGACTGACAGTTCACAAACGGCTTAACGCGGCAGTAGCTGTCAGCTCCGTCACAGGTACCCTGACCGCTCACTCAGCGTCAGATTCAGCATCAGAGAGGACCCCGCGGTGATGACCGACGAGCGGCCCGCCCCGGCGGCCGGACTGCGCGAGCGCAAGAAGCGGCGCACCCGGGACGCGCTGCTGCGCGCCGCGCTGCTCCTGTTCATCTCGCAGGGGTACGAGCGGACGACCGTCGACGAGATCACCGAGACGGTCGAGGTCTCCCAGCGCACCTTCTTCCGCTACTTCGCGAACAAGGAGGAGGTCGCCTTCGCCGTCCAGGACCTGGTGGAGTCCCACTTCGTCGACGCGCTGGGCGCCCGTCCGCCCGGCGAGCCGCCGCTGGAGGCCATGCGGGGCGCCGTGCTCGCCGCCTGGGACACCCTGGACGAGGCCCTCTCCGAGGTGGTCCCCGTCGACCTGTACATGCAGGCCTACCGGCTGATCGAGTCCACGCCGGCCCTGCTCGCCGTCCACCTGCGGCGCTCCACGGAGCTGGAGGAGAGGATCGCGCGGCTGATCGCCGACCGCGAGGGGCTGGACCTGGACGCGGATCCGCGGCCCCGGGTCGCCGTCGCCGCGTTCTCCGGGGTGATGCGGGTCACCGGGAGGCTCTGGGGGCAGGGCGAGGACGTCAGCGTGACCGCGATCCGCCGGATGACCGAGGCCTACCTCGACCAGATCGGACCCGCCCTGGCGGCGGACTGGCGCCGGCCGGCGCCCGCCGACGGCGCCTGAGGCCCGGCAGCGTGCCGCGGCCCCGGCGGGGCCGCCGGACGGCTTCGGCCGACGGTCCGGAGCAACCGACGACGAGTTCCGGCCACCCTTCCGGAGGGCCCCAACCGCCCCCGCCGCAACGGAGCGTGACCGTACGGGGCGATGCCTACCACGGTCGGCCGTGAGTCCCGTCACCCCTGGCACCACTGGCTCCAGGGGTCTCTTAGTCTGGCTCCAGTGAACCTGCCCGGCCGCCCCGCCCACCCCATCGCCGACGCCCCCGTCGACGCCCCCGTGCGTCCGGCCGTCCTGCGCATGCTGCTCGCGCTCGGCGTCGTCTTCCTCATGCTGGCGACCACCGGCTGGACCGCCGTGCACCGCCCGGAGACCGCGGTTCCGGCACGGGCCGCCGCGCTCGCCGCGTGGGCCACGGCGCGGGTCGACGGCCGGCCGGTGCCCGCGGCCGACGCCCCCGTGCGGACGGTCGCCCGTTTCTTCGCCGACCTCGACACGACCCGGCGCAACCACCTCGCCGACGGCTACCCGCTCGTGGTCGGCAACCTCGACGGGGTGCCCGCCGCGACCCGTTACCGGGCCAACCACAACGCGCTCGCCCAGACCGCGCGGCTGGAGGAGGCCCGGGGCAAGGACGTGGCCCTCACCCCGGCCGACCGCGCCAACGCCATACGCCGGGCCCACCGCTTCGAGTCCCTCGCGGAGGGCAACCGGCAGATCCTGCTCTTCGACCCCACCGGCGACGGCCTGGCCGCCGAGGTGTTCGGCGACCTCGACGGCGCCCGCCGGGTCTCGGTGATCGTGCCGGGCGTCGACACCGACGCCCTCACCTTCGAGCGCAGCCAGCGCCGGCTGACGGCCCCCGCCGGCATGGCGCAGTCCCTGTACGAGGCCCAGCGCGCGGCCGCGCCCGCCGCCCGTACGGCCGTCATCGCCTGGGCCGGCTACGTGGCCCCCACCGGCGTGGGGGTGGACGCCGCCACCGGCCGGCTCGCCGTCCTCGGTTCCGTGCGGCTGGCGTCGCTGGCCGCCGCCCTGCCCGGGGACGCGAGCGTGGCCCTGTTCTGCCACAGCTACGGGTCCGTGGTGTGCGGGGTGGCCGCGCACGCGCTGCCGGAGCGGGTGACCGACGTGGTGGTGGCGGGCAGCCCCGGCATGCGCGTGGGGAACGCCGCGGAGCTGCACACCTCGGCGCGGGTGTGGGCCACCCGGGCCGAGGGCGACTGGATCGCCGACGTCCCGCACCTGGAGGTCGGCGGGGTCGGCCACGGGGCGGACCCGGTGTCGCCCGCGTTCGGCGCCCGGCTGCTCTCGTCCGCCGGGGCGCACAGCCACACCGGCTATTTCGAGCCAGGCACGGCCTCGCTGGAGAACTTCGCCAAGATCGGAACCGGCGGTTTCGGTTCCGTCGCGTGCGCGAACGGCAGCGACGACTGCCGGATCGGGATCTCCGGCACGGACGGTGACTGACCGGTCTCTGACGGGTGCCTGAGGGATGCCTGACGGGTGTCCGATGCACCACAGACCCGTAGCAAGTCGAAAAATCGGGCCGGATGACGAGGGGGACGCGCGGGGGCGCGTCCCTTTACCATGTGCCGCATGGGTGACGTACTGGCCGGAAATCATGCCGTCTGGGAGTTCGACGCCGACTCGGACTCGGTGCTCATCCGCTTCGCACGGGGGATGCGCACGCCGCGGCTCTGGAACGCGCTGGGCGAGCGCCGGATCCCCCTCGAAGCGCTGTCCGGGGTGTCGGTGGGTGCCGCCGCGGCCGGTGTCGGGCGGCGGGAGACCGTGGTGCTGCGCGCCACGCCGCGGCCCGGGGCCGATCCGCTGATGGAGGCTGCCGCCGGGCAGCTGAAGGAGTCCTGCGATCCGTACCGGCTGGTGCTGCCCGCGGACCGGGCGGAGCAGGCCGCGGCCTTCGCCGGGGCGCTGCGCGACCGGCTGGGACCGGACGGCGCCGACGCTCCGGCGGAACGGTTCCTCGTCGCGGCCCCGCAGCCTCCGCTCCAGCTCAAGGCCTACGACGCGCGGGTCGGGTTCGACGGCACGGCCGTGACGTTCCACTGGTCGCGCACGGGCGCGAGCAGTGCGAAGTGGCGCGCCGGGGACCAGAGGTTCGCGCTGGCGGCGCTGTCCGGGGTGGAGTGGGTGTCCCCGGAGCGCCCCGGGGGCGGGCACCTGCGGCTGCTGCCGCGGGACGGCGCCGCGACCCCGCAGGCCCCCGACCACGACCTCGCGGCGGCGGTGTTCGGCGTGGGCTACGGGGCGGTGCACGAGTCGCTGCCCTTCGCGGCCGCCGTGCTCGCCGCGCTGCGGGAGCGGGCGCCGGTGGGTGCCGTCCCCCGGGCCCGGATATCGGGGGAACGGCTCCAGCACCTCAGCGAGCTGCACAGCACGGGCCTGCTGACCGACGCGGAGTACGAGACCCTCCGCGCCCGCTTCACGGCCGGCGCCTGACCCGGCCGGGGGCGGGGGTCCGTGCGGCGGCCGCCCCCGGCCCCGGGCGGATCAGCCCTCGCGGGAGTCCGACGTGAAGGCCATGTCCGGGTAGCGGGCGCCCGCCACCCGGGACGCGAGGGGCTCCAGCAGGGCCAGCTCCGCGGCCGTCAGGGTGATCCGGGTCGCGGCCGTGTTCTCCGCGAGGCGCCCCGGCTTGCGGGTGCCCGGGATCGGCACGACCGTCAGCCCGTGCACCGACGCCCGCTGCTGCACCCACGCCAGCGCGACCTGCGCCGCCGTCGCCCCGTGCGCGGCGGCGATCTCCCGGATCGGAGCCAGCAGGGCCGCGTTGGCCTTGGCGTTCTCCCCCGTGAAGCGGGGCTGGCTGCGCCGGAAGTCGTCGGCGGACAGCTCGGCGGCCGCATCCGCGAAGGCCCCCGTCAGGAACCCGCGCCCGAGGGGCGAGTACGGCACGAAGGCCACGCCCAGCTCCGCCGCCACGCCCACCGCGCTGCGCTCCACGTCCCGGCTGAACAGCGACCACTCCGACTGCAGCGCCGCGATCGGGTGCACCGCGTGCGCCTCGCGCAGCTCGGCCCCGGTCACCTCGCTGAGCCCCAGGTGGCGCACCTTCCCCTCCTGCACCAGCTCGGCCATGGCGCCCACCGACTCGGCGAAGGGCACGGCCGGGTCGCGCCGGTGCATGTAGTAGAGGTCGATGACGTCCACGCCGAGCCGCCGCAGGCTGCCCTCGACGGCCTGCCGGACGTACGCGCGGTCGTTGCGGACCCCCCGGTAGGCCGGGTCGTCGCTGCGCTCGATGGCGAACTTCGTCGCCAGGGTGATCTCGTCCCGGTGGGCGGCCACGAAGGGCGCCAGGAATTCCTCGTTCGCGCCGCGACCGTAGATGTCCGCCGTGTCGAAGAGGGTGACGCCGGCGGCCAGCGCCGCGTCCAGGGTCGCGCGGGCCGCCGCCTCGTCGGTGTCCCCGTAGAACTCGCTCATGCCCATGCAGCCGAGGCCCTGGATCCCGACGACCGGGCCGCCCTTGCCCAGCTCGGCGCGTGCGATGGTGGTGTGCTCCGTCATGACTGTGCCTTCCCCGTTCCCGCGCCCACCGCTCCCACGGTGTTCCGCGCGTACATCGCGATCTTGCAGTCCAATACGTCGAGCGCGTCCGTCAGCTCCGCGACCCGCGCCAGCACCTCGCGGCGCGTCCGCTCCAGGAGCGCGCGGCGCTCGTCGACGGTGTGGTCCCCCTCGCGGACGAGTTCGGCGTACCGGACCATGTCCGCCACCGACATCCCGGTGGCGCGCAGCTTGCCCACGAAGGCGAGCCAGCCGAGGTCCTTGTCGTTGAACCGCCGCTGTCCCGAATGGGAGCGGTCCACGTGCGGCATCAGGCCGATCCGCTCGTACCAGCGCAGCGTGTGCTGGGTCAGACCGGTCCGCGCCTCGACCTCACTGATCGTGTACCGCGTCTCCGTCAGGTTCATGACCTCTACGCTAAAACCCTGGAGTGCGCTCCAGGCAAGTGCGCGAAGTAGGCTCGGGCCCATGGAGAGCATGGAAGGCCTCAACGGCCTGGAAAGCCTGCGGACGATCGAGGACTGGCCGGTGCCCGCCGCCGCGGCGGCGGTCGTGCGCGCCGACGGGAGCCTGGCCGGCTCGCACGGTCCGGTGGACCGCCGCTTCCCGCTGGCCTCGGTCACCAAGCCGCTCGCCGCGTACGCGGTCCTCGTCGCGTACGAGGAGGGGGCGGTCGAGCTCGACGAGCCGGCCGGGCCCGAGGGCTCGACGGTCCGTCACCTCCTCGCGCACACCAGCGGCCTGGCCTTCGACGAGCACCGGGCGACGGCCCCGCCCGGACAGCGGCGGCTGTACTCCAACGCCGGCTTCGAGGTGCTCGGCGACCACCTCGCCAAGGCCACCGGGATCCCCTTCGCCGACTACCTGCGCGAGGCCGTCTTCGAGCCGCTGGGGATGAACTCCTCCAGCCTGGAGGGGTCTGCGGCCAAGGACGGCGTCTCCACCGTCTCCGACCTGGTGCGCTTCGCCGCCGAACTCCAGGCCCCCCGGCTGCTGGACGTCCGCACGGTCGCCGAGGCCACCTCGGTGGTCCACCCCGGCCTCAAGGGCGTCCTGCCCGGCTACGGGCACCAGTCCCCCAACGACTGGGGGCTCGGCCTGGAGATCCGCGACGGCAAGTCCCCGCACTGGACGGGCCTGACCTCCTCGCCGCGCACCTTCGGGCACTTCGGCCAGTCCGGCACCTTCCTGTGGGTGGACCCCGACGTCCGCGCCGCCTGCGTGGCGCTGACGGACCGCGCCTTCGGCCCCTGGGCCGCGGAGGCCTGGACCCCCTTCACCGACGCGGTCCTCGCGGAGCTGCGCACCCGCTAGGACCTGTCGGTCCCGTCGTCGCCCGGAGGGCGGCCCCGCGGCGCATGGTGCGTGCCAGGCGTCGCGGGGCGGACGGGAATGTGACGACAGGCCCTACGCGGGCAGCTCCCAGATCAGCAGTTCGCCCGGGGAACCGGCCGTGATCTCCAGGTTCTTCTCGCCGGTGATCCGCGCCGAGTCCCCGGGTCCCAGCTCCGCCCCGTCGAGCCGCAGGTCCCCGTGCACCACGTGCAGGTAGACCCGCTCCGCGTCCGGCACGGGGACCCGCTCGCCCGCGCCGGGGCGCCGCACGTGCAGCACGGCCCCGGCCGCCGGGACCTCGTACGGGGTCCCGTCCGCGAGGTCCCGCACGACCTCGTACGAGGGCTCCCCGCCCGCGGCCAGCGGCGCGAGCCACGTCTGGACGAAGCGCAGCGGGCGGGCCGCGTCGTTGCGCTCGACGTGCCGGGCCCCCGAGCCCGAGCCCAGCCGCTGGACGTCCCCGGGCCGGACGGTGCCGGTGTGGCCGGTGGTGCTGTCGCGGTGGGTGAGCTCGCCCTCCACCACCCAGGTCACGATCTCGGTGTGGCTGTGCGGGTGCTCGTCGAAGCCGGAGCCGGGGGCGAGCAGCTCCTCGTTGCAGGCGAGCACCGGGCCGAAGCGGATGTTGTCCGGGTCGTAGGAGGAGCCGAAGGAGAAGGCGTGCCGGGTGGTGATCCCGGTACCCGGATCCCCTCCCTCGTACCGGTCGGCGGCGCGGCGTACATCGATCATGGGAGCCACGGTAGCCCTCTCCGGGGGACCCCGGCCCGGGACCCGGGTCCGCGCCGGGCCGTCGATAAGGCAGTCTTGTCCCGTGCCCCAACCCGAACGTGAGCATTCCCCCGAGACCCGTCCCGCGCACCCGGCCCATCCGCATGCGGCGACGCTGCGCCGGCTGGAGAAGTCCTCCGGCCGGCTCGCCGCCAACGCGATCGCGCGCATGGACGAGGCCCTGCCGTGGTACCGGGCGATGCCTCCGGAGAACCGGTCGTGGATCGGCCTGGTCGCCCAGGCGGGCATCGCCGCGTTCACGGAGTGGTTCCGGCACCCGGAGACCCCGCAGGCCATCTCGACCGACGTGTTCGGCACGGCGCCGCGGGAGCTGACCCGGGCGATCACCCTGCGCCAGACCGTGGAGATGGTCCGCACGACGATCGAGGTCATGGAAGCCGCGATCGACGAGGTGGCGGCTCCCGGGGACGAGTCGATCCTGCGCGAGGCGCTGCTGGTGTACGCCCGGGAGATCGCCTTCGCGACGGCCCAGGTGTACGCGCAGGCCGCCGAGGCGCGCGGGGCCTGGGACGCCCGGCTGGAGTCGCTCGTCGTCAACGCCGTGCTGTCGGGCGAGGCGGACGAGGGCGCCCTGTCGCGGGCCGCGGCGCTCGGCTGGAACTCCCCGGAGCACGTGTGCGTGGTGCTGGGCACGGCCCCGGAGGGGGACAGCGAGCTGACGGTCGAGGCGATCCGGCGCGCGGCCCGCCACCACAAGCTCCAGGTGCTCACGGGGGTGCTGGGCGACCGGCTGGTGGTGATCGCGGGAGGCAGCGACAACCCGCTCCAGGTGGCGAAGTCGCTGATCGGCCCCTTCGCGGCCGGTCCGGTGGTGGCGGGGCCGGTGGTCCCGGACCTGCTGAACGCGACGAAGTCCGCACAGGCGGCGGCCGCCGGGCTGAAGGCGTGCACGGCCTGGCAGGACGCGCCGCGGCCGGTCCTGGCGGACGATCTCCTGCCCGAGCGGGCGATCGCCTCGGATCCCTCGGCCAGGGAGCAACTGGTGGAGGAGATCTACAGACCACTGGAAGAGGCTGGCTCGGCGCTGCTGGAGACGCTGAGCGTCTACCTGGAACAGGCGAGCAGCCTGGAGGGGGCGGCGCGGATGCTCTTCGTGCACCCCAACACGGTGCGCTACCGGCTCCGACGTGTGACCGACGTCACCGGTTGGTCACCCTCCGATGTCCGTTCGGCCTTCACGCTGCGGATCGCCCTGATCCTCGGGCGTCTGGCCGACGGAGATCAGCAGCCCTAGACTTTTGTCGGACATCAACAATTACCCCGACGGTTCTTCGTCCCTGTCCCCACGGGCGGCGGAGACCACCCACAAGAGAGAGTGTGAGGGTGCTCGTACTCGTCGCTCCCGGCCAAGGCGCTCAGACGCCCGGCTTCCTGACTCCCTGGCTCGAACTCCCCGGCGCCGCCGAGCGCGTCGCGGGGTGGTCCGACGCCATCGGGCTGGACCTCGTCCACTACGGCACCAAGGCCGACGAGGACGAGATCCGCGACACGGCGGTGGCCCAGCCCCTGCTGGTCGCGGCAGGCCTGCTGTCCGCCTCCGCGCTGGGCGCCCCGACGGCCTTCGGTGCCGTCGCCGGCCACAGCGTCGGTGAGATCACCGCGGCCGCCTACGCCGGCGTGCTGGGCGAGGACGACGCGCTGTCGTTCGTCCGCACCCGCGGGCTGGCCATGGCCGAGGCCGCCGCCGTCACCGAGACGGGCATGGCCGCGGTCCTGGGCGGTGACCAGGAGGTGGTCGTCGCGCACCTGGACAAGCTGGGGCTGACCCCGGCCAACATCAACGGCGCCGGCCAGATCGTGGCCGCGGGTACCGCGGAGCAGATCGCGGCCCTGGTCGCGGACAAGCCCGAGGGTGCGATGAAGGTCGTCGCCCTCAAGGTCGCGGGCGCCTTCCACACGCACCACATGGCGCCCGCGGTCGCCACGCTGGCGGAGGCCGCGAAGGCCCTCACCCCGGCCGACCCGGCGCTGAAGTACGTGTCCAACCGGGACGGACTCGTGGTCGAGTCGGGCGCCGACGTCGTCGCCCGCCTGGTGGGCCAGGTCGCGAACCCGGTGCGCTGGGACCTGTGCATGCAGACCTTCTCCGAGCTGGGCGTCACCGGGATCGTCGAGCTGAGCCCCGGCGGCACCCTGACGGGTCTGGCCAAGCGCGCGCTCAAGGGCGTGCCGAACGTGGCACTGAAGACGCCGGACGACCTCGACAAGGCCGCGAAGCTCATCGCCGAGCTGACGGCCTGAGAGTAGGAGCCCACACAGCATGTCCAAGATCAAGCCGGCCAAGGGCTCCCCGTACGCCCGCATCCTCGGCGTCGGCGGCTACCGCCCGACCCGTGTGGTGCCCAACGAGGTCATCCTCGAGACGATCGACTCCTCCGACGAGTGGATCCGCTCCCGCTCCGGCATCGCGTCCCGGCACTGGGCCTCGCCCCAGGAGACCGTCGCCGCGATGTCGGTGGAGGCCTCCGGCAAGGCGCTCGCCGACGCCGGGATCTCCCCCGAGCAGATCGGTGCGGTGATCGTCTCGACGGTCTCGCACTTCAAGCAGACCCCGGCCGTCGCGACCGAGATCGCGCACCGGATCGGCGCGGGCAAGCCCGCCGCCTTCGACATCTCCGCGGGCTGTGCCGGTTTCGGCTACGGCCTGACCCTCGCCAAGGGCATGGTGGTGGAGGGGTCCGCCGAGTACGTCCTCGTCATCGGGGTCGAGCGGCTGTCGGACCTGACGGACCTGGAGGACCGGGCGACGGCCTTCCTGTTCGGCGACGGCGCGGGCGCCGTGGTCGTCGGCCCGTCGGACGAGCCGGCCATCGGCCCCACGGTGTGGGGTTCGGAGGGCGACAAGTCCGAGACCATCAAGCAGACCGTGCCGTGGGACGAGTTCCGCAGCACGGACACCGCCCAGAAGTTCCCGGCCATCACCCAGGAGGGCCAGGCGGTCTTCCGCTGGGCCGTCTTCGAGATGGCCAAGGTGGCCCAGCAGGCGCTCGACGCCGCCGGGATCACCCCGGATGACCTGGACGTCTTCATTCCGCACCAGGCCAACATGCGGATCATCGACTCGATGGTGAAGACTCTCAAGCTGCCGGAGCACGTCACGGTCGCCCGTGACGTGGAAACCACCGGCAACACGTCGGCCGCCTCGATCCCGCTCGCCATGGAGCGGCTCCTGGCGACCGGAGCGGCGAAGAGCGGCGACACCGCGCTCGTCATCGGCTTCGGGGCGGGGCTCGTCTACGCCGCGACGGTCGTTACCCTCCCCTAGGGCCCGGATCACTTCCCGGACCTGTTCCACCAGCTAGCTAGCCACAGAAGGAGCGCCACATGGCCGCCACGCAGGAAGAAATCGTCGAGGGTCTCGCGGAGATCGTCAACGAGATCGCGGGCATCCCGGTCGAGGACGTCGAGATCGACAAGTCCTTCACCGACGACCTGGACGTCGACTCGCTGTCCATGGTCGAGGTCGTCGTCGCCGCCGAAGAGCGCTTCGACGTCAAGATCCCCGACGAGGACGTCAAGAACCTCAAGACGGTCGGCGACGCCGCCGCCTACATCCTGAAGCACCAGGCCTGAGCCTGACGAGCGTTTGTCGCCACCCCGCGGTGGCGCCGTGACAATTCAGCACCCCCTGAGACGTGGAGAAAGAATTCCTGTGAGCCCGACCAATCGCACCGTGGTCGTCACCGGTATCGGCGCAACCACTCCGCTGGGTGGCGACAGCGCTTCGACCTGGGAAGGTCTGCTCGCCGGCCGGTCCGGTGTCTCGCCCCTGGAGGGCGAGCGCTTCGCCGAACTGCCGGTCCGCATCGCCGCCCAGGCCGCTGTGGACCCGGGTGAGGTACTCCCCCGCCCGCTGGCCCGCAAGCTCGACCGCTCGGCGCAGTTCGCCCTCATCGCGGCCCGTGAGGCCTGGGCCGACGCGGGTTACACCGCTCCGGCCGGCGAGGACGAGACGGTCGTCCCCGAGCGTCTGGGCACCGTGATCGCCTCCGGCATCGGCGGCGTCACCACCCTGCTCGACCAGTACGACGTACTGAAGGAAAAGGGTGTGCGCCGGGTCTCCCCGCACACCGTCCCCATGCTCATGCCGAACGGCCCCTCCGCCAACGTGGGCCTGGAGGTCAACGCCCGCGCCGGTGTCCACACCCCGGTCAGCGCGTGCGCGTCGGGCGCCGAGGCCATCGGCTACGCCGTCGAGATGATCCGCACCGGCCGTGCCGACGTGGTCGTCGCCGGCGGCACCGAGGCGGCCATCCACCCGCTGCCGATCGCGGCGTTCGCCAACATGATGGCGATGTCCAAGAACAACGAGAGCCCGACCACGGCCTCCCGCCCGTACGACAAGGCCCGCGACGGCTTCGTCCTCGGTGAGGGCGCCGGCGTCGTGGTCCTGGAGTCCGCCGAGCACGCCGCCAAGCGCGGCGCCCGGGTCTACTGCGAGGTGCTGGGCCAGGGCCTGTCCGCGGACAGCCACCACATCGCGCAGCCGGAGCCCACGGGCCGCGGTGTCGCGGCCGCCGTGCAGAACCTGCTCGACAACACGCAGCTCGACCCGTCCGAGCTCGTCCACGTCAACGCGCACGCCACGTCCACCCCGCAGGGCGACACGGCCGAGCTGAAGGCCCTGCGCAAGGTCCTGGGCGACGACCTCGACCACGTCGCGATCTCCGCGACCAAGTCGATGACCGGTCACCTGCTGGGCGGCGCGGGCGGTATCGAGACCGTGGCGACCGTGCTGGCGCTCTACCACCGGATCGCCCCGCCGACGATCAACATCGACGACCTCGACGACGAGATCGACGCGGACATCGTGCGCGGCGAGCCCCGCAAGCTGCCGGTGGAGGGCCCGATCGCCGCGATCAACAACTCCTTCGGCTTCGGCGGCCACAACGTCTCCCTCGCGTTCCGCACCGTCTGAGGGCAGGCACCCGCACCAAGGGGAAGGCCCCCTCCCGGCAGTGCCGGGAGGGGGCCTTCCCCTTGGGCGTTCGCGGACCGTCCGGCTTCAGACCACCTGGTGGAGCCAGCGGACCGGGGCGCCCTCGCCGGCGTAGCGGAAGGGCTCCAGTTCGTCGTCCCAGGGCTTTCCGAGCAGCTTGGAGATCTCCGCCTCCAGGTCGGTCTCGCCGCGCGCGGAGCGGGCCAGGGCGGCGCGCAGCCGGTCCTCGGGGATCAGGATGTCGCCGTGCATGCCGGTGACGGCGTGGAAGATGCCGAGCTCCGGGGTGGAGCTGTAGCGCTCGCCCTCGGCGGTCGGACAGGGTTCGGCGGTCACCTCGAAGCGGAGCAGGTGCCAGCCGCGGAGGGCGGAGGCGAGTTTCGAGGCGGTGCCCGCCTCGGCCTGCCAGGAGAACTCGGCTCTCCAGGTGCCGGGGGAGGCGGGCTGCCTGATCCAGTCGAGGTTCACCCGCACCCCGAGCACGCCCGCAACAGCCCATTCCACGTGCGGGCAGAGCGCACGCGGCGCGGAATGCACGTACAGAACTCCACGTGTCGTCACCGGGACCTCCAGTGTGGGACGAGGTCGGGAATAAACTCCAGAAAACGGACAGTATGTGACGTGATGTAATGTAACGGAAAATTTTGGACATTGCGCAGCGGCACCTGCGGCCGAAACGCCACGGGAAAAAGCTACCGTGCGCCAGGGGTCATGATGTGACGTACGGTCGCTCCGAAGCCCGTAAACACAGAGCATTCACTCAGCAGGACGCCCCGGGGAGGACACGGGGCGACGAGGGAGGGACCACCCGATGCGCACCACCGCTGCGCGCCGCCGCGTACGCCGGACCGTCACCGGCGCGGGCGTGGCGGTGGCCGTGCTGGCCGCGACGGTGACGGGGTGTGACGACGGCGGTCCGTCCGCGGAGGGGAGCGGACGGGGGGCACAGCCGAAGCCGCGCTGGAATACGGCGCCGACCTCCGTGGCCGCCGTCGGGGACTCCATCACCCGCGGTTTCGACGCCTGTTCGGTGCTGGCCGACTGCCCGGAGGTCTCCTGGGCCACCGGCAGCGACCCCGCCGTCAACTCCCTGGCGGCCCGCCTGCTGGGCGGGGCTCAGGTGCCCGAACGCAGCTGGAACTACGCGGTGACCGGGTCGCGCATGGCGGACCTGCCCGGCCAGCTGACCGAGGCGGCGGAGCACAAGCCGGGCCTGGTCACGGTGATGGTGGGTTCGAACGACGCCTGCCGGCCCACCGCTTCGTCCATGACCCCGGTGGCGGACTTCCGGGCCGAATTCGAACAGGCCCTGAAGGGGCTGCGGGCGGCCTCGCCCGCCTCGCAGGTGTACGTGTCCTCCGTCCCGGACCTCCAGCGGCTGTGGGAGCAGGGCAAGGACAGCCCGATGGTGCGTCAGATCTGGAAGCTGGGGATCTGTCAGTCCATGCTGGCCGAGCCCCTGTCCGCCGACGCGGGGGCGACGGCGCGCCGCGAGAAGGTGCGGGCGCGCGTGGTCGAGTACAACGAGGCGCTGCGCCAGGTCTGCGCGGAGGACGAGCTGTGCCGCTACGACGGCGGGGCCGTCTTCCAGTACCCCTTCGCGGCGGACCAGCTGAGCCACTGGGACTGGTTCCACCCCGGCCGGGACGGGCAGGCGCGGCTCGCGGAACTGGCCCACCGGCAGGTGACGGCGGCGCAGCCGCCGCGTTGACGCCCCCCGCCGGTGCGGGAGGGACCCGGCGCCGCACGGAAGGGCCGGGGGCGGCTGTCAGGGGCCGCCCCCGGCCCGGTTCCCGGGCCTCGGCAAGGGTGATTTCCGGCCAATCCCCCGCCCCGGCGTGTCGCGGCCCTTCCCCGGCTACAGGTCGAGGGTGACCGCCAGCCGGGTGTCGGCGTGCGAGTGGCTCGCACGGACCTCGTAGGTACCGCCGATCCGGCGCCAGCCGTGGGCCTCCTCGTCCCAGACCTCGAAGGCCCGGGCGGGCAGGGCGATCTCCAGCTCGACGCTCTCCCCGGGGCCGGCGGCGACGGACGCGAAGCCGGCCAGCCAGCTCGCGGGCCGCTCGACGGTCGCGCTCCGCGCGCTGTCGGAGGCGGTCGCGACGGGTGCCAGGTAGACCTGGACGACCTCGCGGCCCGGCCGGGTCCCGGTGTTGGTGAGGCGGACCCGGACGGACTCGGCGGTGGCCTCCAGGGACTCGTAGGCCCAGTCGGTGTAGCCGAGGCCGTGCCCGAAGGGGTAGGCGGGCCGCACGCCCCGGGCCTCGTAGGCCCGGTAGCCGATGAACAGCCCCTCCCGGTACTCCAGCCGCCCCCCGCTGGGGACGACCTCGGTGACGGGCGCGTCGGCGAGGGCGGCGGGCCAGGTGGTGGGCAGGCGCCCGCCGGGCTCGGCGTCCCCGAGGAGCACGTCGGCCAGCGCGGCCCCGCCCTCCTGGCCGGGGAACCAGGTCAGCAGCACGGCGGCGACGTCCTCGCGCCACGGCAGTTCGACCGGGGAGCCCGCGTTGACGACGACCACGGTGTTCGGGTTGGCGGCGGCGACGGCCCTGACCAGGTCGTCCTGGCGGCCCGGCAGCCCGAGGCCCGCGCGGTCGAAGCCCTCCGACTCCACCCGCTCGGTGGTGGCGACGACCACGACGGCGGTGTCGGCGGCGCGGGCGGCCCGTACGGCCTCGGCGATCAGCTCGTCGGGGTCGCGGCGGGGGCCGAGGTGCAGCAGGGAGAACACGACCGCCTTGAGCGGCATCGCGCCCAGGTCCGGCACCTGGTGGGTCAGGGAGACCTCGACGGGCTCCCCGGCGGCCAGGACGGCCCGCGCGCGCTCGCTGGGGGCGCCGAAGAAGGCCTCGAAGGGGTCGGCCTCGTCGCCCATCTCCTGGACGCCCTCCCACAGGGTCCGGCCGCCGACGGCGAGGCGGAAGGCGCCGAGCCCGCGGGTGCCGAAGACGTGCTCGCCGCTCTCGCGCGGCACGAACGTCCCGGTGACCTCGATGGAGGCCATCGTCTCGTACGAGGCCCCCTCGGGCAGGTCCTCGCCGATCCACTGGACCTGCCCGGTCGGCAGACCGCCCTCGCCGAGGACCGCCCCGGAGGCGTCGCGGCAGACGGCGCGCAGCTCGAAGCCCGGCCCGGCGGGGGCGGGCTCCTCACTGGGGTCGGCGCCGACGGCGTAGGTCAGGGCGCCCTCGGGCAGGGCGGCGGTGAGCCCGTCGAGCGGGGAGACCACCCGCTCGGGGAAGACGGTGGCGCTGCCGCCGCCCAGGACGCGGGCGTCGCGGGCGGCGGCGCCGATCAGGGCCACGGTGCGGCCGGAGGACCGCTCCAGCGGCAGGGCGCCGCCCTCGTTGCGGACCAGGACGGCCCCGCGGACGGCCAGCTCGCGGGCCAGGGCCTGCCCGTCGAGCGGCGCGGGCGGCGCGGCGACGGCGGCGGGGGCGCCCTCCAGGAGTCCGGCGCGGGCGGCGAGGCGCAGGACGTTGCGCACGGCCCCGTCGACGGCGGCCGCGTCCGCCCCGCCGGCGCGCACGGCCTCGGCGAGGGCGGGCCCGTAGACGGTCGTGGGGCCGGGCATGGCCACGTCGAGGCCGCCGTCGAGGCAGCCGGCGGTGGAGCGGGCGGCCATCCAGTCGGACACGTTGCACCCGTCGAAGCCCCACTCGCCCCGCAGGACCCCGTTCACCAGCCGCCCGTGCTCGGTCATGGTGGTGCCGTTGACGCGGTTGTAGGCGGTCATGACCCCCCAGGGGCGGGCAGCGCGGACGATGGCCTCGAAGGGGGCCAGGTAGACCTCGCGCAGCGGGCGGGCGGCGATGACGCTGTCGACCGTGAAGCGCTCGGTCTCGGCGTCGTTGCCGACGAAGTGCTTGACGGTGGTGCCGACCCCGCCGTCCTGGACGCCCTGGACGTAGCCGGTGCCGATGACTCCGGTGAGGTACGGGTCCTCGGAGTAGCACTCGAAGTGGCGGCCGCCGAGCGGGGAGCGGTGCAGGTTGACGGTGGGCGCGAGGAGGACGTGGACGCCCTTGCGGCGGGCCTCCTGGGCCAGCAGCGACCCGGCCCGGCGGGCCAGGGCCGGGTCCCAGGAGGCGGCGAGGGCGGTCGGGGAGGGCAGGGCGACGGAGGGGTCGTCGGCGGTCCAGCGCACGCCCCGGACGCCGATCGGGCCGTCGGACATGACCAGCGAGCCCAGCCCGATCTCCGGGAGGGCGGGCAGGGACCACATGTCCTGGCCGGCCAGGAGGCGGGTCTTGGCGTCGAGGTCGAGCTTCTCCAGGGCCGCCTCGACGGCGTCTTCGCGGAGCTGCTCGCTCGCGCGCTCGTCGGGGACCTGCTCGGCAGCGGTCACGGCCGTGCCTCCTCGCTCTGTGGGTGCGGTGCGGTGCGCCCATGGTGGACCCCACACCTGTAAGACGGTAGGTCTTGTAATCTTTTCGTGACGTAAGGATGGCGTACGGTCGTACGACTGCGGGCCGGGTCCGAACGGAAGGGGTGTGGCGGGGCGATGGTCAGGGCCAAGAGCGAGGAACGGCGCGGCGAGATCGTCCGCGCGGCGGTCGAGGTGATCGCAGAGCGCGGCTACCGGGGCGCCTCCCTGGCCTCCGTCGCCGAGCGCGTGGGCCTCACCCAGCAGGGCCTGCTGCACCACTTCCCGACCAAGGAGGCCCTGCTGGTCGCGGTCCTGGAGGAGCGCGACCGCTGGGACACCGGCGGCGGCTCCCGCGCCTCCGCCGACACCTGGCGGCTGGACCTGCTCGCCTCCCTCGTGGAGTACAACGCCATGCGCCCCGGCATCGTCCAGACCTTCTCGGCCCTGCTCGGCGAGAGCGTCACCGACGGCCACCCGGCCCGCGCCTTCTTCACCGAGCGCTACGCGCAGGTCCGCGCCGAGATGGCCGCCCTGCTGCGCGCCGAGTTCGGCGACCTCCTCCCCTCGGGCCTCACCCCGGAACAGGCCGCCCCCCTGCTGACGGCGGTCATGGACGGCCTCCAGTACCAGTGGCTGCTCGCCCCGGAATCGGTCGACATGCCCGGTGCGTTCCGCTCCTTCCTGACCCTGCTGCGGGGCCCCGGCGCGTAACCGCCCGCCCCCACCGGGCATCCTTTCCCCCGGACTTCGAGCGGGGGGACACCACATGGAGCCGGAAGAGCACGAGAAGAAGGTCGCGTGGTCGGAGCTGTTCTTCGACCTCGTACTGGTCTTCGCCGTGACCCAGGTCTCGGCACTGCTGCACCACGACCACGGATGGGCCGGCACCGGCCGCGCCCTGATCGTGTTCGTCCCCGTCTACTGGGTGTGGGTCGGCAACACGGTCCACGCCAACACCCATGACGCCGACCGGCCGGCGGAGCGGATCGGACTCTTCGCCGCCGGACTGTGCGGCCTGCTCATGGCCCTGGCCCTGCCCGACGCCTTCGGGGACCGCGGACCGCTCCTGGCCGGCGCCTACTTCGGCGCCCGCCTCGTCCTCGCCGCGCTCGCACACGGCCGCAGCCGCCGCCTGAGGCCCACCCCGGTGACCCTGTCGGTGCTGGTCAGCGGCCCGCTGCTGCTGGCCGGCTCCTTCCTCGACGGGAGCGCCCGGACCGGGCTGTGGGCCCTGGCGGCCGCCGTGGACCTGGCCGCGCCCCGGCTGACCCGCCGCACCATGGTCCGGCTCAGCTTCGACTCGGGCCACCTCGCCGAGCGGTTCGGCCTGTTCGTGATGATCGCCCTGGGCGAGTCGATCGTGGCCGTCGGCGCCCCGGTGGCCTCCTCCCCCGAGCTGGACACCGGCTCGCTGGCCGCCGTCGCCGTGGCCTTCGCCCTGGTCTGCAGCCTGTGGTGGGTGTACTTCCACCTCGCGGCCGACGCCGTCCGGCACGGGCTGGAGACCGCCGCCGTACGGGCCGACGTGGCCCGGCAGGTCCTCTCGTACGGGCACCTCTCCCTGATCGCCTCCGTCATCGCGGTGGCCGTCGGCATGGCCGAGGCCGTCGCCCACCCCGGGGCCCGGCTCCCGCTCGGCGTCGCCGCCCTCCTCTACGGGGGCTGCGCCCTCTTCCTCGCCACCTTCGGCTACACCCGCTGGCACCTCTTCCGCTCCTGGTCGGTGACCCGGCTGACCGCCGCCGCGCTCGTCCTGATCCTGCTGCCGGGGGCCGTGCTGCTGCCCTCGCTGGCGGCACTCGCGCTGCTGACCGCCGTGGTGACCGGGCTCAACCTGGTGGAGCTGGCCTTCGTACGCCGCCGCGAGCAGCTCCCCGGCGCCGTCCTGGCATCCTGAGGGCCATGAAGATCGCCGCCGCACAGCTCACCTGCATACCCGCCGACGTCACCGCCAACGCCGCGCAGGCCGCCGCCCTCGCCGCGCAGGCCCGCGACCAGGGCGCGGAGCTCGTGGTCTTCCCGGAGTTCACCCTCACCGGCTACGAACTGGAAGCCCTCGCGGAGGACCCCTCGCTGTGGATGGCCGACGCCGACGACCCCCGCCTGGACGGACTGCGCTCCTCCGGCACCGCCGTGGCCGTCAACGTCGCCCTGCGCACCCCGGCCCCGCTGCCCGCCATCGCCACCCTGGTCTACGACGCGGCCGGCACGCACCTCACCACGTACGCCAAGCAGCACCTCTACCAGCACGAACAGGGCGCCTTCACCCCGGGCACCGCGGACGGCCGCTTCGAACTCGGCGGCATCCGCTTCTCCCTGGGCATCTGCTTCGACAACCACTTCCCGGACCTGCCCGCCCGGGGCGCCGCCGACGGCTGCCGGGTCCACCTGGCGAGCTCCCTGTACGGCACGGGCGGCGGCATCGCCGAACGCGCCACCGTCTACCCGGGCATGGCGAAGGACCACGGCCTCCACGTCGTCCTCGCCAACCACGTCGGCCCGGCCGGCCCCTGGACGGGCTGCGGCGGCGCGGCGATCTGGTCGCCCGACGGCACCCTCCTCGCCGAGGCGGACGCCCACACCCCGACGGTGGCCGCGGCGGACGTCCCCGGCGCGGCCCGAACCTAGGCCGAGTCGGGCAGCAGGTGCTTGGCGCCCCACTCCCCCAGGGACTCCAGGGCCCCGTTCAGCTCCCGGCCGAGCGGGGTCAGGGAGTACTCCACCCGGGGCGGGACCTCGTCGTAGACCTCGCGGTGGACTATGCCGTCCGTCTCCAGCTCCCGCAGCTGCGCCGCGAGGACCTTCTCCGACACCCCGGGCACCAGGCGGCGCATCTCACCGAACCTCAGGCCCGGGCGCTGGTCCAGCTCCCACAGGATCGAGACCTTCCATTTGCCGTCGATCACCGACATCGCCGCGGCGATCCCGCAGTGGTCCGCGCCCGGCCTGCGCGTCAGAGCCATCCCGCCCACCCCTTCCACCTGCTCGCTCACCTCGGGGTAACCACCCACTCCGAAGTGCGTACTTGAGCACCCGTCAGCCTGCCACCAGGCTAAACGGCATGACCGACAACGACACCGCGCGCCACCCGCTCACCCTGCTCGGCCTCGGCGACATGGGCACCGCCCTCGCCCGCACCTGGATCGCCGCCGGGCACCCCCTGACCGTCTGGAACCGCACCCCCGCCAAGGCACGGCCCCTGGCCGCCGAGGGCGCGGCCGTCGCCGCCGGCCCCGCCGCAGCCGTCTCCGCGAACACCCTGATCGTGCTGTGCCTGCTGGACGACGCGAGCATCGGCTCCGTCCTGGACGGCCTCGACCTGACCGGCAAGGACCTGGTCAGCCTCACCACCGGCACGCCCGCCGAGGGCCGGGCCCGGGCGGCCTGGGCCGAGGAGCGCGGCGCCCGCTTCCTCGACGCAGGGATCATGGCCACCCCGTCGATGATCGGCGTCCCCGAAGCCGGCGGGTACGTGTTCTACAGCGGCTCCCGCGCCCTCTTCGACACCCACCGGACGACCCTGGAGGTCCCGGCCGGCGCCCGCTTCGTCGGCACGGACCCGGGCCATGCGGCGCTGCACGACGTGGCGCTGCTGAGCGCGATGAACGGGCTGTTCGCCGGGATCTCGCACGCCTACGCGCTGATCGAGGGCGAGGACATCGCCCCGAAGGAGCTGGCACCGCTGCTGTCGGAGTGGCTGGGCGCGATGGGGTTCTTCGTCGGGAACGCCGCCGAGCGGCTGACCTCCCGGGACTTCACCACCGGGGTGGTGTCCAACCTGGCCATGCAGGTCACGGCGAGCGGCACGCTGCTGCGCACCGCCGCCGACCAGGGAGTCAGCGCGGAGCTGATCGAGCCGTACCTGAAGCTGATGAAGGAGCGGCTGGACGCCGACCCGGCCGCCCACGCGGGCGAGGACACGGTGGGAGCGATCACCCTGCTGCGGCGCGGGTCCGGGCGCTGAGTCACCCGGCACCCGGCGTCAGGCGTCAGGCGTCAGGAGCGCGGGTCCGGCCGGTACCCGCCCGGCTGTCCCTGCCCCGGGGCCTGGCCGTAGCCGTGACCCTGGACCGGGGGCTGACCGTACGCGGGCTGCGCCGGGGGCTGACCGTACGCGGGCGCCTGCTGCCCGTAGCCCTGGCCCGGAGCGGGGGCGTAACCCTGGGCTCCGTAACCCTGGCCGCCGTAAACCTGGCCGCCGTAACCCTGGCCGGGAGCCGGCGGGTACGCCTGGGCCGGGGCCTGGGCGTAGCCCTGGCCGTGGGGCTGTCCCGCGCCGTAGGGCCCCGCGGCCCCGTACGGGCCCGCCTGGGCGGCCTGGGCGGCGTCGCCGTCCTGCCCGTCCTCGTCCCGCGCGTCGTCCTCGGAGCCGTCGGCCCCCACCAGGTCCCGCGCCAGCAGGGTCGCCCCCGCCACCGCGCCCGGCATCAGGAAGACCGCGACGAACGGGATCAGGAACAGCAGCACCAGCGGCACGCCGAAGCCGAGCGCCGTCGCACGCCTCCCGCGCAGCAGGACGAGCTGCTCGTCGAGGTCCACCCGGCGCCGCTGGAGCGCGACCGAGGTCAGCTCCTGGGCGAGGAAGAAGCCGGAGACGCCGAAGCCGAGCGCCGGGACCACCGTCTGCCCGATCACCGGGATGAACCCGAGGGCGAACAGCAGGATCCCGTAGAGCATCACCCGCACCAGCAGCCGCAGGCTGTCCCGGGCGGAGATCCACAGGTCCTCCCAGAACGAGCGCCCCGACTCCGGGACCTCACCGCCCTCGGTGCGGTCGACCTGCTCCGAGAGGGACTCGTAGAAGGGCTGGCCGACCAGCAGGGTCACCGCGGTGAAGGTGATCACCGAGAGGAAGAGCCCGAGGGAGACGACCACGGCCGTCAGGAACCCGCGGAAGAGCCCGAGCCACGGCGAGGACCAGTCCGAGGCGAACGGCGTCGCCCAGGCGGTGAAGTCGTCGGCCCCGTAGAAGAGGCCGGTCAGCGCGGCGCCGTAGAGCAGCAGCGAGACCAGGCCCGGCAGCAGGCCGAAGCCCAGCCAGCGGCCGTTGGCGAACACCCATCTCTGTCCGGCCCACAGGTACCGGAAACCCCCCGCAAGATCACGCATGCGGCCAGTTTACGGCGAAGGCCGCACCCCCTCGGGATGCGGCCTTCGCGCGCGGTGCAGCCGTACGGCGCAGACGTCAGGCGACGTTCAGCTCGACCGTGATGTTGCCGCGGGTCGCCTTGGAGTACGGGCAGATCTGGTCGGCCTTCTCGACCAGGTCCTTCGCGACGGCGGCGTCGACGTTCGGGATCGAGGCGGTGAGCTTGACGATGATGCCGAAGCCCTCGTCGTTCTTGCCGATGCCGACCTCGGCGGTCACGGTGGAGCCGGTGACGTCGACGTTCTCGTTGCGGGCCGCGACGCTGAGGGCGCCCTGGAAGCAGGCGCTGTAGCCGGCGGCGAACAGCTGCTCCGGGTTGGTGCCGGCGCCGCTGCCGCCGAGCTCCTTCGGCGGGTTCACGACGACGTCGAGCTGTCCGTCGTTGGTGGCGACGCGGCCGTCACGGCCGTTCTCGGCGGTGGCGACGGCCGTGTACGCGACGTCGGACTGGGTGATGGACATGAAAGTGGATCCTCCAGATAGTCGCCGCGACTCGCGCCCACGATCGCGACGGTATGGAGGGAGCCTAACGGGTGAACGTGACGATCATCTTTCCGGTGTTCTCGCCGCGCAGCATTCCGAGGAAGGCGCCGGTCGCGTTCTCGACGCCCTCGACGACCGTCTCGTCGTAGCGGAGCTCGCCGGAGGCCAGCCAGCCGGCCACGTCCTTGACGAACTGCGGCTGGAGCGCGGCGTGGTCCCCGACCAGGATGCCCTGGAGGCGCAGGCGCTTGCCGATGACCATCATGAGGTTGCGCGGGCCCGGGGCGGGCTCGGTGTCGTTGTAGCCGGCGATCGCACCGCACAGGGTGGCGCGGCCGTGCACGTTCATCTCGGAGATGGCCGCTTCGAGGTGGTCGCCGCCGACGTTGTCGAAGTAGACGTCGACGCCCTCGGGGGCGGCCTCCTTCAGCTGCTTCGCGACGGGGCCGTTCTTGTAGTTGAAGGCGGCGTCGAAGCCGTACTTCTCCGTGAGGAGGGTCACCTTCTCGTCCGAGCCGGCGGAGCCGATCACCCGGGAGGCGCCCTTGATCTTCGCGAACTGGCCGACGAGGCTGCCGACCGCGCCCGCCGCGCCGGAGACGAAGACGGAGTCGCCCTCCTTGAAGGAGGCGACCTCGAAGAGGCCCGCGTAGGCGGTCAGGCCCGGCATGCCGAGGACGCCGAGGTAGGCGGAGAGGGGGGCGAGGGAGGCGTCGACCTTGGTGGCGTGCTTCGCGTCGAGCTCGGCGTACTCGCGCCAGCCCAGCATGTGCAGGACGTGGTCGCCGACCGCGAAGCCCTCGGCGTTGGAGGCGACGACCTCGCCGACCGCGCCGCCCTGCATCGGCTCGTCGAGCTGGAAGGGCGGGATGTAGGACTTGGTCTCGTTCATCCGGCCGCGCATGTACGGGTCCACGGACATGTGGAGGTTGCGGACCAGGATCCGGCCGGCGGCGGGCTCGGCGGACACGGGCACCTCACGGAGGGCGAAGTCCTCGGCCACCGGCCAGCCCTGCGGACGGCGGACGAGGTGCCACTCGCGGCTGACGGCGGGGATCTGAGACATGAGGGGCTCCAGGAAGTGGGAGAGAGGGCGGGGCGCGAAGCGGAATGCTTCACGACCTGAAACAACCATGCTCCTGGATATTTCATGTTGTCAAGCAAATGGGTACGCTGGTCCCATGCCCAGTCGTCGCGCAGACCCAGTGACCGTCGAGGTCGTCGAGCTCATCGGCGACGTCGTGGCCCGCTACCACATGGAGTACGAGGAGGCGGCCGCCCGCCACCAGCTCACCGGCGCCCAGGCGAAGGTCCTGACGCTGCTGTCGCTGGAGCCGCTGCCCATGCGCCGCATCGCGCAGAAGCTGCGCTGCGAGCCGTCCAACGTCACCGGCATCATCGACCGGCTCGAGACCCGGGGCCTGGTCGAACGTCGTCCGGACCCGGCCGACCGCCGGGTGAAGCTCGCCGCGCCCACCGAGGAGGGGGCCGAGACGGCGGAGCGGCTGCGCGAGTCGCTGGACTTCGCGCGCGAGCCGCTGGCCGGGCTCTCCGCCGAGGAGCGCACGACCCTGCGGGACCTGCTCAAGCGGATGCTGGGCTGAGACCCGGGGCCGGTCGGCCCCGCCCGCTCAGCAGAAGATCCAGAACACGCAGGTGTCGGTCGGCTGCGGCTTCGGCTTGCCCGGCTTGGCCTTCGTCGGGGTCGGCCGCGCCGTGCCGGAGGCGCCGGCCGACGGCTTCCCGGATCCCGTCGGCCGTACGGTCGCCCCACCGCCGGAACCTTTCTGCGAAGGGGTCCCCGTCGGCGCGGAGGCGCTCCCGCTCGGCCCCGGCTGCGCCGACCCGCTCGGGCTCGCACTGGGCCGGGCCGTCTTCGCCGCCCCGGCCGGGGCCTTCGGCAGGGCCGAGGGCGCGGCGGGGGCCTCGCTCGGCAGGGCGTCGGGCTGCTTGGGCCCGTTGTCGGTGAGCACCACCTCGTCGGCCCGGTTGACCCCCTCGTCGTCGCCCACGATCCGGGCCACGGCGATCGAACCCCCGGTCGCGAGCACCAGCCCCAGGCCGACGGCCAGGGCGGTCCGCCCGCGCCTGCGGCGGGTGGCCGCGCGCTTGCGGGTGTCGGCGCGGCCCCCGTGGGGGGCCGTCAGCACGACGAGCGAGTCCGCGAACACCTCGGCCAGCGCGGGCTGCGGCTCGGGGGCGGGGGCCGGCGCTCCGGGCGCGGCGGCCGCCAGGTACTCGGCCGGGGTCCCGCACCCCGCGCACGCGAGCGCGCCGTTGAGGTGTCTCTGGCAGGCGGGGCAGAAGTAGTTCATGGCGCCCGCAGGCTATGCGGTCCCCGGCAACATAAGTATTCCGGGAGCGTGAGGATCCTGTGTGGAATCGTGGCTTCCATGAGCGCGACCCCCCATCGGAGCCGCCCGGGAGCGTTCGGGCCGGACTCCTTCCAGCTGTTGCTGCTGCGCAGGATGGCGGACTTCCAGCCCGGTCTCGCGGAGGCGGCCCGGCTGCGGCTGGGCGCCACCCTCGCCGAGCAGCGGGAGGCCAACCGGCGCTGGCAGGCGATGGGCCGCTCCCCCGGGTCGCGCGGGGCGCTGGCCCGCTACCGGTCGGTGCTGGGCCCGCCGGAGTCGGCGGGGCCGCGGCGGATCGGGGACCTGGAGTGCGAGGCGCTGCTGTGGCCGGTGCCGCTCTGGCCGGAGCTGCGGTTCGAGGTGCTGGCGGGTCCGGACGGGGCGGTGTGGAACGAGTGGCTGGTGCGGGCCCCGGGCGCGCGGGGGCCCGCACTGGAGACGGACGCGGACCTGCTGCCCTGGTCGGCGACGGTGGACGAGGTGGCCCGGGCCTTCGCTCCGGTCCGGCCGATGGAGGGCACCGCGCCGACGCGCTGGCGGCTGGCGTTCACCGCGTCGGGGCGGGCCCTGGTGGCGGAGTTCACGTACGGGCTGCTCCAGCGGGTGCAGCCGGCGGGGGAGGCGGGGTCCTAGGACCCCGCCTCAGGAGCGGAGGAAGGCGCGGACACCGGCCGAGGTGGCGGCGTCGCCGAGCAGGTCGTTGTGCTTCAGGCAGCCGACCGGGGTGTTCAGGGCCCCGGAGAGCGGGACGCTGCCGTCGGGGTTGACCACCTCGTCGCAGTCCGACCAGAAGGTCGCGTACTTCACCGCGCCGGGGGTCTCGTCGCCGGAGGCGAGGTTCTTCACCACGTAGGAGCCCGGGGTCATGTCCCGGCAGGCCTGGTCCCACAGGGCGCAGGCCCAGGCGGTGGAGGTCCCGTGGTTGGGGCCGGCCAGCGAGATCCAGTGGTCCACGGCCGCCGCCCCGCCGCCGTACTTGACGTACCAGCGGCTGACGAGGGAGCCGAAGGAGTGCCCCACGAGGTCCACGCGGGAGGCGCCCGTCCGGCGGCGGACCTCGTCGACGTAGGCGGCGAGGCGGCCCGAGAGCACCTCGTTGACGGACTGGTGGGTGTCGTAGCCGAAGGAGAAGAGCTCGGAGTCCGCGTACCCGTCGGCCCGCAGGTCCGCGCGGAGGGAACCCCAGACGCCCGGGTCGGCGTTGTAGCCGTGGACGAACACCACCGGATCGCGGGCTGCGCCGGCCGTGCGGGCGGCCGCGGCCCGGGCCGGGACGGGCGCGAGGAGGGTGAGGCAGAGGGTCAGGAGCGCCAGGCGTCTCTGGCGGGGCGTCAGCATCGGGTCCCCTTTACCTTGTTACGCACGGGTAGCGCGGATGGTGCGCGCATGCTGCTGCCTGTCGGTACAGAAATCCACCCCCGTGCAGCACGTCCGCCCCGTACGACACGCCCCGGCCGGAGCATTCCAGCAGGCGGTATGCCCCAATAACCCGAGAAGATATGAATTGCGATCGGCATCCGCCGGTCCCCTTCTGTACCAGCGCTCTCGGGAGGACCTGCCGTGACCGTCAGTCTTGAGCAGTTGCGCCGCTGCCACGTCGCCGTCGACCTCGGGGCCGCGAGGACCCGCGTCTACGTGAAGGGAGCCGGACTGGTCGTCGACGAACCCAGCGTCGCCGCCGTCAACACACGCACCGGCGCCCTCATCGCCGTCGGCACCTTCGCCGAGCGGATGACCGGCCGCACGCCCGACTACATCCGCGTCGTGCGCCCCGTCTCCGGCGGCACCGTCGTCGACATCGAGATGGCCCAGCGGATGCTGCGCCACCTCCTCGGCGAGAAGCTGCGCCGCGCCCTGCGCCGCAAGCCGCGGCTCCGCGCCGCCTGCTGCACCCCGCACGACGCCGACCCGCTGGCCCAGCGCGCGGCCGTCGAGACGATGGTCGGACTGGGCGCACGGCGCGTCGAACTGGTCGACACCCTGATCGCGGCGGCCGTCGGCTGCGGCCTGCCCGTGGAGCAGCCGACCGCGACGATGATCATGGTGTGCGGGGCGGCGGCCACCCAGGTCGCGGTCCTCTCCCTCGGCTCGATCGTCACCGCCGAGCGGATCCCCGTCGGCGGCGAGGCCATCGACCACGCGGTGGTCCAGCACCTGCGCCACGCCCACGAGCTGATGCTGCCGAGCCAGGCCGTCCGTCCCCTCCAGCTGGCCCTGCACGGCAACGGCATCACCCCCGACGGGCCCGCCTCCACCCTGATCCACGGCCGCGACGTGGCCACGGGGCTCGCCCGCTCCGTCCACGTGGACACCGCCGCCGTCCGGGACGCCATCCACACCCCGCTGACGGCCGTCCTCGACGGCATCGGCAAGGTGCTGCGCGACTGCCCGCCGGACCTGGTCGCGGACCTGACGGACCGGGGGATCATGATGGTGGGCGGCAGCGCCCTGCTGCCGGGGCTGGACCAGATGCTGAGGGATTCGACCGGAATGCCCGTGGCCATCGCGGAACGGCCCGACGTGTGCGCCGTCATGGGTCTCGGCGCGATGCTCGAAGGGAAGATCGCCCCGATGGTCCTCAACCCGCTGGCCGAATGAGGCAGGAGCCTGCCGCCGAAGGGACGGGTGGTCCGGGGTCCGCGCCGGGTTCCGGTGCCGGGCCGGGGCCGGGGGCGGAGTCCGGGACGCGCGGGCTGGTGGCCGGCGCGACGCCGTCCGGCCTCCCGGTGCTGCTGGACGCCGTCCTCAGCGTCGGCTCGGAGCTGGAGCTCCAGTCCACCCTCCAGCACGTCGTGGACTCCGCCACCGACCTGTGCGGGGCCCGCTACGGAGCGCTCGGGGTCGTCGACCCCGAGCGCGGCCGGCTCACCCGGCTGTTCACCTCCGGGATGACCGAGGCCGAACGGGCGGCGATCCCCCGGCTGCCCGACGGCCGCACCGGCGTGCTCGGTGCGCTGATCACCGACCCCCGGCCGCTGCGGCTGGACGACCTCGCGCAGGACCCCCGCTCGGCCGGCCTGCCGCCCGGGCACCCGCCCATGCACAGCTTCCTCGGCGTGCCGATCAGGGTGCACACCGAGGTCTTCGGGAACCTCTACCTCACGGAGAAGGCCGGCGGCGGCCCCTTCACGGACGAGGACCTCACCCTGGTGCGGGTCCTGGCCTCGCAGGCCGGCATAGCGATCGGCAACGCCCGGCTGTTCGAGACCGCCCGCCGCCGGGAGCGCTGGATCGAGGGCGCGGCCGCCGTGACCACCACCCTGCTGGCGGGGCGGCCGGCGGCCGACGCCCTGATGTGCGTCGCCGAACGGGCCCGGCTGCTGGCGGACGCGGCGGCCGGCGTGGTGCTCCAGCCGACACCGGAGGGCGGCATGGAGATCGTGGCCGCCTCCACGCAGGGAGACCCCGGCGACCTGATCGGCACCACCATCGCGCCGGGTTCGCCGGTGCTGGTGCAACTGCTGGGCGGGGAACCCGTCTTCATAGAGGACTCGGCGACCGACCCCCGGATGACCACGCACGTCCGCAAGCGGTTCGGGCCGAGCATGATGCTCCCCCTCCAGAGCGGCGGCCAGCTGATCGGCACCCTCGCCCTGCCCAGGGCCCGGGGCGGGCGCCCGTACGACGCCGTCGACCGGCTGCTGGCCTCGCAGTTCGCCTCGCAGGCGGCCCTGGCGCTCGTCCTGGCGGACGCGCAGCACGACCGCGAGCAGCTCGCCGTCTACGAGGACCGCGACCGCATCGCCCGCGACCTGCACGACCTCGTGGTCCAGCGGCTGTTCGCGACGGAGATGATGCTGGAGAGCACCCGGCGCCGGTCCTCGAACGCGCCGACGGGGGACGCGGCGGACGTCGGCGACGAGCTGAGCCGGGCCGTGGACGAGCTCGACTCCACCATCCAGGAGGTCCGCACGGCCATCTTCGCCCTCCAGCAGCCCCCGACGGACGCCCCGACGACCTTCCGGGGACGGGTGCTGCGGGAGACCGGCGGAGCCGCCGTCCTGCTGGGCTTCCAGCCGTCGGTCCACTTCGCGGGGGCGGTCGACGCGCTGCTCCCGGACCGGGTGACGGACGCCCTCCTGGCCACTCTCCGCAGCGCCCTGGCAGCGGCCCACCGCCGCAGCGGGGTCACGGCGATCGCGGTCGAGGTGGACGCCACTGCCTCCCGCGTCCGCCTCACGGTCTCGGACGACGGCCCCACGGACACGGGCGCGAGGGGGACGACGGTGACGTGGGAGTCGGCGCTGTAGGGGGCCGGCGGGGGCTCCCGGCGTGAGCACGATGAGACTGACGGAAACCCCCACCCCTCTCTGAGAGAGCTCCAGGGGACACCGCCCCTCCCCCGCGCCGGCCGGCAGTCCAGCGCCTCCCGGCGGGATCCCGCCGGGAGGCGGGTGGGCAAACACCGCCCGGGGCCCCGACCCCTCGGGGCGGGAAAGCGGCCCCCGGCGCCTCGGGCCGGCCGTGGCGGGCCCCCGCCACGGGCCCCCGCGCTCCGTCCCCACCGCCTACGCTGGCCGCGTGACGACCCGCCTCTCGGCCCGTGCCGCCATCGCCGCCCTGACCGACCCCGGGAGCTTCGCCGAGCTGCCCGCGCCCGCCGCGGAGTACCCCGACGACGACGGGCCGCTCGGCTGGGCCGGGTACGACGCCTCGCGGGCCCGGGCCGGTGCGCGGACCGGGGAGCGGGAGTCCGTCGTCACCGGGACCGCCCGCATCGGCGGGCACGAAGCCGCCCTCGTCTCCTTCGAGTTCGGGTTCCTCGGGGGCAGCCTCGGCCGGCGTACCGGCGACCGGCTGGAGGCCGCGTACGCGCACGCCCGCGAGCGCCGCCTGCCGCTGGTCTCCCTGATCGCCACCGGCGGCTCCCGCATGCAGGAGGGGATGCTCGCGCTGGCGCAGCTCCAGCGCGTGGCCCGCCAGTGCGTGCTGACCCGGGCCGCCGGGCTCCCGCAGATCGCGGTGCTGCGCGACCCCACCACCGGTGGCGGGTGGGCCACCCTCGGGGCGGGGGCCGACGTGGTGCTGGCGCTGCCCGGGGCGCAGGTCGGCTTCGCCGGGTCCCGGGTGCGGCCGGCGGACGCCGATCCGGCGGCCTACACCGCCGAGGGGCAGTACGACGCCGGGCACGTCGACGCCGTCGTCCCCGCGGCGGAGCTGCCCGCGGCGCTCGGGGACTGGCTGCGGGTGCTGGCCGCGCCCCGGGCCGGCGTCCCCGTCGAGCCCCCGGCCGCGCTGGGCGCCGTCACGCCCCCGCTGACCGGCTGGGACGCCGTCCGGCAGGCCCGGCGCCCCGAGCGCCCCCGGGCGCAGGCGTACCTGGACGCGTACTTCGGGCTGCGGCTGCCGCTGCGCGGGGACCGGGCCGGGGCCTTCGACTCCGGGATGCTGTGCGGGTTCGGGCTGCGGGACGGGCGGGCGGTGGCGTACGCGGCCCAGTGCGGCACCGCCACCCGCCCGGCGGGCTACCGTACGGCGGCCCGCGTGATCCGCCTCGCGGACCGGCTCGGCGTCCCGGTGCTCACCCTGGTCGACACCCCGGGCGCGGCCAACGACGCCGCCGCCGAGCACGCGGGCGCCGGCCCGGCCATCGCGGACTGCTTCGCGGCGGTCGCGGAGGCCACCGTTCCGGTGACGACCCTGCTGATCGGCGAGGGCGGCTCGGGCGGGGCGCTCGCCCTGGCCGCGCCGGGCAACACCTGGGTGACCCCGGACAGCTACTTCTCGGTGATCGCCCCCGAGCTGGCGGCGGCCATCCTCAAGCGGCCCGCCGAAGAGGCCCCCGCCACGGCGGACCAGCTCCGCATCCGCCCCCAGGACCTGGTGGACCTCGGCGTGGCGCGGGGCGTCGTCGGACCGCAGGCCCGCCGGTAGGCGGGCCCACCGGCCTCCGCCCCTGGGAGACTGACGGCATGGCACATGACGACACGCCCGTCCCGAAGACGGCCGAACTCTTCGAGGGCGGAGCCAACGGCTGGGGCCTGCGCGGCGATCCGCACGTCTGGCAGGCGCTCCACGACACCCTGGCCGGTACGGACCTCCCGGCTTCGGCCGACGCGGTCGCCCGGCTCCTGTACACGACGTTCGACGAGCTCGTGGAGGTCGACCTCCTCGGCGAGCAGGCACCGTACGTGTACCGGGAGCGGTACGCCCACGGCGGGATGTCGAGCGGAATGGTCCATCTCGGTACGTGGCGGCGGAAGTTGCTGCCGCTGCTCGTGGAGCGCGCCGAGCGGCTGCTGGCAGCCCGCTCCCGGCCGGTCCGCTGACGGCGGGGCGGGGGCGGGCCCCCGCTGTCCCCTGCGGGCCGGGTGGTCTGCTGCGGGAGTTCGTTGTCGTCGCTGGCCGGCAGGAGCCGGACGCGGCCCGCGCCGTCATGGCCGAGGAGCCGGGCGGTGATCTCGGACTCGCGGGTGAAGCCCCGTTCCAGCACGATCAGCCGTCCGTCCCGGGTCGGTGCGAGTGCGGCGATGCCGCGGCCCGCGTCGACGCGGGGTAGGCGTACTGCCGCCCGAGGACGAACTCCCCGCCCGGGCGCCGTTCCCGGGTCTGGATCCGCTGGAGGGTGCGCCCCTGCCCGTCCTTGCCGTCCGCGGCCGGCGGGCCCTCCGGTGCCGCGACCAGGGTGCGTCCGCCGGGCAGGAGGGTGAGGGACTCGAAGGTCCGGTTGACGGCGGCCCGGCCCTCGGGCGCGGTCCGCGGCGCCCCGGCCTCCCTACGGCTGCGGCGACCGCGAGTCGTAGCGGGCGAAGGAACGCCACCGGGCGGACAGCAGGCCCAGGACGGCCACGCACGCGAGGCCGCCGCCGGTGACGGCGACGGTCGGGGAGGCGAGGTCGCCCACGGTTCCGGCCAGGAAGTCGCCGAGGCGGGGCCCGCCCGCGACGACGACGATGAACACGCCCTGGAGCCGGCCCCGCATGCCGTCCGGGGTCGCGGTCTGCATCATCGTGGAGCGGAACACCATCGAGATGGTGTCGGCGCACCCGGCCAGCGCGAGGAAGAGCAGCCCGAGCCAGAGGTTGCGGGTCAGCCCGAACACGGCGATGGCCAGCCCCCACGCGGCGACGGACAGCAGGATCGCCAGCCCGTGCCGCCGGATCCGCCCCTGCCAGCCGGAGAACAGCCC
This sequence comes from Streptomyces sp. NPDC093801, assembly GCF_040701585.1. Classification (NCBI taxonomy): domain Bacteria; kingdom Bacillati; phylum Actinomycetota; class Actinomycetes; order Kitasatosporales; family Streptomycetaceae; genus Streptomyces; species Streptomyces sp. NPDC093801. Next base: position 147,460 of record NZ_JBFBDP010000018.1, on the reverse strand, counting down.
GCCGAGCAGCGCGCCCACGGCGGGGGCGGCGACCAGCAGGCCGACGGTCCTGGCGTCGCCGCCGTACCAGAGGACGGCGATGGCCGGGAACAGCGCCTTCGGCTGCGCGAAGATCATCGCGGCCATGTCGGAGAAGAAGGTCATCCGGATGTTGGGCGTGGTCCCGAGGAAGCGCAGCCCGTCCATCACCGAGGCCCGCCCCTTGCGCCCCTCCGGCAGCATCGCGGGCAGCCGCCACATGGCGTAGAGGGCGGCGACGAAGGTCACGACGTCGATCAGGTACGCGGCCTGGTAGCCCCACCAGCCGACGATCAGCCCGCCCAGCACCGGGCCGAGCATGGTGCCGGAGGTCATGGTGACGGAGCCCAGCGCGTTCGCGGCGGGGAGCTGCTCGGGCGGCAGCAGCTTCGGGATCATGGCCGAGCGGGCCGGCCCGTTCAGCGCCCCGCAGACGGCCTGGAGGGCGACGACGGTGTAGAGCAGCCAGACCCGGTGGTAGTCGAGCAGGGCCGCGGCCGCCAGGCCGGCGGACAGCACGGTGAGCCCGGTCTGGCTGTAGAGGCCGAGCTTGCGCCGGTCCACGGTGTCGGCGATGGCGCCGCCGTACAGGCCGAAGGCGACCAGCGGGACGAGGGAGAAGAGGCCGACCAGCCCGACGGAGAAGCTGGAGCCGGTGATCTCGTAGACCTGGAGCGAGATCGCCAGGGCCGTCATGGCCTGGCCCATCCAGGAGATGGTGCCGCCCACCCACAGCCGTCTGTAGTGGGCGGAGGTGCGCAGCGGTGTCAGGTCGGCGAATATGCGCCGCTTCGGTCGGGGCGGGGAGGCGGTACCGGTCACACGGGATGGTAACCGGGCCCTTCTAGGGCGCTCCTGGAGCCCGGAGGGCGTTCATACGGGCATCACGCGCGCGCAACGCGCGACCGCACACCCGCACCGCCCGACCCACCCGGACCGGTGATTTCAGTACCCGACCGCTCTTGCCGCTAACTCGCCATTATCACCCGACATTTGACCGGATCGGCGTTGCATCCCGGCCGTCTGTTCGGCTCATGATGAAAGACTCGTATGTCCAGGGAGGCGTAGTGATCGATCCTGGCAACAGCACCACGAGCACCAGTGACACCGGCCCCGCGGGCCACGGCCTGCGCACCGCGAGCGGTGTCACCACCCCCCTCACGGTCGGGGTCGAGGAAGAGTTCCTGCTCGTCGACGACCGCACCCTGCGCGTCGTCCCGGCCGCGCCGCTCGTCCTCGCCACCGCGGCCGGGCTCCCCCAGCAGCTGCACCCCGAGGGGACCCGGTACCAGGTGGAGATCTCCACCCCGGTCGCCGACTCGGCGACCGGCCTGCGCGAGGAGCTCGCCGCCCTGCGGCGGACCCTCGCCGCGGCGGCCCGTGAGCACGGCTGCCGCCTGCTGGCCGCGCCCTCGCCCGTCGTGGCCGTCGAAGGGCCGCTGCACCTGACCGACGACGAGCCGCGCCAGCGCGAGCAGCACCGCCGCTTCGGCGCGCTGACCGACACCCTGGTCAGCTGCGGCCGCCACATCCACATCGGCACCCTCGACGTGGACACGGCGGTGGCGGTGTCCAACCGGGTCCGGCCCTGGCTGCCCACGCTGATCGCGCTGGCCGCCAACTCCCCCTTCTGGAACGGCCGTGACACCGGCCACTCCAGCTGGCGGGCGATGGCCTGGGCGGGCTGGCCCTCGGCCGGCCCGCCCCCGCACTTCCCGTCCACGGCCCATTTCCGGCGCTCGGTGCAGACCCTGCTCGGCTCCGGGGCCGCCCTGGACACCAAGATGGTCTACTGGGACCTCCGCCCCTCCGGGAACTGGCCGACGCTCGAGATCCGGGCACCCGACATGTCCCCGGACATCGACACGGCCGTGCTCCAGGCCGAGCTGGGCCGCGCCCTGGTCTCCTCGGCGCTGCGCGACATCGCGGAGCAGCGGCCCGAACGGCCCGTACGGGACGAGGTACTGCGTCTCGCGCGGTGGAGGGCGGCGCACGACGGCCTGGAGGGCTTCGGCCTGGACCCGTACACGGGCGCCGAGCTCCCGGCGGCCGACCTGGCGGAGGCCCTGCTCGACCTGGTCGCCCCGGACCTGGCCGCCGCCGGCGACCTGGACCACGCGGCGAAGACCCTCGGCGGACTGCTGCGCGACGGCTCGGGCGCGGCCCGCCAGCGCTCGGCGTTCGCCCGCCGCCAGGACCTGACGGACGTCCTGCGCCACCTGGTGGAGGAGACGGAGAACGCCTGAGTCCTCCCGGAGGACCGAAAGGCCGCAGGCGCAGACCTCTCCGCCTGCGGCCGGTCCTGCCGGCCGGAAGCCGACACCGTGGTGCGGGGCGACGGAGTCGCTACGACGGCGGGCGGAGGTAGGCGCCGATGTACGCGGCGCTCGGCGACCCCAGGCCGGTGGTGTTGTCGAACCCCTTCGACGCCCCGAGGCGGGCCGCGCCTTCGCCGTTCCTTCCGGTGGTCGCGAGGTAGGTCGACCACGGGCCTGTCTCGTTGGCCTGGTCCTCATAACGGTTCACGGTCCAGGCCACGGGGTGATCCGCGCCCAGAGGGGTGTCCGTGACGTCGGTGATCGCGCCCGACCCGTGCAGAAGGTACAGGGCCGGGTTCGCGAAGCCCAGAGCCCGCCCGCCGCCGGCCTGCTGCACCAGAGCCTGCATCCCGGCGAACAGCGGGCAGGACAGGCTCGTACCGCCCGAGCGCCGTTCGCCGTAGTGCAGGTCCTTGCCGTCGGCCGTAGCGGTGGTTTCACCCACGAGCATGCCCGTCAGCGGATCGGCCACCAGCGCGATGTCGGGAACGACGCGCATGGCACGCTTCCCGGTCACGCCTCCGGGGAGCGCCTTGCTCAGCGCTTCCGGCACGACCGGGGCCTGGTACCAGGGTTGTTCGTACATGATGCTGGTCCCGCCTCCTGTTCCCGCGACCCAGTCCCGCGGGTAGTCGCCCGGTGGAACGGCCCTCCATGTCCTGGCGTCGGCTCTGGCGGCGACACGGTACTGGCCCCAGCTCGTCTCGTGGGCGTAGGCACCGTCGGCACCTACGCTCAGGGAGGTACCGCCCACGGCGGTGACCAGGGGATCCGAGGCGGGGTAGTCCACTTGGAGCCGCCGGGACCCGCTGGCCCGCCCGGGACCGGTCGACGGATCCTCGTAGCCGGCGTCTCCGGACGCAACGTAGAAGCCGATCCCTTCGATGGCCCCCTGTTCGAAGACGCTGTGTGAGATGAGGCGTTCCTGCACCCCGTAGCCGTCCGTCGTCTCACCCCACGAGCAGCTGACGACGTCCGCCAGACGCAGGTCGACCACCTTCAGGAGGGCTTCGTTGAATGCGCTCGGGGTGCAGTTGCGCGCACCGACGTACACGATGTCCGCCTCCGGCGCCATCCCGTGCACGGCTTGGACGTCCTTCGTCTGCTCCCCGTACCAGGTGTTCGCGGAACAGCTGTCCAGCTGGTCCCAGACCTGGCTGTTGACCTCCCGGTACTGGCCCGGGCGCAGCGGTTCGCCGTGATCGTGCGCGTACCGCTCCAGGTCGGCCGCCATGGTGGGTGAGGTGTAGGCGTTGACGACGGCGATGGTGACACCCTTGCCCGTCATTCCGGGGTCGCGCACTCCGTAGGCTTCCCGGAGCTGCTCGGGTGTGTAGCCGCAGGGAGCCCAGGACACCACACGGCCGTCGGCTCCGGTGAACCCGCTGGGCTCCTCCTTGCCCACGGGACTGCACGGTCCTGGCGCACTGGGCTGAGGGCCCGGTGCCGGGAGTTCCGCAACGGCCGGGTGAGCCGTGTCCAGTCGGTCGAGTCCGGTCACCGTCAGGACGGCGGAGGCGAGCTCGTGCGGGATCGTGGGCGTCCGCGCGGGTGCGGTACCGCTCCGCCCGTGATCGTCGTAGGTGTGGAAGGGCACGGCGAGCGCCTTCTCCATCGCGCCCACCGGCCCTGAGACGCTGATGTAGTGAGCGGTCGTCTCCGTGGTCTTCAGCCCGTTCTTCCCGGCCCAGGCAGCCACCTGCTGCGACTGCACGGCGGAAGGGCCGAAGCGTTCTTGGAATTCCGCCGGTGTGAGGAAGTGCCGGTAGAGGGGGTCGCGCGGCGTGGAAACCGCCTGGGCATAACGGGTGGCGGCCTTCGGGTCGCGCCCCGCCAGCCAGATCCGTGCTTCGACGATCCCCTCCTCGGCCGCCTCCCCGCGGTCGGAGCCGGACATGGCCCAGGCGGGCCTTGCGATCGGCAAGGGTGTCCTGGCTTCCCCCGAGCCGACCAACCCTCCTGGTGCCAGGACGACCGTGCCAGTGACCAGCGGCAGGGCGATCGCACCGGCGAGGCCTGCCCGCTTCCGCCATCGGTTACGCATGTCGGCCGGCCTCCATGGGGTCGAGCTGGTTCTCGTCGGCGCGGGAGCCCCGCAGGAACATCGACGCATAGGTGCGTCCGAGGAGGAGGAGCTCATCGTGGCTGCCGCGCTCGGAGATCCTGCCGCCCTCGAGCACGACGATCTCGTCGGCGTCCCGCGTGGTGGAGAGGCGGTGCGCAATGGTGATCACCGTGCGCCCTGCCGCGAGAGTGTCCAGGGCCCGCTGGACCGACAGCTCGGTCTGGCTGTCCAGTGCACTGGTCGCCTCGTCCAGCACCAGGACGGGCGGGTTGCGGAGCAGGGTTCTGGCTATGGCTATCCGCTGGCGCTCCCCGCCCGACATGCGCAGCCCTCGCTGGCCGACGACCGTGTCGTATCCGTCGGGAAGCCCCTCGATCAGATGATGGATCTGTGCGGCCTTGGCCGCTTCGACGAGCTCCTGGTCGGTGGCTTCCGGTTTGGCGAAGCGGAGGTTCTCGGCGATCGACGCGTGGAACAGATAGGTCTCCTGGGACACGACTCCGATGCTCGAAGTGAGCGTGTGCGAGGCGAGCTTCCTCAGGTCGACACCATCGAGGGTGATGCGGCCGCCGGTGACGTCGTACAGCCTCGCGACGAGATAGCCGATGGTGGTCTTCCCGGCGCCCGTCTCGCCGACGACGGCCAGGCTGCCGCCCGCGGGGACGGTTATGTCGATTCCGCTCAGCGTCGGAGTGTCACCGTAGGAGAAGTCGACGTCCTCGAAACGGATGTGGCCCTCCACCTCTGCCAGTCGGACAGGCTCTTCCGGCTCGGCGATCGTCTTGGGGAGGTCCAGATACTCGAAGACGCGCTCGAAGAGGGCCAGGGATCCCTGGAGGGCCACACCGACACCCAGCAATGACAAGGTCGGACCGAAGAGCCCCTGCTGCAGGGAGACGAAGGCAATCAGCGTGCCGAGCGAAATGGCTGCGTGGCCATGGGCCGCGGTCATCCCGCTCGACCAGTAGATCAGGACCGGCATCAACGACATGACCGTTTGAATGACCGACTGACGCCATCGTCCCGCCATGCTGGACTGCACCTGCAGGTCGCAGAGGGCTCGCGATGCGGCGATGAAATCCTCGGACAGCTCCTTGGACCGGCCCATGGTGCGGCTGAGCAGGATGCCGCTCACCGACAGTCGCTCCTCGACCATCGCCGACATGGAAGCCATCTGCCGCTGCCGCTGCCGGATGAAGATGCGCCGGAGTTCACCCACTCGCCGACTGATCATGACGAACAGGGGAAGCACGGAGAAGGACAACAGGGCCAGGCGCCAGTCCATGATCAGAAGAGCGATGGAGCTCGCGAGGACGGTCGTCAGGCTGGAGACCAGCGAACTGACGGTCGAGGTCACCGTCGCCTGCATGGCGCCGATGTCGTTCGCGATCCGCGACTGGACCTCACCGGTCCGCGTCCTGGTGAAGAACGCGAGCGGGAGTTCCTGCAGGTGCGCATATATCTGCGACCGCAGATCGTGCATGACACGCTGGCCGACCGAGGTCGAGATGTAGGACTCCAGGACGGATATCACACTACCGGTGACAGAGGCCAGCGACATTCCGAGCGCGAGCGCCGAAAGCAGCCCCGTACGCCCCTGAGGAAGGGCCGTGTCGAAGAGCTCCCGCACCATGATCGGAACCGTCAGCGCAATGAGGGACGCACTGGCGATGAGAATGACGACGACGAAGAGCCGACCTCGGTAGGGCCGGAAAAGACGGATGATGCGGCGCACTGGAGCCCGGGTGGGCTTTTCCAGGAGGAAATCCTGCCTCATCCGCCTACCCCACCTTCCAGCTCATTTGCGTACCACCAGATCAGCTTGTTTATGCCATACGTTCCGGGCACCTCCTCCTCGAGGAGATGCATCTCGACCAGCCATTCAAGGGAGTCGGCGATTCCATCCGCGCTCGGCCTTCCCTCGGGAAATAGGTCGACCACACGACCGAATTCGAAATGAGCAGCACCCAGCCGGGCCAGACGCACGAACACCTCAGCCACCACCGGCGGAAGGTTGCGATAGGACCAGGAAAGGAGGGCCCGCACGCTGGAATGCGGATCACCGGGAGCATCGAAGGCACTGAGTGGCGTTTTTCTGGACACGAGCCGGGCGGCGAAGCCCGTCCGGCAGATGCACTGCCGGCGCCGGACGCGTTCGGCCACGAGTCGAATGGCCAGCGGGCTGCCGTCGCAGAAGGCCAGCAACGCGTCGACCTCGTCGCGGCAGTGGGAACCTACCGCTCCGGCCAGCGACTCGAACAGCTCGAGGGCTTCCCCGCCGGGCAGGTAGCCGACGCGGTGGCGGTGCACGCCGTTGCGTACCACCAGTCCCGTCATGGCGTTCCTGCTGGTGATGACGACGCGGCAGTTCGGCGCGCCGGTCAGCAGCGGACGGACCTGCTCCACCGTGGCGGCGTTGTCGAGGACGATCAGCGACCTGCGGTCGGCGAGCGACGCGCGGAACATGGCCGAGCATTCCTCAAGGGTCAGCGGAATCTGATGATCCGGGACACCGTTGGCTCGCAGGAGCCTGCGGAGCACATGCTCAGGGCTCAGAGCCGGCCTCGCATCGAATCCACGTAAGTCCGCATACAGGACTTCACTGGAAAAACTCGCCGCCCGGTCATGCGCCCAGCGCAGCGCAACCGCCGTTTTACCCACTCCGGGGCCGCCGGACAAAAGAGTGACGGCAGCCCCTCCATCGCAATCACCGAGGCGCATGTCCAGCCAGTCCAGCACATCACGGCGCCCCACGAAGCCAGTCGGCTCCGGCGGCAGGTGAACGAGACCGGGCTTCATTCCGTTGTGGCACCTCTCGGGACCGTGGAAGCGGTCACGTGAACGGCGGCTTCGCGCCTGAGGCGGCATGTAGACCGATCCGATCAGTTCGGCGGTGGCGTTTTCGCTGAGCCCCATGCCTTCGGCCACGAGTTTGAGCGACTGGCGGTAGGGTCGGCGCGTAGAGCCGCGCTCGATATCACGAATCGCCCGGACGCTCAAACCAGAATTTTCCGCCAGCTGTTCCTGAGTAAGCCCCGATTCCACGCGTAGCCGCTTGATATCCATGCCTATATCCCCCATGAATATGCACGCTACACGGGCTCCTTCATCTGAATGGTCAATTTCAGGCAAAGCTGCTGGTGAGTGGCGTGGAGCGGTTCGGCGGGTCTCGGGCGACCGGCTTCCTAAAGCCGGTCGCCCGCCTGATCCACGCGACCCCTCGCCAGGCGTCGAACCGGGTCAGAAGGTGAGGAGTCCCTCGCGGAGGAAGGTCTGCAGCAGGAGCATGCGACCCGGCTGGTCCAGGCGGCCCGGCAGGTCGGCGGCGCTGAAGGCGCCGCCCTGGTGCCCGGCGAGCCAGCGGACCTCCCGCTCGACCTGCCGCGGCAGGGCCACGGACTTGTTGTGGAACGCCACGGTCACCTGGGTGTCCGTGACCGCGGTGTGCGAGACGACTCCCGGCCGGCGCCGTACCGGCGTGGCAGGTGTCAGATCGCGGACGCGCTCCAGGTCGAGCAGATGTCCGCCGAGGGAAGGCGAGTTGACCGACACGGACTGCGTCACCGTCTCTTCGATCGCCCGCTCCGCGGACAGCCCCTCCTGGAGGACCCCCACGAGCTGCCGCAGGCGCTCCACGGCAGCGCGCTGGATGTCTTCGTCACCGGCGAGACCGGCCGGAACGCCCTGCCGGAACCGGACGTCCTCGTCGAAGAGCTTCTCCATCGCGCTCTGCAGGACGTTCGCCCAGCGGAGCGAATGGACACCGATGGTCAGGTGGACGGACGCCTCGTCGTTCGACGTGGCCGCGTGCACCACGCCGCGGGGGAGGTAGAGGAAGTCCCCGCGCTTCAGCGTGAGCTCCCGCTCGGGTACCGCGTCACCCGGGATCTCGTCCCCGAACTTGGGCCGTCCGGCCAACGGCAGCTCGTAGGGAGCGCCGTAGAGCCTCCACTGCTTGCTGCCGTGGACCTGGGCCACGAGGACGTCGTGGGTGTCGTAGTGGGGCTTGAAGCCCTGGGCCTTGCCGGCGGGCGTCAGGTAGACGTTGACCTGGAACCCGGCGCCGAGCTCGGCCCCGAGGGCGTGGGTCAGCCTCTGCAGCGGCGCCCAGCGGTCGTCCAGGGAGTTCAGGACGACCGTGGATCCCCGCCGGTAGTGGTCGTAGATCGCTTCCAGCGTGTTGGCGCGGCCATGGGGCCCTCGCTGCGCCATCGCCTCGATCGGCGTCTCCTCGCCGTCCACCACGACACGGATGGTCTCGAAGCCGGGACCGGCCATCATCAGGAGCTGGTCCACATCGTCGAGCGTGAGCAGGTCGCCGTAGTGGTCCGGGGCATCCCGCTCGATGTGGAGGGGCTCCTTCTCCCAGTGATCGCGGAGGAAGAGCTCGGGTTCCACCGGGTCGATCAGGCGGGACAGGCCGAAGACGGCTTCGGGTGACGTCTCGTGACTGCTCATGTTCTTCCATCCTCCTGTTCATCGCCTCGGGGTACCGCCCGGGCGCGTTGTTCCAGCAGCTTGCGGACGGTCACGTCGTAGGCGAGCCGTTCCAGGCGTTGTACGTCGAGTGGGAAAAGGCGGTTCATGTGCATGTGGACGACCGAACGGAAGATCTCCTCTGCGACGGCCTCCGGAATCGGAGCCCCGTCGTGCGTGCTCCGCCGGAGCCTGCCCAGTACCGCAAGGATCTGTCCGGAGGTGGTGTGCTCTGCGAGGAAGGCGTCGAGCGGTTCCCGCACGTCCCGGAAGTACGCGCCGTATCTGCTCCCCAGCCGTCCGCCCTTCTCCCGCGGGCCGACCCGACGGCGCAGGACACCGATCAGCTGCTCTTCGCCCGGCGAATCGCCGTAGAATCCCCGAACCCAGCCGAGAAGGGCGGATACGGCGTGAAAGAGCCGGAGCTCTTCCGAGGGTGATTCCGCCAGCAGGTCGCTGACCAGGTCGCTGTCGAGGGCGAACAGCTCCTCCGCGAGGGAGATGCCCTGCGGGCCCCCGTATCGCACGGTTTCCGGCACGTAGCGGTCCGTACACGCTCTGCTGACGAGTCCCTGGGCCCGGAGCTCCTGGCCGAGCTCTTCAAGCGCCATGAAGACGGCCGCACGGTCTTCTGCGCATGCGGGGCGAACGCGGATGCGCACATGATGTCCGCCTTCGCCGTAACGGAGGAAGAACCAACTCGACACTTGTCCGCGCGAGCGCAGCCGGTCGACCCGGCTCCTCGCCCGCACGATCACCGAGTCCGCGGTGAAACTGCTGCAGTAGTACTTCCAATAGACCCATTCGTCCCCTGGAACAGGGGCGGCGAACACGGTGCGTCCGCGTGTACCGGCAGGCCTCGGTCCCTTCAAGGGGATGCAGACCTCCGCCACATGGCGGCCGCGCGGGCCGCTCACGGCCGGGCTCTCCACCTGGGGAACCTCACTGAACGCGAGTCGCCCCCGGCCGGCCGCCTTCTCGACGACGGCCTTCACGGCCTGCGGGGAGTCGAGGTTGACGGCCAGTACACGGTCGCCCGTGCCGCATCCGACCCAACGCCGGTCACCCAACCCCGGAAGCAGGTCACGCAGGACCGCCGCGGGGTTCGCCGAAGCGAGCAGGCGCCGAACGCTTTCGGGCCCGACCGTCCAGCGTTCCGGGCGGACGATGACCCGGCCGCAGGTCACACGGGGCAAGTGGGAGAGCATGGACAGTCCTCCCCAGTGCCACCCCACCGACCGAACGCCGCTGATGTGGGCGAGGAGGCGGAACTGCGGGTCGTTCGCCCGGAAGTCCACGGAGTGGGTCGAGTTGAGCTCCAGGACCACGCGACGGCCCGAAGCCGCCTCGCGCAGGGTGAAGCCGCGCTCGCCGAGGCTCAGCCGTAGCGAGCCCAGGTCCAGCGCGCCGCCTTCCGCGCCTCTCAGCGCGAGCGCCCGGGCATGGACGGCAGGCCGGAGAAGGACGTTGCCGATCCGTCCCCCAGGTGTGTGCACCAGCTCGGCGACGATCGGATCGTCGTCCTCGTGCCCCGCGGCGGCGAGCCACTGGTGCAGGGCCTGCTCGCGTTCCGGCCGCGACACGGCGAACCTGGCCAACGAGGCCAGGGGCGCTCGCTCCTGCCCGCTGAGCAGGACTGCGTCGAAGGCGTTCTCGTGGTTGTCCAGCAGTGCCGCCTGGACCGACCTGGCCACTCCGCGCTCCGCTGCCGGATGCGCCTCGATGTCGTAGGGCCGGCCCGTCTCACGCCAGTGGTCGTAGGCGCGGAGGGCCGCCTCGGGCACACGCACCTCCCTGCGGGAGGTCCCCGGCCCGACCACTCCGGCCCTGCCGGCGAGCGCCGAACCCGCCGAGAGGGTCGTGTCCATGAGACCGGTGCGAAAGTCCAGCACCTCTCCCAGCGGGACCTCACCGCCCTCGTAACGGCGTTGGAATTCCTCTCGGAAATCGGCGAGGGGATCCGGCTCGGCAAAAAGGATCTGGAGGCGGCGCAGGGTCCGGTCGAGTGACTCGGCCAGTTCGCTCTCGACGTTGCTCCGAGTCGTCGTGAAGTCCAGATCGACATGGAAGCGAGCCTTGTCAGGTATTTTCGCAACGCCAGGAATTCCGCATGCCTCCCAGGCGGAATTCAGGCGGCCAGTGGAGACCTGTACAGCCGGCCGGGGGCCACAGACGGCCGAGACGAGACGCTGCAGGGAATCAGCCGCTTCCGAAGCGCCGTGGCTGCGAAGGATTCGCAGCGCAAGCTCGTGCGGTTCGCGGCCGGGTTCGAGCAGTCGAGGACTCTGACGCCCAGTGGCAGAGGTGACCACGGCCTCAAGCGCCGCCATGTCGATCCGGACGAAGGCCTGGTGCTCTGCGCGGTCCGCAAGCGTCAGCGACCGGTTCTCGGCCGTCTGCACGAACGCGGTGCCGGCCAGCAGGCCGAACGGCGTGGCCCGACTCGCCATCCTGGTCGCGTACCGCTCCACCGCCGCGCTCGCGTTGCGACCCGAACCCGTGGTCAGCGCGGTACCGGCCGCCAGGCCGATCGCCTGTTCGATGAATTCATCGGCCAGGCGATCGGCCCCGAAAGCCGGCCCTGAAATCTCGTCGACGCTCAGGCTGGCTGCCCTAAGGAGTACGACGGTTGATTCCATTACTCGACTTCCTTTACTTGCCGATCAACACGAGGAGAACGGGGTGGATTTACCAGTCCCGGTCGTCCACGCCGTCCTCGTTCCAGTGGGCGAGGGAGAAGTCCCGGCCTCCCCGGTCGGCGTCGTTCGGCGTCACCACACCGGTCGGGTAGGCGATTTCGATGCTCGAAGCATCGAGCGAGTACTCCTCGTTCATGAGTGCTCCCCCTTCTGAATGGCGGCCGCAAGCCAACCCTGCGGCCCTTCGATCTCGATTCTGTTCCCCGCCCCACCACGCCACCAGGCACTCCGAGAGGCAGACTCTCCGGCGAAGTCACCGGCGGGATGAACGATGCTGCCGGGGCCTGCGCAGACAAGCGGCGCGGACCGCAGTCCCTCGAAATCGACCTGGAGGGCTTCGGCGCCGACGGCCACCGAGACGCAGGCCGAGATCGGACAACGGGCCCTGCGCCCGGTGCGGTTGCGACGGCGGTGTGAAGCGGTACGGCAGCTGCAACGGGTGCCGCGGGCAGGCTCACGCCCGGTGGGCGGACTCCGTGGGCCGGGGCTGATCGAGGCACGGCGTCCAGGGCACGGCCACGCTGACGAGCGCCGCGTCCGGCTTCGCCTTCCAGCCGGCCCGTGGCGGTACCCCTCCTCCGCTCCGGCTTCGACGCCTGTCAGGAGCCGGGACTCCTGACAGGGCAGCCGGAACCGGTTCCGCAGCGACCTCGCCTGACCCCTTTCGGGGCCGGTCTCAGAGCCAGCCCCGCTGGGCGGCCCGCAGGCCGGCCTCGAAGCGGCTGGTGGCGTTGAGGCGTTCCATCAGCCCGGACATCTGGCGGCGGACGGTGCGCAGGGAGACCCCGAGCCGCTTGCCGGCGGCCTCGTCGGTCAGCCCGGAGGCCAGCAGCTTGAGGAGTTCCCGCTCGCCGGCGGTGATGCCGTCCTCCGGGGCCTGCTCGCGGGCGGCGCCGAGCGGGACGGCGGTCTCCCAGGTCTGCTCGAAGAGGGTGACGAGCGAGGCCACGATGCCGGGGGCGGTGGTGCACAGCGCGCCCAGCCGGGAGTTCGCGGGGTCGATGGGGACCACGGCGGTCTTCCGGTCGAAGACCACCAGGCGGGGCGGCAGGACCGGGCTGGTGCGGACCTGGCCGCCCCGGTCGGTGGTCCACTGGGCGTAGGCGAGGGTGGCCTGGTCGTTGCGGGCGCTGTCCTGGTAGACGACCCGCATCTGGATGCCGCGGGCCAGCGCCTCCTCGTCCAGCGGCTTCGAGGCGTCCATGCTGGCCTGGGACTGGGCGCCGCCGGGCATGATCGCCAGGCATTCCCCGGTGAGCCCGCGGCCGAGGACCTCCAGACGGGACTGGATGGCGTCGAGGCCCACGAGCCGTTCCGCGCCGTCGGTCTCGGTGTTCGGCCGCAGCCCCGCGAACTCGGCGACGGCGCGTGCCGCGGCCGCCTTGCTCAGTGCCAGCTCCTGCTGGCGGCGGAGCAGGTCCTCCTCCTGGCGGCGCAGGATCTGCTCCAGCCCCGCCTCGGGGCTGACGGCCCGCAGCCCGCCCGTGTTCTCCCGGGAGGGGGTGAGCAGGTCGAGGTCGACGAGCCGGTCCAGCCCCTCGCGCACCCGGCCCTCGGTCATGCCGAGGCGGACACAGAGTTCCGCCACTCCCCCGGTCGGATCCGCGAGCATCTCGCGGTAGACGGCCTCGACGTGCGTGTCCAGTCCCAACGCTTCCAGCATGTGTGTGCCCCCCGGCCCCGATCGTGTCGGCGGACGGCTGTCCGACGACTCAAGCGATCTTAAAGGTGTGCAGGTCACAGGCCGTAGATGTCACCATGCTGCCAGTCACTTTGGTGCCGTCCCGAACCCCTTCTGCGGGCTCCCGCGGACCAGCAGGATGGTGTTCACCGGGACGGCGGGGCACGGAGCCCCACCCCAGGCCAGGGCCGCAAGGCCGGACCGGTGCAGCGCGCAGACCCACCGCTCCAGCCGACCGTGCTCGTCCCAGGGGGATTCCATGTCTCGCACCGCCCGCCTCGCCGCCGCCGCCGTCCTCACCGCCCTGCTGTCCGCCACCGCGACCGCCACGGCCACCGCGGTGGAGCACGGCCCGGGCGTCATCGGCTGGGACTCGGTCCGCGCCTCGGCCCCGGCCACCGCGAAGGTGATCGGCTGGGACTCGGCGCCGATGGACAAGAAGGTCATCGGCTGGGACTGACCTCCCCCCGACCGGTCCGGCACACGAAGGCGGCCCCCCGGGGCCGCCTTCGCCGCGTCATGGCGCGCGTCACACGCCGTCCGGACCCGGCCGCCGGGCCCGGACGCAGAAGTGCCCCGGCCCCGGAAGTTCCGGGTCGGGGCACTGATCGCGCTGGTCGCAACGTTTCTGCGACACGGGCCTCGTGGTGGGGCGGGTGGGACTCGAACCCACGGCCGACGGATTATGAGTCCGCTGCTCTAACCGGCTGAGCTACCGCCCCTTCACGGCGTGGCGCGTACATGTGTGCGCGCCGTCTGCCGCAGCATAGCCGCTCATACGATCTCCTGCTTCGGATGCCCCGCATGATCGGCTTCGCACGTCCAGAGAGACCGCGCTGGAAGCTGCCCGGTTCCAGGTCCGGGGCAAAAAGAAAGAGGACCCGACCGGGTCCTCTTCCCTTCCTGCTCCCCCGACTGGACTCGAACCAGTAACCTGCCGGTTAACAGCCGGCTGCTCTGCCAATTGAGCTACAGGGGACCGCGCTCCCCCGACTGGACTCGAACCAGTAACCTGCCGGTTAACAGCCGGCTGCTCTGCCAATTGAGCTACAGGGGATTGCTGCGGTGCCACGAACAGCCCACCTCCGGCCTTGCCGGGGGGCGAGCGCCCGTTGCGAGTCATAGATTAGCGCAAGCAGGGGGGTGCTCCGCCAATCGGTATCGCCAGCCGGCCGGGCACCGACACGACGAAGGGTGGCAGGCATGCGGTACAAGGTCACGTTCCTCGCCGGAGTGGCCCTCGGCTACGTGGTGGGAACCGCCGCGGGGCGCGAGCGCTACGAGGAGATGAAGAAGTCCGCCCGGCGCTTGGTGCAGAACCCGGTGGTGCGCAACGCCGCCGAGACGGCGGGGCAGAACGGGCGGGCGTTCGCGGGCAAGGCGTTCACCGCCGTCGGCGGCAAGGTCGGCGACGCCCTGCCGCCCTCCGTGGCCAGGCGGGTGCCCGGACTGCGGGACCGGGGGCAGGGGTCCGAGGACGAGTGGGGAACCAGCAACACCTGACCCTCCTGGCAGGGCCGTTCGGTGGGGCAGAATTCTCCGCATGGGGATAGTCGCCGGGCTGGACAGCTCTTCCACCTTCACTCGCATCGTCGTCTGCGACACGGACACGGGCGCCGTACTGCGCCAGGGCTACGCACCCCATCCGCAGCCGGCGGGCGAGGCGGACCCCCACGAGACCGACCCGCAGGCCTGGCTGCTCTCCCTCGGCGAGGCCGCCGGCGGAGGGCTGCTGGAGGGCGTCCAGGCCATCGGGGTCTCCGCGCGGCGCGGCCTGCTGGCACTGGACGCACAGGGCGGGCCGGTCCGGCCCGCCCTGGTCGGCAACGACCGGCGCGGGCAGGTCGCCGCGGCCGAGCTGATCGAGGCGCTCGGCGGCAAGGCCGCCTGGACGGCGGCCGTGGGCTCGGTCCCGCACCCCGCCCAGCCGATCGTGAAGCTCGCCTGGCTGGCCCGTACCGACCCCGAGGCCGCGCGCCGGGTGGCGGTGCTGATGTCCCCGCACGACTGGCTCGTCTGGCAGTTGCTGGGCCGGCCCGCCCGCCGCACCACCGACCGGGCCGACGCCTCCGGGACCGGGTACTGGTCGGCGGCCACCGGCTCCTACCGGCCGGACCTGGTCGAGCTGGCGCTCGGCCACCAGGCGCTGCTGCCCGAGGTGCTCGGCCCGTGCGACGCGGCCGGGATGACCCCGGAGGGGCTGCTGATCTCCGCCGGGACCGGGGAGACCACGGCCGCCGTGCTCGGGCTGGGCCTGGGTCCGGGGGACGCGGTGGTCTCGCTGGGGGCCACCGGTTCGGTGATGGCCGTGCACCACGAGGTCCTCGCCGAGCCGGGCGGGCTGATCACCTCCCTCGCCGACGCCGGCGGCATGCACCTGCCGGTGGTGAACACCTCCAACGCCGTACGGACCCTGCGCGGCACCGCCGACATGCTGGGCACCGACCTGGAGGGGCTGAGCGCGCTCGCGCTGAAGTCGACGCCGGGCGCCCACGGGCTCGTGCTCCTGCCGTACCTGGAGGGGGAGCGCACCCCGCACCTGCCCTACACGGCCGGGACCCTCTCCGGGCTGCGCCGGGACTCGATGAAGCCGGAGCACCTGGCGCGGGCCGCGTTCGAGGGGATGCTGTGCGGGCTGGTCGACGCCCTCGACGTGCTGCGGCACCGGGGCGTGGGGATCCGGCGGGTGTTCCTGCTGGGCGCGGCGGCCGAGCTGCCCGCCGTACAGGCCGCCGCGCCGGGGCTGTTCGGGACGCAGGTCGTCGTGCCCGCCCCGGCGGACTACGCGGCGCTGGGCGCGGCCCGGCAGGCGGCGTGGGCGCTCGGGGTGCAGCAGGGCACGCTGGCCCCGCACACCCCGCCGCTGTGGCCGGCGCCGGCCGCGCAGGTCTTCGAGCCGGGCGAGGAGTTCGCGGCCTGGCAGGCGGTGCGCCAGCAGTACGTCACGACGCGGGAGCAGCTGCACCCGGGGGCCTTCTGAGCGGGGAGTGACAGCATGTGCGCCCGGTCCGCAAGCCCTTGCGCGTGCGGGTTCTGGCAGCAAGGGGACCTTGGCATGAAGAGGCCTCCTCCTTTTGACCCGGCTTTGCGAAAAGCGGTAGGGATCAAGCCTGCGCTTGGCACAAGATGGAGTGAACCCCCTCGATCTTGCCTACCGGAGCCTGCGCGTGCTCATACGACTTCTGCGGACGTACCTGCGTCCGCACCGGAAACCCATCGCCGCACTGGTGCTGCTGCAACTCCTGCAGACCAGTGCGAGCCTCTACCTGCCCACGCTCAACGCCGACATCATCGACCACGGTGTCGTCAGCGGTGACACGGGTTACATCCTGCGCTTCGGCGCACTGATGCTCGGTGTCTCGCTCGTCCAGCTCGTCTGCAACGTCGGGGCCGTCTACTTCGGTGCGCGGACCGCCGCCGCGCTGGGCCGGGACCTCCGCGCCGCCGTCTTCGACCGGGTGCAGAGCTTCTCCGCCCGCGAGCTGGGCCAGTTCGGCGCACCGTCGCTGATCACCCGTACGACCAACGACGTCCAGCAGGTCCAGATGCTGGCGCTGCTGACCTTCACGCTGATGGTCTCGGCGCCGATCATGTGCATCGGCGGCATCGCCATGGCGCTCTCCCTGGACGTGAAGCTGTCGGGCGTGCTGCTCGCCGTGGTCCCGGTGCTGGGCATCTCGGTCGGCGCGATCGTCTGGAAGACGCGTCCGCTGTTCCGCCGGATGCAGGAGCGGCTCGACGTGGTCAACCGGGTGCTGCGCGAGCAGATCACCGGCAACCGCGTGATCCGCGCCTTCGTCCGCGACGGCTACGAGGAGGAGCGTTTCCGCGGGGCGAACACCGAGCTGACCGGCGTCTCGCTGGCCTCCGGCCGGCTGCTCGCGCTGATGTTCCCCGTCGTCATCCTGGTCGTGAACATCTCCAGCGTGGCCGTCATCTGGTTCGGCGCGATGCGCGTGGACGGCCGGGAGATGGAGATCGGCCAGCTGACGGCCTTCCTCGCCTACCTGATGCAGATCGTGATGGCCGTGATGATGGCCACCTTCATGTTCATGATGGTGCCGCGCGCCGAGGTCTGCGCGGAGCGCATCCAGGAGGTCCTGGACACCGAGTCCAGCGTGGTCCCGCCCGCGGACCCGGTGCGTTCGGTGTCCCTGCGCGGCCGGCTGGAGCTGCGCGGCGCCGACTTCCACTACCCGGGCGCCGAGGCGCCGGTGCTGCGCGGGGTGGACCTGGTGGCCCGCCCCGGTGAGACCACGGCGGTGATCGGCTCCACCGGCAGCGGCAAGTCCACGCTGCTGGGCCTGGTGCCCCGGCTGTTCGACGCGACCGGCGGCGAGGTGCTCGTCGACGGCGAGGACGTGCGCCGGCTGGACCCGCAGCTGCTGGCCCGGACGGTCGGCATGGTCCCGCAGAAGCCGTACCTGTTCTCCGGGACCGTGGCCTCGAACCTGCGCTACGGGCGCCCGGACGCGACGGACGAGGAGCTGTGGCGGGCCCTGGAGGTGGCCCAGGCCAAGGACTTCGTCTCGGAGCTGGAGCACGGCCTCGAAGCGCCCATCACCCAGGGCGGGACGAACGTCTCCGGCGGCCAGCGCCAGCGCCTGGCGATCGCCCGCACGCTGGTGCAGCGCCCGGAGATCTACCTCTTCGACGACTCCTTCTCGGCCCTGGACTACGCGACGGACGCGGCACTGCGCGCGGCGCTGGCCCGTGAGACGGAGGAGGCGACGGTGGTCATCGTCGCCCAGCGGGTCTCCACGATCCGCGACGCCGACCGGATCATCGTCCTCGACGAGGGCCGGGTGGTCGGCGAGGGCCGCCACCACGAGCTGATGGCCGGCAACGAGACCTACCGGGAGATCGTGCTCTCCCAGCTGACGGAGGCGGAGGCCGCATGAGCGGGCCCGGAGGACGGATGATGACGGGCTCGCCCCAGAGGTCCATGGACTTCAAGGGGTCGGGCAAGCGGCTGCTGGGGCAGCTGGCGCGGGACAAGGCGAAGCTGTGGGGCATGGTCGCGGCCGTGGTCGGCAGCGTCGCCTGTTCGGTGGTCGGGCCGAAGATCCTGGGCGAGGCCACGGACCTGGTGTTCGCGGGGATCGTCGGCCGGGAGATGCCCGAGGGCCTCACCAAGGAGCAGGCGCTGGAGGGGCTGCGCGCCCAGGGGCACGGCGGCATGGCGGACATGCTGGCGAGCACCGACTTCACGCCGGGCGAGGGCATCGACTTCGGCGCCGTCGGGGTCGTGTCGCTCTGGGCGCTGGCGGTCTTCGTCATGGCGGCCCTGCTGATGCTGGTCGCCACGAGGCTGTCGAACCTCGTGCAGAACGGCATGGTGTACCGGATGCGCGAGGAGCTCCAGGCGAAGCTGTCGCGGCTGCCGCTGTCGTACTTCGACCAGCAGAAGCGCGGCGAGGTGCTGAGCCGGGCGACGAACGACATCGACAACATCGGGCAGACCCTCCAGCAGACGCTGGGTCAGCTGATGAACTCGCTGCTGACGATCGTCGGCGTGCTGGCGATGATGTTCTGGATCTCGCCCCTGCTGGCGCTGGTCGCGCTGGCGACCGTACCGGTGGCCATGGTGGTCGCGGCGAAGATCGGCAAGAAGTCGCAGCCGCAGTTCGTGGCCCAGTGGAAGAGCACCGGCGCGCTGAACGCCCACATCGAGGAGATGTACTCCGGCCACGCGCTGGTGAAGGTCTTCGGGCGGCAGAAGGAGTCGGCGGAGGTCTTCGCCGAGCAGAACGAGGAGCTGTACCGGGCCTCGTTCAAGGCGCAGCTGGTCAGCGGCATCATGCAGCCGGTGATGTTCTTCGTCTCGAACATCAACTACGTGCTGGTGGCGGTCGTCGGCGGTCTGCGGGTGGCCTCGGGCACCCTGTCGATCGGTGACGTGCAGGCGTTCATCCAGTACTCGCGCCAGTTCTCGATGCCGCTGACGCAGGTGGCCTCGATGGCGAACCTGGTGCAGTCCGGCGTCGCCTCGGCGGAGCGGGTGTACGAGCTGATGGACGCGCCCGAGCAGGAGCCGGACGCCGAGGTCCCGGAGCGTCCGCAGGAGCTGCGCGGGCAGGTCGTCCTCGACAAGGTGGCCTTCCGCTACGAGCCGGACAAGCCGCTGATCGAGAACCTGTCGCTGCGCGTGGAGCCGGGCCAGACGGTCGCGATCGTCGGCCCGACCGGCGCGGGCAAGACCACGCTGGTCAACCTGCTGATGCGGTTCTACGAGGTCACCGGCGGCGAGATCGCCCTCGACGGGGTGGACATCGCGAAGATGACCCGTGAGGAGCTGCGCTCCGGGATCGGCATGGTCCTCCAGGACACCTGGCTGTTCGGCGGGACCATCGCGGAGAACATCGCGTACGGCGCCTCGCGCGAGGTCACGCGGGCCGAGATCGAGGAGGCCGCGCGGGCGGCGCACGCGGACCGGTTCGTCCGTACGCTGCCCGACGGCTACGACACGGTGCTCGACGACGAGGGCGCGGGCGTCAGCGCGGGCGAGAAGCAGCTGATCACGATCGCCCGGGCGTTCCTGTCGGACCCGGTGATCCTGGTGCTGGACGAGGCGACGAGCTCGGTGGACACCCGTACCGAGGTGCTGATCCAGAAGGCGATGGCCCGCCTGGCGCACGGCCGGACGTCCTTCGTGATCGCGCACCGCCTGTCGACGATCCGCGACGCCGACGTGATCCTGGTGATGGAGAGCGGCTCGATCGTGGAGCAGGGAACGCACCAGGAGCTGCTGGACGCGGACGGCGCGTACGCGCGGCTGTACGCGGCGCAGTTCGCGCAGGCGGTGGCCGAGGTCGACTGACCGGGTCACGCGCGAGCGGGTGGGGGCGTCCTTCGGGGCGCCCCCTTCCCGTGGGAGCCCGGTCAGTCGAGGTAGCCGCGCAGCTGGTCCGCGAAGGCGTGGTCGCGGAGCTTGGCGAGGGTCTTGGACTCGATCTGGCGGATCCGTTCGCGGGTGACGCCGAAGATGCGGCCGATCTCCTCCAGGGTGCGCGGGCGGCCGTCGGCGAGCCCGTAGCGGAGCTGGACGACCTTGCGTTCGCGTTCGCCGAGGGTCGACAGGACGGCTTCGAGGTGTTCGCGCAGCAGGAAGAAGGCGGCGGACTCCATGGGGGAGGCGGCGTCGCCGTCCTCGATGAGGTCGCCGAGCGCGACGTCCTCCTCCTCGCCGACGGGGGCGTGCAGGGAGACCGGCTCCTGGGCGAGGCGCAGGACCTCCAGGACCCGTTCGGGGGTCAGTTCCAGGTGGAGGGCGACCTCTTCGGCGGTGGGTTCGTAGCCGCGCTCCTGGAGCATGCGGCGCTGGACGCGGACCACGCGGTTGATGAGTTCGACGACGTGGACGGGGACGCGGATGGTACGGGCCTGGTCGGCGAGGGCCCGTGACATCGCCTGGCGGATCCACCAGGTGGCGTAGGTGGAGAACTTGTAGCCGCGGGCGTAGTCGAACTTCTCGACGGCCCGGATCAGTCCGAGGTTGCCCTCCTGGACCAGGTCGAGCATGGTGAGCCCGCGGCCGACGTAGCGTTTGGCGACGGAGACGACGAGGCGCAGGTTGGACTCGATGAGCCTGCGTTTGGCCATCCGGCCCATGACGACGAGCTTGTCGAGGTCGACGGCGAGCTGGGAGCCGAGGTCGTCGGCGCCGCCGAGCTTCTCCTCGGCGAAGAGTCCCGCCTCCACCCGCCGGGCGAGTTCCACCTCCTCGGCGGCGGTGAGGAGGGGGATCCTCCCTATCTCGCGCAGGTACTGGCGGAAGAGGTCGGCGGAGGGCCCTCCCGCGGCCGGTCCCGTCGGCGCCCGGCCGGGCTGCGGGGGTGCCGGCTCGATGAGTTCGAGCACCTCGGGCCCGTCGTCCTCGGCGTGCTCCGCGGCTGCGCGTGCGGCGGCGTCTGCGGTTTCGTCCACGGCCTCGACCTCGGCCTCTGCCTCTGCGGTTGCGACGGCGTCGGCGCGGAGGGGGCCGCCGGCGGGGTGGCTCACGTTCACGGTCAGGGTCCGGGTCTGCACGGGGGCGACCTCCAGGGGCTCCGAGGACGGTGGCACCGCACCTCAGTGTGGGGTACGACACATCGCCGCCACGAGGGGCGTGCGGGCATTTTCTGGGCCCGCTGCGTGACCGGATGGTTACCCCCCGGTGGCAACCCCGATGCCGGTCGGACTCATGTCCGAGACGATCGGGGGCCGCCCGCGCCGGGTCCGTGCAGGGCGTCCGGTCAGGCCATCCAGAAGAAGACGGCCGTCATCCGCTTGTCCTCCAGGGTGGTGCCCCAGTAGCCGGTGGCGCTGTGGATCAGGTTGGCGGAGTAGAGCAGGAGGCGGTTGTAGCGGTGGGGCACGCGGAGGTCCTCGGTGAAGGAGTCCTCGGGGACGAAGCGGGTGCCGAGGGCGTCGACGAGGTTGTTGTGCGGGGCGAGGACCTGGTTGCCGCCGAGGACCCCGCCGGGGAGGCTCTGGCGGTAGAAGCTCGTGCCGCAGTCCTTGGGGATGCCGGGGGTGAGGTAGAGCACCGCGGCGTAGCGGCACACGGTCCGGGAGTCGGTGTGCGGGCGCGACTCGCACTCCCCCTCGCCGACGACCTGGACGCAGTTGTGGTTGAAGGTGCCGGCGCCGGCGGGGTCCTCGGCCCAGATCCGCTTCGCCCCGGTGGCCTGCCGCACCAGCTTCTCCACGTGGGCGAGTTCGTCCGGCTCCAGGCCCGGCATGGCGCGCAGGCCGGGCCAGGGCTCGGGCTTGTGCGGGGCGCCCTGGACCCAGTCGCCCTTGGCGAGGCAGCGCTCCCGTACGGCGTCCACGTCGGGCAGGACGTTGTCCAGCACCCAGTAGTCGCGGCCGCGCGTGGGCTTGCGGTAGGGCAGCACGGGGAGGGTGTTCGGGGGTCGGAGTGACATGCGCGGAAGGCTAGTTGGGGCAGCTGTGAGGCTCCCCAAAGCGGGTGCCAAGACTGCGGCAAGAGATGGTCCGCGGCCGGACCGGCTCAGGCCGGCTCCACGCGGACGGCGCAGACCTTGAACTCGGGCATCCGGGAGACGGGGTCCAGGGCCGGGTTGGTGAGGGTGTTGGCGCGGCCCTCGCCGTACCAGTGGAAGGGCATGAACACCGTGTCCGCCCGGATGGCGTCGGTGATCCGGGCCGGGGCCACCGCCCGGCCGCGCCGCGAGGTGACGGCCAGCGGGGCGCCCTCAACCACTCCGAGGCGGGCGGCGAGGCGCGGGTGGAGTTCCACGAAGGGGCCGGGCGCGGCCTCGTTGAGCTCGGGCACGCGGCGGGTCTGCGCCCCGGACTGGTACTGGGCGACGACCCTGCCGGTGGTGAGCAGCAGGGGGTACTCGGCGTCGGGGCTCTCGGCGGCCTCGCGGTGGGCGACGGGCGTGAAGCGGGCCCGGCCGTCCTCGGTGGCGAAGCGGTCGAGGAAGAGCCGGGGCGTTCCCGGGGAGCCCTCGGGGCAGGGCCAGAAGACGCCCTGTTCGGCGGCGATGCGGTCGTAGGAGATGCCGGAGTAGTCGGCGGGGCCTCCCTCGGAGGCGCGGCGCAGTTCCCCGAAGACCTCCTCGGGGTCGGTGGGGAACCCCTTCTCCACGCCGAGGCGGGCGGCGAGGCCGTGCAGGACCTCCAGGTCGCTGCGGACACCGGGGGGCGGGGTGAGGGCGCGGCGGCGCAGCAGGACGCGGCCCTCCAGGTTGGTGGTGGTGCCGGTCTCCTCCGCCCACTGGGTGACGGGCAGGACCACGTCGGCGAGGGCGGCCGTCTCGGAGAGGACGACGTCGGCGACGGCGAGGAAGTCCAGGGAGCGGACGCGTTCCTCGACGTGCGCGGCGCGGGGGGCGGAGACGACCGGGTTGGAGCCCATGAGGAGGAGGGCCTTCACGTCGGTGCCGAGGGCGTCGAGGAGTTCGTAGGCGCTGCGGCCGGGGCCGGGCAGGGTCTGCGGGTCGACGCCCCAGACCCGGGCGACGTGTTCCCGGGCGGCGGGGTCGGTGAGCTTGCGGTAGCCGGGGAGCTGGTCGGCCTTCTGCCCGTGTTCGCGGCCGCCCTGGCCGTTGCCCTGCCCGGTGAGGCAGCCGTAGCCGGAGAGGGGGCGGCCGGCGCGGCCGGTGGCGAGGCAGAGGTTGATCCAGGCGCCGACGGTGTCGGTGCCCTTGGCCTGCTGTTCGGGGCCGCGGGCGGTGAGCACCATGGCGGAGGAGGGGGCGCAGAACATCTCGACGGCGCGGCGCAGCCGGGGTACCGGGACGCCGGTGATCCGCTCGACGAGTTCGGGCCAGTGGGCCATCGCGGCGGCCCGGGCGTCCTCCCAGCCGGTGGTGCGGGCGGCGATGAACTCCGGGTCGGTGCGGCCCTCGGCGACGACGAGGTGCAGCAGGCCGAGGGCCAGGGCGAGGTCGGTGCCGGGGCGGGGGGCCAGGTGCAGGTCGGCGAGTTCGGCGGTGCGGGTGCGGCGGGGGTCCACGACGATGAGGGTGCCGCCGTTGGCCTTGAGCTCGGTGAGGTAGCGCAGGGCGGGGGGCATGGTCTCGGCGGGGTTGGAGCCGACGAGGATCACGCAGCCGGTGCGCGGGACGTCCTCCAGCGGGAAGGGCAGTCCGCGGTCGAGGCCGAAGGCCCGCTGGTGCGCCGCGGCGGCCGAGGACATGCAGAAGCGGCCGTTGTAGTCGATCTGCGAGGTGCCGAGGGCGACGCGGGCGAACTTCCCGAGGGCGTAGGCCTTCTCGTTGGTGAGGCCGCCGCCGCCGAAGACGCCGACCGCGTCGGGGCCGTGGGCGCGGCGGGTGCGGGCGAGGCCGGCGGCGACGGCGTCGAGGGCCTCCTCCCAGGTGGCCGGTACGAGCGGCCCGTCGGCGCGGGTACGGACCAGCGGCCCGGTGAGGCGCACCCGGGAGGAGAGCACGGCGGGGGCGGTGCGGCCCTTGCCGCAGAGCGCGCCCCGGTTCACGGGGAAGTCGGCCCGCTCCTCGACCGCGACGCCGTCGCCGTCCGGGCGGGGGCGCAGGTTCATGCCGCACTGCAGGGCGCAGTAGGGGCAGTGGGTGGCGGTGGCTTCCTCGGCGCGGTGCATACGGGCCAGGGTGCGGGCGGGGTGTTACGCCGGGCCGCGTCCTTGCGTTACGGGCGGGGGTGCGGGGGCTCAGCGCGGGCGGCCGCAGGCCGTGAGGCCGGCCAGGGAGCGCGGGTGCCGCTGCGCGGAACCGGCTACTGGCCCGTCAGGCGGCCGGCCGTCAGGCCCGCCGTCCAGCCGCCGTCGACGGCGAGTTCGGCCCCCGTCATGTAGGAGGCGGCGTCCGACAACAGGAACGCGACCGCCGCCGCGATCTCCTCCGGCACCCCCACCCGCCCCAGCGGCGCGCCCGGGTAGTTGCCCTCCCCCGCCCGGATGCCCACCGGCGCCGTCATCGGGGTCAGGGTCATGCCCGGGTGGACCGAGTTCACCCGGATCCCCGCCTCCGCGAGCTCCACCGCACCGATCTTCGACAGTCCCCGCACACCCCACTTGGAGGCGCCGTACCCGGCGGTCAGGGCCAGCCCCGTGAGGCCGGCGGCCGACGAGATGTTGACGATCGAGCCGCCCCCGTTCGCCCGCAGCAGCGGGATCGCGGCCTTGATGCCGATGAACGTGCCGACCAGGTTGACCTCGACGCAGCGGCGGAAGTGCTCGACGCTCTCGTGCTCCAGGAACTGCCCGGTGGCGATGCCGGCGTTGTTGACCAGCCCGTCGAGCCGGCCGAACCCGTCGAGGGCGTGGTCCAGGACGGCCCGCCAGTCGGCCTCGCTGGTGACGTCGTGGCGCAGGAAGCGGGCCGCGTCGCCGAGCTTGGCCGCGGTCTCGGCGCCCTCCGCCTCCAGCACGTCGGTGATCAGCACCCGGCCGCCGCCGTCGACGACGGCCTGCGCGGCGGCCGCGCCGAGGCCCCGGGCCCCTCCGGTGATGACGACGGCCTTGCCGCTCAGATCCACAACAGCCACGGTTCCACTCCTCGGATATGACTAATCGGAATACCCGCGATCGCGGCGTCAGTCTGCCAGAGCGCCCAGCGCCCGCGACACCCCCTCCTCCTTGGGCCCGAGGAACCTGGGCGACGGCTCGAAGACGGCGTCCACGGCCGCCTTGCCGGCCGCGAAGACCTCGCGGACGCCGCCGTAGTACCAGGTGGCGTCGTGCGCGTTGTCGACGCCGACCCCGTACGCGTCGACGCCCGCGGCCCGGCACAACGTGACGGCACGGTGGATGTGGAAGCTCTGGCTGACCAGCACGGCCCGGCGGACCCCGAAGATCTCGCGGGCGCGGACGCAGGAGTCCCAGGTGTCGAAGCCGGCGAAGTCGCTGACGATCCGGGCGTCGGGCACCCCGTGCCCGGTGAGGTAGGTGCGCATCGCGTCGGGCTCGTCGTACGTGGTGCGGCTGTTGTCCCCGGTCACCAGGACGGCCTTCACCTTCCCGGCCCGGTACAGCTCGACGGCCGCGTCCAGGCGGGCCGCGAGGTAGGGGGTGGGCCGGCCGTCCCACAGCCCCGCCCCGAACACGACGGCCACCCCGGCGGCGGGCGCCCGCGCGGTGTCGCGCAGCCGGCCGGCGGCGCTCGCGTGGGTCCAGGCCGAGGGCAGCAGGGCCAGCACGCACAGCGCCATCACCGCCTGCACGGCCCGCCGCCGGGCCGCCACGGTACGCGGCATCCGGTCGCGCAGGGCGCGCGCGATGGTGCTCGGGCGCGGTGTGCGCATGAACGTTCCCCCTGGTCGTCCCCCCGGGCGCGGCCGCCCGGCTCGCAGACCAGGACGCGCCGGGAGATCGCCCCGGTTTCAGCCCGGGGGCCGGGCGGGCGGTGTGAGGAGGCGGCAAACACCCGTCACCGCCGCGCAACGCACACGCAATCTGCGGCCCGCAGGATCGGTTCATGACGGAGCCGGTGCACCCTCCCGAAAGCCAGTCCCCCTTCTCCCCCTCCCTCCTCTTCGGCAGCGCGGCCGAGCTGCTGACCCGGATCACCGACCAGCTCGGCGCCCAGCTGAGCGGAGTGCGCCCGCCGCGCGCCCGGCCCCACGGAGCCCCCTCATGCACCCCACCCTCGTCGCCGTGGCCCACGGCAGCCGCGACCCCCGCGCCGTGCACACCGTCCTCGCCCTCCTCGAACGGGTCCGCGAGCTCCGTCCGCGTCTCGACGTCCGGCTCGGGCACATCGAGCTGAACCGGCCGCTGCTCGCCGACACCCTGCGGGACGCCGCCGGTGCGGCGGTCCTCGTCCCCCTGCTGCTCGGCCGGGGGACCCACGTCAAGCGGGACCTCCCCGCCGCCGCGGCCCGGGCCGGTCACCTGCGGACACGCGTCGCGGCGCCGCTCGGCCCGCACCCGCTGCTGGTGGAGGCCCTGTTCGAGCGGCTGCTGGAGGCCGGCTGGCAGCCGGGCACGGCCGTCGTCCTGGCCTCGGCCGGCTCCCTCGACCCGGACTCCGCCGCCGACGCCCGCCGCACCGCGGCCCTGCTCGCGGAGCGGCTCGGCGGGGTGCCCGTGGTCCCGGCGTACGCCTCGGCGGCCGCTCCGGCCGTGCCGGAGGCCGTACGGGCGCTCGCGGCGCGGGGCCACCGGGTCGCGGTGGCCTCGTGCTTCGCCGCCCCGGGCCGCTTCGCCGCCGCGAGCGCGGCCGCCGCACCGGGCCCGGCGGCCGACCCGCTGGGCGCCCACCCGGCACTGGCCCGCCTCGTCCTGCACCGCTACGACGAGGCCCTGGCCCGCCCCGCCCACCACCGGGAACTGGCCAGCGCCTGAGGGGGGACCGGGACCGGATTGCTCGGATTGTCGGTGTCTCCGGTTACCGTCTGAACCATGGAAGGCACCGCGCACACCCCCGCGTACGACTCCTACGACCCCTCCGCCACCGAGCGGTGGGCCCCCGAGCCCGACAAGCGGCCCGGACGGACCGCCTTCCAGCGCGACCGCGCCCGCGTGCTGCACTCGGCCGCGCTGCGCCGCCTCGCGGGGAAGACCCAGGTGGTCACCCCGGGCACCCGCTCCTACGACTGGGACGCGAGCCCGCGCACCCGGCTGACCCACTCGCTGGAGTGCGCGCAGGTCGGCCGGGAGCTCGGCGCGGCCCTCGGCTGCGACCCCGACCTGGTCGAGGCGGCCTGCCTCTCGCACGACATGGGCCACCCTCCGTTCGGCCACAACGGCGAGGAGGCCCTCAACGAGTTCGCGAAGGACTGCGGCGGCTTCGAGGGCAACGCGCAATCGCTGCGCCTGCTCACCCGGCTGGAGCCCAAGCGGTTCGTGCCCGACCCGGCCACGGGCGATCCCGTGAGCGTCGGCCTCAATCTGACCCGGGCCTGCCTGGACGCCGCCACCAAGTACCCCTGGGCCCGCGGCGGGCACCCCACCGACCCCGGCTCGGTCAAGTTCGGGGCGTACAAGGACGACCTGCCGGTCTTCGACTGGCTGCGGAGCGGCGCGCCCGCCGACCGCAAGTGCTTCGAGGCCCAGGTGATGGACTGGTCGGACGACGTCGCGTACTCGGTGCACGACTTCGAGGACGGTCTGCACGCCGGGCACCTCGACCCCAACCTGCTGTTCGCCGAGCCCGAGCGCGCCGCCATCTGGCAGGTCGCCATCGGCCGGTACGTGCCCGCCGACACCGGGCCCGAGGAGCTGCGCGAGGCGCTGGACCGGCTGATGGAGCAGGAGTGGTGGCCGCACGGCTACGACGGCTCGGCCGTGGCGCAGGCCCGCCTGAAGGACGCCACCAGCCAGCTGATCGGCCGGTTCTGCCTGGCCGCCGAGAGCGCCACCCGCGAGGCGTACGGTCCCGGCCCGCTGACCCGGTACGCGGCGGAGCTGGTGGTGCCGCGCCGGGCGCGCAACGAGTGCGCCGTCCTGAAGGCGGTCGCCGACCTGTACGTGATGCAGCGCGACGAGCAGGAGCGGCTGCGGGCCGACCAGCGCATCGTCCTGGCCGAACTCGCCGAGGCGCTCAGCGCCCGCGCGCCGGAGGGACTCGACCCGCAGTTCCGGGCGATCTTCGACGCGGCGCCGGACGACAAGGCCCGCAAGCGCGCGGTCATCGACCAGATCGCCTGCCTCACCGACGCTTCCGCCCGGTCCCTGCACGCCCGTCTCACCCGTCGCGGGCGGCGCGCCGAAGGGTGAGCCGATCGGGCCATTCCCCCTTCACGGGGCAGGCTCGGTGCGGGACGCTCGCATGTGGCCGCACATGGCGGAGAGGTTATGAGGAGGCATCAGGTGGTCGACGCACACCAGACGTTCATCATCGTCGGCGCGGGGCTGGCCGGGGCGAAGGCCGCCGAGACGCTGAGGTCGGAGGGGTTCACCGGCCGGGTGATCCTGATCGGCGACGAGCGCGACCATCCCTACGAGCGGCCCCCGCTGTCCAAGGGCTACCTGCTCGGCAAGGAGGAGCGCGACAGCGTCTTCGTGCACGAGCCGTCCTGGTACGCGGGCGCCGACATCGAGCTGCACCTGGGCCAGCCCGCCGTGCACCTGGACCGCGGGGCGAAGACGGTGCGCCTGGGTGACGGCACCCTGCTGCACTACGACAAGCTGCTCCTGGCGACGGGGGCCGAGCCGCGCCGCCTGGACATCCCGGGCACCGGCCTGGCCGGGGTGCACCACCTGCGCCGGCTCGCCCACGCCGACCTGCTGCGCAAGGCGCTGACCTCCCTGGGCCGCGACAACGGGCACCTGCTGATCGCTGGCGCGGGCTGGATCGGGCTGGAGGTGGCGGCCGCGGCCCGCTCCTACGGCGCCGAGGTGACCGTGGTCGAACCGCTGCCCACCCCGCTGCACACGGTGCTCGGCCCGGAGGTCGGCCAGTTCTTCGCCGACCTGCACGCCGAGCACGGGGTGCGCTTCCACTTCGGGGCGACGCTGACGGAGATCGTCGGACAGGACGGCATGGTGCTGGCCGCCCGTACGGACGACGGCGAGGAGCACCCGGCGCACGCCGTGCTCGCCGCGATCGGGGCGGCGCCGCGCACCGCGCTCGCCGAGACCTCCGGGCTGGCCCTGGTGGACCGGGAGCACGGCGGCGGGATCGCCGTGGACGCCTCGCTGCGCACCTCCGACCCGGACGTCTTCGCGGTCGGTGACGTGGCCGCCGCCCAGCACCCGGGGCTGGGGACCCGGCTGCGGGTGGAGCACTGGGCCAACGCCCTCAACGGCGGGCCGGCGGCCGCGCGGGCGATGCTGGGGCAGGAGGTCTCGTACGAGCGGGTGCCGTACTTCTTCTCCGACCAGTACGACGTGGGCCTGGAGTACTCCGGGTTCGCCCCGGCGGGCGGCTACGACCAGGTGCTGGTGCGCGGGGACGTGGGCAAGCGGGAGTTCATCGCCTTCTGGCTCTCCGGGGGCCGGGTGCTGGCCGGGATGAACGTGAACGTGTGGGACGTCACCGAGCACATCCAGAACCTGATCCGGTCGAAGGCCCCGGTGGACCGCGAGAAGCTGGCGGACCCGTCCATTCCGCTCGACTCCCTGGTCCCGGCCGAGGGGGCCTGACGGGTTTGCCGCCGCCCCACCGTAGAATTCTCGGGTGGCAGGACGGATCAACGACGACGACGTGAAGGCGGTACGGGACGCGGTCCCGATCGACGCCGTGGTCTCCGAGTACCTCCAGCTGCGCAACGCCGGCGGCGGCAACCTCAAGGGCCTGTGCCCCTTCCACGACGAGAAGTCCCCGTCCTTCCAGGTCAGCCCGGGCAAGGGGCTCTACCACTGCTTCGGCTGCCAGGCCGGCGGGGACACCCTCGACTTCATCATGAAGATCGACCACCTCTCCTTCTCGGAGGCGGTCGAGCGGCTGGCCGGCCAGGCCGGCATCACCCTGCGCTACGAGGAGGGCGGCTACACCGCCGGCACCAGCGGCCGCGGCGAGCGGATCCGCCTGGTCGAGGCGCACAAGGCCGCCGCCCAGTTCTACGTCGACCAGCTCGGCGGCGCCGAGGCCGAGATCGCCCGGCGCTTCCTGGCGGAGCGCGGCTTCGACCAGGGGGCGGCCGGGCACTTCGGCGTGGGCTACAGCCCGGCCGGCTGGGACCACCTGACCCGGTTCCTGCGCGGGCGGGGCTTCAGCGACAAGGAGCTGATCCTCTCCGGGCTGGCCCAGGACAGCCGCAGCGGCAAGCCCATCGACCGCTTCCGCGGCCGCCTGATGTGGCCGATCCGGGACATCAGCGG
Source organism: Streptomyces sp. NPDC093801 (assembly GCF_040701585.1). Classification (NCBI taxonomy): domain Bacteria; kingdom Bacillati; phylum Actinomycetota; class Actinomycetes; order Kitasatosporales; family Streptomycetaceae; genus Streptomyces; species Streptomyces sp. NPDC093801. The sequence continues at coordinate 117,006 of NZ_JBFBDP010000018.1, read as the reverse complement.
CGAGGTGGTCGGCTTCGGCGCGCGCAAGCTGCGCGAGGACGACAACGGCCCCAAGTACCTGAACACCCCCGAGACGCCGATCTACAAGAAGTCCCAGGTGCTGTACGGCATCGACCTGGCCAAGAAGGAGATCGCGAAGACCTCCCGGGCCGTGGTCGTCGAGGGGTACACCGACGTGATGGCCTGCCACCTGGCCGGGGTCACCACCGCCATCGCCACCTGTGGCACCGCCTTCGGCGGGGAGCACATCAAGATCCTGCGCCGGCTGCTGATGGACAACGCGACCGCCGAGGTGATCTTCACCTTCGACGGCGACGCAGCCGGGCAGAAGGCCGCGCTGCGCGCCTTCGAGGACGACCAGAAGTTCGCGGCGGAGACCTCGATCGCGATCACCCCGGGCGGGATGGACCCCTGCGACCTGCGGCTCGCGCAGGGCGACGCGGCCGTCTCCGGGCTGGTGGAGTCCCGCACCCCGCTGTTCGAGTTCGCCCTGCGGCACATCGTGTCCCGGCACAACCTGGAGAACCCGGCGGGGCGGGCGGCGGCCCTGGACGAGGCCGCTCCCGTCGTCGCCGGGATCAAGAACATCGCGATCCAGCACGAGTCGGCGGTGCAGCTGGCGGGCATGCTGGGCATCCGCGACGAGCAGTTCGTGGTCAAGCGCGTCGCGCAGCAGGCCCGCTGGGCGCGCGAGCGCGGCCAGCAGTCGGACCGGCGGCAGCCGCAGCAGTCCGGCCGCCGCTACGAGGAGGCCCCGGCCGCGCCCGCCGCGGCGCAGCCGGGCGGTCCCGCCCTGAACCTGCGCAGCCCGGCGCACCGCACGGAGCGGGAGCTGCTCAAGCTGGCGCTCCAGCGGCCGGCCCTGGTCTCCCCGGCGTTCGACGCGTACGGGGCCGACGAGTTCACCGCCCCGCCGTACGCGGCGGTCCGCCAGGCCATCCAGGACGCGGGCGGCGCCGCCCAGGGCACCGAGGACTACCTGGCGCGGGTGCGCGAGGCGGCCCCGAACGACACCGTGCGCGCGCTGGTGACGGAGCTGGCGGTGGAGGCCATCCACGCCAAGACCGTGGACGAGGTCTACGCGGGGGTCCAGCTGGTGCAGGTCCGCCTGCGCGCCGTGGACCGCCGGGTCCACGAGATCCAGGGCCAGATGGCCCGCCTCGGCCCCCAGGCCCCGCCGGAGCAGCACGCGGCGGTCCAGCAGGAGCTGTGGGTCCTCCAGCAGTACGGCCAGCGCCTGCGCAACCGCGGCGCGGAAGGACTGTGACCTACCGCCGCAGCCAGTCCCCGCCCGGTATCTCGGTCCCCGACCGGGCGAGCCGACGGGCCAGCGGCGGGGCCGCCAGGTACACCCAGGCCCGCACCCGGCTCCCGTCGGGCCGGACGGCGTCGCGCGCCACCCGGTCGTAGACGTTCCCCGGGCAGTCCGGCCCGGCGTACTCCTCCAGCAGGTCCAGCGCGTCCAGCAGCTCCGCGTACGCGTCCGCGGCCGGGGTGATCAGCTCCCCGGCGATCACCGAGCCGGGCCGCTCCACCGCGTACGGGTACCCCGGGCCCGCGTACAGCACGGCGCCGGGCAGCCGGCCCGGCTCCTCGGCGGCGGTGCGGCCGCGCAGGAACAGGTCGTGGTTGACCTCCCCGGGCCGCAGCGTCCCGTACACGAAGAACGGCAGGACGCCGCCGGATCCCGGCCGATCGACCGATGCCACGAGCCCCTCCTCCGACTACACCGGACCTGCGCGGGCCGGGCCCGAAGGCTCCTCTTTCCCGTGCACCCCCACCGTACGCACCGCCGTTCCCGGCCCGTGCGGCGGTCGCCGACCGCCGTTCCGCCGGAGGCCGCGCCGCACCCGGTGGAACCCGGCCGCGCTCCGGAGGCTCCCGGGGCGAGCGGACCGTGTTTCACCCGGACGGGGTGGGGGTGCACGGATGGCCGCGCAGGGCCCCTGACGTGCCTGGACGGGATCGTGGAGGACAGCCGGGGCGGTATCTGACGATGAGTCAGCAGGCGGTCTCCGGGCGCCCCGGTTTTCCTCGAGACACGACCCCGTGTCCCCTGGAGTGACCCATGCGCCGCAGGACCGCCCACGCGCTGACCGCCGCCGCACTGACCGCCGCCGCCTTCGCGGGCCCGGTCGCGGGAGCGGTGGCCGCCGCGGACCTCGGCATGCCGCCCTTCGCACCGGGGGACTTCGCCGTGCTGGAGGTCTGGCCGAAGTCCGCGCTGCCGGGCACCACGGTCACCGTGAACACCAAGGCCTGCGGCCCGGGCGGGCATGCCGAGGGTGACGCCACCACGGTGGGCGGGGGCCGCTTCAAGCTGACCCCGGGCACCCACAAGGAGGTGGTGGCGGGCCAGTTCCAGGTCGCCCGCGACCTGCGGCCCGGCACGTACGGCATCGGCGCCACCTGCGCCGACGGCAAGTTCGCCACCGGCGACCTGGTCGTCACCGCGCACGGCCCCCAGGGGCACGTGCGCACCGGGGTGGGCGGTGGCACGTCCACCGCCACGGACCCGGCCAAGATCGCGGCGGGAGCGGCAGTGCTGGCCGCGGCCGCCGCCGGCGGTACCTGGCTCCTGCGTCGCCGGGCGAGCGGCACGCGGAGCTGACGGGCGCCCACCGCGGCTGCGGCCGCGGTCCGACCGGTACCGCCCCCCGTCGCCCGCCCCGCGAGGTCCCCCCCGTTCGCGGGGCCGGGCGACGGCCACTCCTGTCCACGGCGAGGCGAGGGGGTACGAGGCATGGCCGGCGGCTTCCCGGGCTTCCGGGGCATCCGTGACCTCGGGGAGCTCGCGCGCACGCGCGGCCGCCGCCCCGGGCCCACCGCGGACACGGGGACCGGCCCGGGCCGGGACACGGGCACAGGCGCAGGCACAGGCCGGGGCGCAGGCGCGGGCCGGGACACGGGCACAGGCGCAGGCACAGGCGCGGGCTGGGACACGGGCACAGACACAGGCTGGGGCGCAGGCCGGGACACAGGCGCAGGCGCAGGCACAGGCCGGGGCACGGGCACGGGCACAGGCCGGGGCGCGGGCCACGAGCACGGCCGGGGCACCGGCGACGGCGGCGGCCGGGGCGCGGGCCGCGGTCGCGGGGCGCCCCCCGGGCCGGCGGCCCGGCGCGGGCGGGCCGGGCTGGTCGCGGTGGCCGCCTGCATCGGCGTATGGCTCATCACCACCGGGTCGAACGAGACCGTCCGGCCGCCGCTCCCCTCCCCCGCCGACGCCCTGAGCGCGCAGGCCGTCTACCCCGGGAGCATCGACCCGCTCCCCGGCTCTCCGCCGACCCGGATCCGGATCCCGGCCATCCACGTGGACGCCCCGCTCACCGGGCTCGGCCTGGAACGCGACGGCAGCCTCGAAGTGCCGCCGCCCGCCCGCGGCGACCTCGCGGGCTGGTACCGCGACGGGACCACCCCGGGCGCGACCGGCACCGCCGTGGTCGCGGGCCACGTCGACAACGCGAGCGGCCCGGCGGTCTTCTACCACCTGGGCGCGCTCCACCGGGGGGCCGTCATCGAGGTCGCCCGCGCGGACGGGCGCACGGCGGTGTTCACGGTCCACGCGGTCGCGGTCTACGACGCGAAGTCCTTCCCCGACCGGCGCGTGTACGGCCCTTCGCCGCGCGCCGAGCTGCGGGTGATCACCTGCGGCGGGGGCTTCTCGCCGCGCACCGGCTACCAGGGCAACGTGGTCGTCTTCGCGCACCTCACCGGGACCTACTGATCCGGGCACCCCGCCTCCCGGACCAAGATCATCAACTTGCAGAATGACCCTTATGTCGACAACGAACACGCCCAGGACAGCCACGATCGACGACGCCGCGGACCTCGGCCGGACCCTGGCCCTCGCCTTCGCCGACGACCCGATGATGTGCTGGTTCTTCCCCGACGAGACCACCCGCGAGGAGGGCCTGACCCGCTACTTCTCGACGATCTTCACCCGGCAGTACGGCCGCCACGGCTTCTGCGAGCGCACCGACCTGGCCGCCTCCTTCTGGGTGGCGCCGGAGGCGCAGGCCAAGGCCGTCCCGGACGCGGAGACCATCGCCGAGCTGACGGACATCCTCGGCGACACGGCCCCGCTGTTCCGCGAGGCCGTCGAGGCGGCCGCCGAGCACGCGCCGCCGGAGGAGCACTGGTACCTGGCCGTGGTCGGCGCCGACCCGGCCGGCCAGGGCCAGGGGCACGGGGCCGCGCTGCTGCGCTCCGGCCTGGCCCGGGCCGACGCGGCGGGCCTGCCCGTCTACCTGGAGTCCTCCAAGGAGTCCAACCTGCCGTTCTACGAGCACTTCGGCTTCACCGTGCTCGGCGAGGCGCAGCTGCCCGGCGGCGGGCCGACCCTGTGGGTGATGCGGCGCGCCCCGCGCGGCTGACCCCCCGGCCGTCCCTTCCGGATCCCGGCGGGTGCGGGGCCCACGGGTCCCGCGCCCGCTCAGCCCCACTGCTCCAGGCCGAGCTTGACCACCAGCGCGCCGACCACGGTCAGCAGCACGCCCCGGACGAAGCCGCTGCCCTTCTTGAGGGCCATCCGCGCCCCGACCATGCCGCCGGCCAGGTTGAACACGGCCATCAGCGCGGCCAGCTGCCAGAAGACCATCCCCTGGTAGGCGAACATCGCGAGCGCGCCCGCGTTGGTGCAGCAGTTGACGATCTTCGCGGTGGCGGAGGCGGTGACCAGGTCGAGGTGGAGCAGGGCGGTGAGGGCCAGCACCAGGAACGTTCCGGTGCCGGGTCCGATGAGGCCGTCGTAGAAGCCGATGCCCAGGCCGGCGAGGGCGATGGTGAGCAGCACCCGCTTCCGGGAGACCGGCGAGGCGGAGGGGGCGGCGCCGAATCCCGGCTTGAAGATCACGACGGCGGCGACCACCACCAGCACGCCCATGATCAGCGGCCGCATGGTGTCCTTGCTGATGCCGCCGGCGAGTGCGGCCCCGCCCATCGAGCCCGCCAGCGCGGCCAGGCCGATCCGGACGGCGAGCTTCACGTCCACGGGGGTCTTGCGCGCGTAGGTGACGGCCGCTCCGGCCGTGCCGACGATGGCCACCGCCTTGTTGGTCCCCAGGACGGCGGCGGGCTGGGCGTGCGGCAGGCCGAGCAGCAGGGCCGGCAGGAGCAGCAGTCCGCCGCCGCCCACCACCGCGTCGATCCAGCCGGCCGCAGCGGCGGCCGCACACAGCACGATGATCATGGTCGTTGATATGTCAGGCACGGACCCGACCCTAGGGAGCGGATCCGTGCATGTCCCATCGATCCCCGGAAAGTTGCGCGAAGCTTGAGGTTCACGGCTCGCGCCCGGCGGTGGGCACAAGCCTCACCGGCCGCCCCCGCGGGCGCTGAGGCCGGCGTTCCGTCCGGGTAACAGGAGCGATGCCACGGGGAAACAGCCGCCCCGCACGCTCGTTCCATGACCTCGGAACAGCGTGTGGTGGTGATCGGCGGCGGCCTGGCGGGCCTGCGGCTCGCCGCTCGGCTGGGACCGGCCGCCGCCGTGACCGTCCTCGGCGAGGAGTCCCGCGCCCCCTACAACCGGGTCCTGCTGGCGGAGGTGCTGGCCGGGCGGTACGCCCCCGACGTGGCCGCCCTCCCGGACCCGGGCCCGGTGCTGCGGCGCGGGGTGCGCGCGGTGCGGATCGACCGCGCCGCACGGCGGGTGCACTGCGACGACGGCACGGCCGCGGAGTACGACGCCCTCGTACTGGCCACCGGCTCGAACCCGGTCCTGCCGCCGCTGCGCGGGCTGTTCCCGCCCGGCGGCGGGGAACTCCCCGAGGGGGTGCACGCGTTCCGCACCATGGACGACTGCCTCGCCCTCGGGGCGGCCGTCCGTCCGGGCGTGCGCGCCGTGGTGATCGGCGGCGGGCTCCTCGGCGTCTCCGCGGCCCGCGCGCTGGCCGCCCGGGGCGCCCAGGTGGTCCTCGCCCAGCAGGCCGAGCGCCTGATGGAGCGGCAGCTCGACGCCGACGCCTCGGCGCTGCTCCACGCCCACCTGGCCTCCCTCGGCGTGGAGATCCACACCGAGTGCCGCGTCAGGGGCCTGGCCACGACCGGCGTGCCGTCTCGTCCCTCCCCCGCCCCGCCCGGCGCGGCCCACCGCAGGGTCGTCACCGGGGTCGAGCTCGCCGACGGCTACCGGCTCGGCGCCGACCTCGTCGTCCTCGCCTGCGGCGTGCGCCCCCGCACCGGACTCGCCCGGGCCGCCGGGCTGGAGGTCCGCAAGGGCGTCGTGGTCGACGACCGGCTGCGCACCGGCGACCCCTGCGTCCACGCCATCGGCGACTGTGCCGAGCACGCCGGCCGGCTCTACGGTCTGGCCGGGCCCGCCCTGGAGCAGGCCGACGCCCTCGCCGCCACCCTCGGCGGCTCCCCCACCGACTACACCGGCACCCGCGCCCTGACCCGGCTCACCCTCGGCGGCGCCGACCGCCCCCTCGACCTCGCCGCCTTCGGCGACCCCACCCCGCTCCCCGGCGACGACGTGGTCCGCCTCGCCGACGCCACCCGCCGCACCTACCGCAAGGTCGTCCTGCGCGGCGACCGGCTCGTCGGCGGGGTCCTGCTCGGCGAGCTCTCCACCGTGGGGGCCCTGGCCCGCACCTGGGAGGGCGACGAGTCCCTGGGCGCACCGCACGACATGTTCCACCTGCTCACCGACGACGGAGGCCACTGACATGACCGAGCCCCTGCCCGCGATCGTGCTCATCGGGCACGGCATGGTCGGCCAGCGCTACCTGGAGGCGCTCGCCGAGCGCGGGGCCACCGCCACGCACCGCGTCACCGTGCTCTGCGAGGAGCCCCGGCCCGCCTACGACCGGGTGCACCTCACCTCGTACTTCTCCGGCACCAGCCCCGAGGAGCTCTCCCTCACCCCGGCCGGCTTCCTGGAGGAGCACGGCATCGAGCTGCACCTGGACGACCCCGCCGAGGCCGTCGACCGCGAGGCCCGCACCGTCACCTCGCGCTCCGGGCGCGTCTTCCCGTACGACGTGCTCGTCCTGGCGACCGGCAGCCACCCCTTCGTCCCGCCCGTCCCCGGCAAGGACGCCCCGGGCTGCTTCGTGTACCGCACCATCGAGGACCTCCTCGCGATCGAGGAGTACGCGAAGACCCGGTCCAGCGGCGCCGTGGTCGGCGGCGGGCTCCTCGGGCTGGAGGCCGCCGGCGCCCTCCAGGGCCTCGGACTCGCCACCCGCATCGTGGAGTTCGCCCCCCGGCTGATGCCCGTCCAGGTGGACGAGGGCGGCGGCGCGGCCCTGCTGCGCACCATCGAGGGCATGGGCCTGACCGTCCACACCGGCGTCGGCACCCAGGCGGTGCTGACCGGCGCGGACGGCTCCGTCACCGGAATGAGCCTGTCCGACGGGTCCGTGGTCGACACCGAGCTCGTCGTCTTCTCCGCCGGGGTCCGCCCCCGCGACCAGCTCGGCCGTGACTGCGGCCTGGCCGTCGGCGAGCGCGGCGGGATCCGCGTCGACGCCCGCTGCCGCACCTCCGACCCGCGCGTGTACGCGATCGGCGAGTGCGCGCAGGCCGTGGACGGCCGGGTCTACGGACTGGTCGCGCCCGGCTACGAGATGGCGGAGACCGCCGCCGAGGACCTGCTGGGCCGCGAACGGGAGTTCACCGGGGCCGACCTGTCCACCAAGCTCAAGCTGCTCGGCGTGGACGTGGCCTCCTTCGGCGACGCACACGGCGCCGCCGAGGGCAGCCTGGACGTCGTCTGGTCCGACTCCCGCTCCGGGATCTACAAGAGGCTCGTCATGTCCTCCGAAGGGGTCCTGCTCGGCGGGGTGCTGGTCGGCGACGCCGACGCCTACGGGCTGCTGCGCCCGCTCACCGGCAGCGTCCCGCCCGTCGCCCCCGAGCAGCTGGTGCTGCCCGCCGGACTCGGCCCCGCCGCCCAGCTCGGCCCGTCCGCGCTGCCCGACACCGCCGTGATCTGCTCCTGCCACAACGTCACCAAGAAGGCCATCACCGCCTGCTCGACCCTGCCCGAGGTCAAGAAGTGCACCAAGGCCGGGACCGGCTGCGGCGGCTGCCTCAAGGTGATCGGGCAGCTGCTGCCGCCCGCCGCCGACCCGGGGCTGTGCGGCTGCTTCGCGTACACCCGGGCGGAGCTGTACGAGATCGTCCGGACCCGGCGCCTCACCTCCTTCCGGGAGCTCCTCGACGGGCACGGCCGGCCGCAGGCCCGGGGCGGCGAGGGCTGCGAGGTCTGCAAGCCCGCCGTCGGCTCGGTCATCGCCTCCCTCGCCCCCTCCGTGGGCGCCAGCGGCTACGTGCTCGACGGGGAGCAGGCCGCCCTCCAGGACACCAACGACCACTTCCTGGCGAACCTCCAGCGCAACGGCTCGTACTCGGTCGTCCCGCGCATCCCGGGGGGCGAGATCACCCCGGAGAAGCTGATCGTGATCGGCGAGGTGGCCCGCGACTTCGGCCTCTACACGAAGATCACCGGCGGTCAGCGCATCGACCTGTTCGGCGCGCGCGTGGACCAGCTGCCGGGGATCTGGGCCCGGCTGGTCGACGCCGGCTTCGAGTCCGGGCACGCGTACGGGAAGGCCCTGCGGACGGTAAAGTCCTGCGTGGGGCAGACCTGGTGCCGCTACGGCGTCCAGGACAGCGTGCGGATGGCCATCGACCTGGAGCTGCGCTACCGGGGCCTGCGCGCCCCGCACAAGCTGAAGTCGGCGGTGTCCGGCTGCACCCGCGAGTGCGCGGAGGCGCAGAGCAAGGACTTCGGCGTCATCGCGACGGCCAACGGCTGGAACCTCTACATCGGCGGCAACGGCGGCGCCGTCCCGCGCCACGCGGACCTGCTCGCGCAGGACCTCTCGGATGCCGAACTGGTGCGGCTCATCGACCGGTTCCTCATGTTCTACATCCGCACCGCCGACCGGCTGGAGCGGACCTCGACCTGGCTGGAGCGGCTGGAGGGGGGCCTGGACCACCTGAGGGACGTGGTGGTGCACGACTCGCTCGGGCTCTGCGCGGAACTCGAGTCGCTGATGGCCGAGCACGTGGCGCACTACCGCGACGAATGGGCCGAGACGCTCCGGGACCCGGAACGGCTGCGGCGGTTCGTGTCCTTCGTGAACGCGCCCGGCGCCCCGGACCCGACCGTGCGGTTCGTCCCCGAGCGCGACCAGGTCAAGCCCGACCTGGCCGTCCTGACCATGGGAGGTCCTGTCCGATGACGGTCGAACTGCGCGTGGCCGAGGGCTGGCTGACGGTCTGCGAGCTGTCCTCGCTCACCCCGGGCCGCGGGGTCGCGGCCCTGCTCCCGGACGGCTCCCAGGCCGCGGTGTTCGTCGACCGCACCGGGCGCCCGTACGCGATCGGCAACCAGGACCCCTTCACCGGCGCGCAGGTGCTGTCGCGCGGGCTGGTGGGGTGGGCGGCGGGCCGGGCGTTCGTGGCCTCGCCGCTGCTGAAGCAGCGCTTCGACCTGGAGTCGGGGCGCTGCCTGGACGACGAGGAGGTGGCGGTCCGGACGTACCCGGTGCGGACCGCCGCGACCTCGTAGGGCGGAGGATCAGCCCTGGACCACGGCCGGGTCCATCCACATGATCTCCCAGGTGTGGCCGTCGAGGTCGTCGAAGGCCCGGCCGTACATCACACCGTGGTCCTGGGCGGGGCGGGGCTCGGTGGCCCCGGCCGCCAGGGCCCCGTCGACCTGCTCGTCCACCGCGGCGCGGCTCTCGGCGCTGAGGCAGAGCAGCACCTCGGAGGTGGTGCGCGCGTCCGCGACGGCCTTGTGGGTGAAGTCCTTGTAGCGGGCCTCGGTCAGGAACATCGCGACGATGCTGTCGGTGATGGGCATGGCGGCGCAGTTCTCGTCGGTGAACTGGGCGTTGAAGGAGTAGCCCAGCTTGCCCCAGAACGCCTTCGTGGCCTCCAGGTCGCTGACGGGCAGGTTGACGAAGATCATGGTGGAGGACATCCCGGTGTCTCTTCTCTCTGGTGGGGCCCGGCGCGCGGTGCGCGTGCTCCGTTCGTTGCTGTCGAGGGGTAGACCGGGGCCGGCGCGGGAACTCATCGCCCTGCGCGGGATTTTCTTCGACCTTTTTCAGCGGTCCGGGAAACCGCAGGTCAGAGCCGGTTCCAGGGCGGCGGCCGGAGGGGCCGCCGCCCTGGTGAACCGATCCTTCAGGAGACCACCGCGCCGCCCTTGAGGAGGGCCGCGCCCAGCGGGGTCACCGTGTGCAGGACGGCGTTGCCGTGGCGCAGGGTGGTCACCAGGCCCGCCTCGCGCATCACGCAGGCGTGCTGGCTCGCCGAGGCCAGGGAGACCCCGGCCCGGCGGGCGAGTTCGCTGGTGGTGGCCCCGTCGCCGATGGCCCGCAGCACCACCGAGCGGGTGTGGCCCACCAGCTTGCCCAGGGTGCGCTGGCGCTGCTCCTCGGCCGGCCGTGCGGCCTCCCCGCCGGCTCCGGCGGAGGCCAGCTGGGCGGCCGCCGGATAGACCAGCACGGGCGGCAGCTCCGGGTCGTGGAGGGTCACCGCGGTGCGCCGGCAGAAGAAGGACGGCTGGAGCAGCAGCCCGCGCCCCCGCAGCCGTACGTCCCGGTCCACCGGGTACTCGCATTCGAGCACCGGGGCCCGCCAGCGCAGCATCGGCGGCAGCGACGCGAGCAGCTCGTCGGCGCCCCCGTCGAGGAGGGCGCGGCCGCGCGCGGCCCGCTCCGCCTCGATCTGGGCCTGGATGTGGGTCCAGTACGGTTCCACGGCCGCCCGGTGGTAGCCGCGCAGCTCGCCCAGCAGCCGGGGCAGGTGCTTGGTGCCGCCGTCCATGAACTCCCGCAGACGGGTCGGCGGCGGGGTCCCGAAGGCCGCCCCGAAGCCCGCGGCGGCGCCCGCGCCCACGAGGGACAGCTCGTGGCGCAGCCGGTCCGCGTGGAGGCCGCGCAGGGCGTCGAGGCCGACGTCCCACCCGTACTGGCCCTCGGACGGGGTCAGGAAATCGGGGAAATAGCCGCGAGCCGGTATCAGCGCGCTCAGCAGCCTTGTTTCACCATTCAACCGGCTCCGGGCTTCCGTACGCCATTCGCCGAACAGCCGGGCGTCACGCCGGTCTCTTAAGCGATGAAAACTAAGAATCGTTTCCCACAACGCATCGGGACGCCCTGCCATCCGTACGCGTGCCAGGTCCACTCCAGTGAAATGGATACGCAGCACCGAACCCCCACCTGTGCAACCGCAATCCCCCCGCCCCATGAGTATGCATGCCGTCACACGTGGTCACCACGCCCTTTCGGCCACAGTTGAAACCCCTTTCGGCAGGGGCGTGACAAGCGAAATCCTGTACTCCGCCAGGCACACTCCGGCGCGACCGAAACGCTCCGTGAAGGCCGTGGGGGGCTTTGCGGGGCCTGGCGGTCGGTCGCACCGGGAAGCGCCGACGTGCCTGGCGGATAGGCGGCAGGCGGCGGACGGGTGGGGATCCGTCCGCCGCCTGGCGCCGTAATGACTTCGTTGAATATTCGCGAAACCCGGTCCGGGTGAGGCGCACGGGGCATCACGGGGCTTCCGGGGGCTTCCGGAGGGCTTCCGAATAGATGGAAGCGCCCGCCCCCGGCAGTCAGGGAACCGGGGGCGGGCGCTGTCGGTGGGGCCGGGCTCAGCGGCTGTCGGAGCCCTTGGCCTCGGCGGCGGCACGGCCGGCCTCCAGGCGCGCCACCGGGATCCGGAACGGCGAGCAGGAGACGTAGTCGAGGCCGACCTCGTGGAAGAAGTGCACGGACTCCGGGTCGCCGCCGTGCTCGCCGCAGACGCCGAGCTTGAGGTCGGGGCGGGTGGCCCGGCCCTGCTTCACCGCGTGGCGCACGAGCGAGCCGACGCCGTCCTTGTCGATGGTCTCGAAGGGCGAGACCCCGAAGATGCCCTTCTCCAGGTAGGCGGTGAAGAAGCTGGCCTCGACGTCGTCGCGGGAGAAGCCCCACACCGTCTGGGTCAGGTCGTTCGTGCCGAAGGAGAAGAACTGCGCGGCCTCGGCGATCTGGGCGGCGGTCAGCGCGGCGCGCGGCAGCTCGATCATCGTGCCGACCGACAGCTTGAGGCTGGTGCCGGTGGCGGCCTCGACCTCGGCGATGATCGCGTCGGCCTCCTCGCGGACGATCTCCAGCTCCTGCACGGTGCCCACGAGCGGGACCATGATCTCGGCGCGCGGGTCGCCCTTGGCGTTCTTGCGCTCGGCGGCGGCCTCGGCGATCGCCCGGACCTGCATGGCGAACAGACCGGGGATGACCAGGCCCAGGCGGACGCCGCGCAGACCCAGCATCGGGTTCTGCTCGTGCAGCTTGTGCACGGCCTGGAGCAGGCGCAGGTCGTTCTCGTTGGCGTCCTGGCGGGACTCGGCGAGGGCGACGCGCACCGACAGCTCGGTGATGTCGGGCAGGAACTCGTGCAGCGGCGGGTCCAGGAGGCGGACGGTGACGGGCAGGCCGTCCATCGCCTCGAACAGCTCGACGAAGTCCTTCTTCTGCAGCGGCAGGAGGGCACTGAGTGCCTCCTCGCGCTCCGAGTCGGTGTCCGCGAGGATCAGGCGCTCGACCATCTCGCGGCGCTCGCCGAGGAACATGTGCTCGGTGCGGCACAGGCCGATGCCCTGGGCGCCGAAGCGGCGGGCGCGCAACGCGTCCTCGGCGTTGTCGGCGTTGGCGCGCACCCGCAGGCGGCGGACGCGGTCCGCGTAGGCCATGATCCGGTGCACGGCGCCGACGAGCTCGTCGGCGTCGTCGGCACCGGCGTGCATGCGGCCCTCGAAGTACTCGACGACCGGGGACGGTACGACGGGCACCTCGCCGAGGTAGACCTTGCCGGTCGAGCCGTCGATGGAGACGACGTCGCCCTCTTCGATGACCTGCCCGCCGACCGTCATCCGGCGGCGCTTGGTGTCGACGTCGAGGTCCTCGGCGCCGCAGACGCAGGTCTTGCCCATGCCGCGGGCGACGACGGCGGCGTGCGAGGTCTTGCCGCCGCGCGAGGTCAGGATGCCCTCGGAGGCGATCATGCCGTCGAGGTCGTCGGGGTTGGTCTCGCGGCGGATCAGGATGACCTTCTCGCCGGAGCGGGACCACTTGACGGCCGTGTAGGAGTCGAAGACGGCCTTGCCGACCGCCGCGCCCGGGGAGGCGGCGATGCCGCGGCCCAGGAGGGTGGTCTTGGCGTCCTCGTCGAAGCGCGGGAACATCAGCTGCGCCAGCTGGTGGCCGGTGACGCGCTGGAGGGCCTCTGCCTCGCTGATCAGGCCCTGGTCCACGAGCTGGGTGGCGATGCGGAAGGCGGCGCCGGCGGTGCGCTTGCCGACGCGGGTCTGGAGCATCCACAGCTGGCCGCGCTCGATGGTGAACTCGATGTCGCAGAGATCCTTGTAGTGGGTCTCCAGCTTCGTCATGATCGCCATGAGCTGGTCGTACGAGGCCTTGTCGATGGCCTCCAGGTCCGCGAGCGGGACGGTGTTGCGGATGCCCGCGACGACGTCCTCGCCCTGGGCGTTCTGCAGGTAGTCGCCGTAGACGCCGGCGTGGCCGCTGGCGGGGTCGCGGGTGAAGGCGACGCCGGTGCCGGAGTCGGGGCCGAGGTTGCCGAAGACCATCGAGCAGATGTTGACCGCGGTGCCCAGGTCGCTCGGGATGCGCTCCTGGCGGCGGTAGAGCTTGGCGCGGTCGGTGTTCCAGGAGTTGAAGACGGCCTCGACGGCGAGGTCGAGCTGCTCGCGGGCGTCCTGCGGGAACTCGCGGCCGGCCTCCTTCGCGACGATCTTCTTGAAGGCCTTGACCAGCTTCTTGAGGTCGGCGGCGTCGAGGTCGGTGTCGACGGTGACCTTCTTGGCGGCCTTGGCCGCGTCCAGGGCGTCCTCGAAGAGCTCGCCCTCGACGTCCAGGACGGTCTTGCCGAACATCTGGATGAGGCGGCGGTAGGAGTCCCACGCGAAGCGCTCGTTGTCGGCCTGGGCGGCGAGGCCGACCACGGACTCGTCGGAGAGGCCGATGTTGAGGACCGTGTCCATCATGCCGGGCATGGAGAACTTGGCGCCGGAGCGCACGGAGACCAGGAGCGGGTCGTCCGACTGGCCGAGCTTCTTGCCCATCTTCGCTTCGAGGGCGGCGAGGTGCGCGCTGACCTCGTCGCGCAGCGCGGCCGGGGCCGTGCCGCTCTCGAGGTAGACCTTGCAGGCCTCGGTGGTGATGGTGAAGCCGGGGGGGACCGGGAGACCGAGGTTGGTCATCTCGGCGAGGTTGGCCCCCTTGCCGCCGAGGAGGTCCTTGAGGTCCCGGTTGCCCTCGGTGAAGTCGTAGACGAACTTCTGATCTTTGTTTTCCGACACGGGTCTCGACTCCTCGAGGACTCGGGTGGCTGCCCTGACGGCCAGGAACATACCCAGATCGAAGGCTTATCGGTACGTCCACTTGGCGGTCATGGGGCCGTAACCACCCGTGCGCCACCGTATCGAAAGTAACCGGTCGGTAATGAGAACGTCCGAACAGCGTTCACATCCCGAAGGGTGAGGGGCCCAGAAAGGCTTGATCCCGCTCGGATGAGCGATCATCGATACATTTGCGTTCAAGTCTTGAACGCACAAAGGGTGGCACCCAGTGCCACCCTTTGGAAGTCTTACCCGTGACTTACGCGCTCATCTGAGCGAAACCTCTCCCATGCGTGGCGTATATCACGCGCCACGCAGGGCGTTTTGTCAGCCTCCGGACGTGTCCAGCTCGGCGTCCTCACTCACACCGGCGCAGTCGTACGGATCCTTCAGCCAGCCGTCCGGCAGGACAACCCGGTTGTTTCCGGACGTCCGGCCCCGCGGGCCGTCCGCACTCTCGGGCCACGGCTGGTCCAGGTCGAGCTCGCTCAGATGAGCATCCAGCTCGGCCAGGGACGAGACGACCGCCAGCTTCCCGCGCATCTCGGACCCGACCGAGAACCCCTTGAGGTACCAGGCCACGTGCTTACGGAAGTCGATCACCCCGCGGGCCTCGTCGCCGATCCACTCCCCCAGCAGCTGCGCGTGGCGCAGCATGGTGCGCTTGACCTCGCGCAGCACCGGCTTGTGGAAGTCCTCGGGACGGCCCTCGAACGCCGCGACCAGGTCGTTGAAGAGCCAGGGCCGGCCCAGGCAGCCGCGCCCCACGACCACGCCGTCGCAGCCGGTCTCGCGGACCATGCGCAGCGCGTCCTCGGCGCACCAGATGTCGCCGTTGCCGAGCACCGGGATCTCCGGCACGTGCTCCTTGAGGCGGGCGATGGCCTCCCAGTCGGCGGTGCCGCCGTAGTGCTGGGCGGTGGTGCGGCCGTGCAGGGCGATGGCGGTCACGCCCTCCTCGACGGCGATCCGGCCGGCGTCGAGGTAGGTGAGGTGGTCGTCGTCGATGCCCTTGCGCATCTTCATGGTCACCGGCAGGTCGCCGGCGCCCGCGACGGCCTCGCGGAGGATGGCGCGCAGCAGGTGGCGCTTGTAGGGCAGGGCGGAGCCGCCGCCCTTGCGGGTCACCTTGGGGACCGGGCAGCCGAAGTTGAGGTCGATGTGGTCGGCGCGGTCCTCCTCGACGATCATGCGAACCGCCTTGCCGACCGTCACGGGGTCCACCCCGTACAGCTGAATCGACCGCGGCTTTTCGGTCTCGTCGAAGTGGATCAGCTGCATGGTCTTCTCGTTGCGCTCGACCAGGGCGCGGGTCGTGATCATCTCGCTCACGAACAGCCCCTTGCCGCCCGAGAACTCGCGGCAGAGGGTCCGGAAGGGGGCGTTGGTGATGCCGGCCATCGGCGCGAGCACCACCGGGGGCTGCACGGTGTGCGGGCCGATCGCGAGGGGGGCGGGGAGCGTGGTCATCCCCCCATTGTCCCGCAGCGCCGTTGCCTACTTATTCGTACGATCGGCGGTATGCATCACATGAGTGGCGTGGATCACGCGGGCCGCCGGCACCGCCTGCTCGTCCTGGCGGTCTGCTGCATGAGCCTGCTGATCGTCAGCCTGGACAACACCGTCCTGAACGTGGCCCTGCCGGCGATGCGCCGCGAGTTCGACGCCTCGGTCTCGGGGATGCAGTGGACCATCGACGCCTACACGCTGGTCATCGCCTCGCTGCTGATACTGGCCGGGTCAACCGCGGACCGGATCGGGCGGCGCAAGGTCTTCGCCTGGGGGCTGGTGCTGTTCACGGCGGGGTCGGTGCTGTGCTCCCTGGCGCCCGGCCTCCACTGGCTCATCGCCTTCCGGATGGTCCAGGCCGTCGGCGGGGCGATGCTCAACCCCGTCGCCATGTCGATCATCACCAACACCTTCACCGACCCCAAGGAGCGCGCCCGCGCCATCGGCGTCTGGGGTGCGGTGGTCGGCATCTCCATGGCCGCCGGACCGCTGGTCGGCGGCCTGCTGGTGGACTCGGTGGGCTGGCGGTCCATCTTCTGGGTCAACCTCCCCGTCGGGCTGGTCGCCCTGGCGCTGACCCTGCGCTTCGTGCCGGAGTCCCGGTCCGAGCGTCCGCGCCGGCCGGATCCGGTGGGGCAGCTGCTGGTCGTGGTGCTGCTGGGCGGGATGACGTACGCGATCATCGAGGCGCCGGCCCAGGGCTGGAGCTCGCCGCCGATCCTCGGGTGCGCGCTGGGCGCGGCCGCCGCGCTGGGCGGGCTCCTGTTCTACGAGCGCCGGCGGACCGACCCGCTGATCGACCCCCGGTTCTTCCGCAGCGCCCCCTTCAGCGGGGCGACCGTGATCGCGGTGAGTACCTTCGCCTCGCTCTCCGGGTTCCTCTTCCTGACCACCCTCTACCTCCAGGAGGTGCGGGGGCTGAACGCCCTGGACGCGGGGCTGCACATGCTGCCGATGGCCCTCTTCGCCTTCCTGTGCGCGCCGGTCTCGGGACGGCTGGTCGCCAACCACGGGCCCCGGCCGTCGCTGCTGGTGTCCGGGGTGGCCATGGGGGCCAGCGGGGTGCTCTTCGCGGCGTTCTCGGCGGAGACCTCCACGCCGCTGATGTTCACCGGGTACGTGCTCTTCGGCATCGGCTTCGGGCTGGTCAACGCCCCGATCACCAACACGGCGCTGTCCGGGATGCCGCGCAGCCAGGCGGGGGTGGCGGCCGCGGTGGCCTCCACCAGCCGGCAGACCGGCGGGGCGCTCGGCGTGGCCGTCATAGGAGCGGTGCTGGCCGCCGGGACGGCGGGCGGGGCGGACTTCGCGACGGCGGCCCGGCCCGCCTGGTGGATCATCACCGGCTGCGCGTTCCTGGTGCTCGTCGTGGGCGCCGTCACCACCGGCCCGTGGGCCCGTGCCACCGCGCTGCGCACGGCCCGGGCGCTCGAACCGTCGCCGCCCGCCCCCGCCGCCTCCGCCCAGACGGGGCAGGCTCCCGGTCCCCGCAGGGACGGCGGGATGCCCCCGGCCCCGGGACCCGCCCCGGCGGGCTGATCCGCCGCCTCGACGGGCGTCCTGCCGATGCGCCGTCCCGGGGTCCCGTCGACCCAACGAGTGACAGATATTGAAATCTGTCAGCCGTCATGCCATTCTCGTTCCATGACCACGCACGAGAACACCTCCGCGTCCCCCGCCGCCTCCTCCACCACCACCGCCCGCCGGCTCGGAGCCACCGGGCCGTCCGTCTTCCCCCTGGGGCTGGGCTGCATGGGCATGTCCGCCCTCTACGGCGGGGCCGACCGGGCCGAGTCCCTGGCGACGATCCACGCCTTCCTGGAAGCCGCCCCCGCGGGCATGAACACGCTCCTGGACACCGGCGACTTCTACGGCATGGGCCACAACGAGCTGCTGATCAACGAAGCCCTGCGCACCGCTCCCACCGCGGCCCGCGAGCAGGCCCTGACCAGCGTCAAGTTCGGCGCCCTGCGGACCGTCGAGGGCGGGTTCACCGGGTACGACGGGCGGCCCGAGGCCGTGAAGAACTTCCTGGCCTACTCGCTCCAGCGGCTCGGCCGGGACCACATCGACATCTACCGGATCGCCCGCGTGGACCCGGACGTCCCCATCGAGGAAACCGTCGGCGCCATCGCCGAGGCCGTGCAGGCCGGGCACGTCCGGCACATCGGCCTCTCCGAGGTCGGCGCGGACACCCTGCGCCGGGCCGCGGCGGTGGCCCCGATCTCGGACCTCCAGATCGAGTACTCGCTGATCTCGCGCGGCATCGAGGACCGGATCCTGCCGACCGCCCGGGAGCTCGGCATAGGCGTGACGGCGTACGGGGTGCTGTCCCGGGGCCTGATCAGCGGGCACTTCAGCCGCGACCGCGCACTGGCGCCCGGCGACTTCCGCGGGATGAGCCCCCGCTTCCAGGGCGAGAACCTGGACCACAACCTCGACCTGGTCGAGGCCCTGCGCAAGGTGGCCGGGGAGAAGGGGGTGAGCGTCGCCCAGATCGCGATCGCCTGGGTGCTCGCCCAGGGCCCGCGCCGCGGCGTCGACATCGTGCCGCTGGTGGGCGCCCGCCGACGGGACCGGCTGGCCGAGGCGCTGGGTGCGATGGAGGTCGGGCTGACCGGGGCCGACCTGGCCGCCATCGAGGCCGCGGTCCCCGCCGGGGCCGCTTCCGGCGACCGGTATCCGGCGGCGCAGATGGCCCACCTCGACAGCGAGCACTGAGCTGACGGTACGGTCGTACCCATGCCCTCCGCTGCTGCCGAGCCCCTGACCCCCGAGCGCATCCTCGAAACCACCGAGGAGGTGCTGCGCCGCTTCGGCCCCACCAAGGCGACCGTGGTGGACGTGGCGCGCGCCCTGGGCGTCAGCCACGGCAGCGTGTACCGGCACTTCCCCTCGAAGGCGGCGCTGCGCGAGGCCGTCACGGACCGCTGGCTCGCCAAGAGCGTGGTCATGCTGGAGGGAATCGCCTCGGCGCCGGGCGAGGCCGCCCCCTCCAAGCTGGAGTCCTGGCTGGAGGCCCTCTTCGAGGCCAAGCGCCACAAGGCGGGCGACGACCCGGAGCTGTTCGCGACGTACACGGTGCTGCTCGCCGAGAACAGCGGGGTGGTCGACACCCACCTGACGGAGCTGATCGACCAGCTGACCCGGATCATCGCCGAGGGCGTCGCCGCCGGCACCCTGGCCGCACCCGACGTGCCGGCCGCCGCGCGCGCCGTCTTCGACGCCACCGGCCGGTTCCATGACCCCCAGTACGTGGCGGAGTGGCTCTCCCCCACGATCATCACGGAGTTCGAGGCGGTCGTCGCGCTCGTCATCCGGGGCCTGCGCGCCTGAACGGGCACGGTTCCGCGCCCCGTTGAGCGGAGTGAGGCGCTCCGGACGGTTTGGCGATCATTTTGAGCCGTGTCGACTTGTACATGCCAGCCACAGTTCCTTACGGTCCCCTTACCGCACTACTCAGGCACGTTCCAGGGGGAACCTTGTCCACGGCAGCAGTACAGCCCTCGCCTCCCGCCCGCTCCGGCGGAGCCGCAGCCATCGGCTTGATCCTGACCATCGCGCTCAGCGTGGTGGCGCCGATCGTCACCTACAACGCCCTCGTCGACGACCACGGCTGGAGCGAGGCCTCGGCACTGCTCGTCAGCGGCGCCTGGCCGGTGCTCGACAGCGCCATCATGGTGGCCTGGCGGCGCAAGCTGGACGAGTTCGCCATCGTCACGCTGGTGTTCCTGGCGATCACCGCCGCCGTCTCCCTGATCGGCGCGAACTCCACCCGGGCCCTGCTCGTCAAGGACTCCGCCGTGACGGGGCTGTTCGGGCTCCTGTGCCTGGCCACGCTGCTCGCGCCGCGGCCGCTGATGTTCTACTTCGGCCGGAAGTTCGGCACGGACGGCACCCCGGCGGGCGTGGCGTACTACAACGGCCTGTGGCAGTTCGAGGGCTTCCGCAACGCCCAGCGCCGCATGACCCTGGTCTGGGGCGTGGTCTACCTGATCGAGGCGGCGGTCCGGATCGCCCTGTCGTACGTCCTGGACACCTCCACCATGGTGACCATCAGCCCGTTCATGATCTACGGCACGCTCGGCGGGCTGGCCCTCTGGACGATCCGCTTCGTCAAGCGGACCAAGGCCGAGGGCGAGAGGCGGGCCGCCGCGAACGCCGCCGCGGCCGCACGGGCCGAGGGCTCCGCGGTCTGACCGCCGCGAACGGGGAAAGGCCGGTGGCCCGGTGCGCGGATCGCGCACCGGGCCACCGGCCTTTCAGCGGGAACTAGCAGCCCAGCAGACGGCTGCCGAGGTAGGCCTGGATCTGGTCCAGGGAGACGCGCTCCTGCTTCATGGTGTCGCGCTCGCGCACGGTCACCGCGTTGTCGTCGAGGGTGTCGAAGTCGACGGTGACGCAGAACGGCGTACCGATCTCGTCCTGGCGGCGGTAGCGGCGGCCGATGGCGCCCGCGTCGTCGAACTCGATGTTCCAGTTCTTGCGCAGGTCGGCGGCCAGGCCCTTGGCCTTCGGCGACAGCTGCGGGTTGCGGGACAGCGGCAGGACGGCGACCTTGATCGGGGCCAGGCGCGGGTCGAAGCGCATCACGGTGCGCTTCTCCATGACGCCCTTGGCGTTCGGGGCCTCGTCCTCGACGTACGCGTCGAGCATGAAGGCGAGCATGGCGCGGTTGACACCGGCCGCCGGCTCGATGACGAACGGGGTGTAGCGCTCGCCGGCCTCCTGGTCGAAGTAGGTCAGGTCGGTGCCGGAGGCGGCGGAGTGCGCCTTCAGGTCGTAGTCCGTGCGGTTCGCGACGCCCTCGAGCTCGGAGAACTCACTGCCACCGAAGTTGAAGCGGTACTCGATGTCGGCGGTGCGCTTCGAGTAGTGGGACAGCTTCTCCTTCGGGTGCTCGTACCAGCGCATGTTCTCCTCGCGCATGCCCAGGCCGCGGTACCAGTTCCACCGCTCCTGCATCCAGTACTCCTGCCACTGCTCGTCCTCGCCCGGCTTGACGAAGAACTCCATCTCCATCTGCTCGAACTCGCGCGTGCGGAAGATGAAGTTGCCCGGCGTGATCTCGTTGCGGAAGGACTTGCCCATCTGCGCGATGCCGAACGGGGGCTTGCGGCGCGAGGTGGTCTGGACGTGGGCGAAGTTGGTGAAGATGCCCTGGGCGGTCTCGGGGCGCAGGTACGCCTTCGAGCCGGTGTCCTGGGTCGGGCCGAGGTGGGTCTCCAGCATGCCGGAGAACTGCTTCGGCTCGGTGAACTGGCCCTTCACGCCGCAGTGCGGGCAGTTGATGTCGGCGAGGCCGTTCTCGGGGAGGCGGCCGTGCTTGGCCTCGTAGGCCTCTTCGAGGTGGTCCGCGCGGTGACGCTTGTGGCAGGCGGTGCACTCGGTCAGCGGGTCCGAGAAGGTCGCGACGTGGCCGGAGGCCACCCAGACCTCGGGGGCCAGGATCACCGAGGAGTCGAGACCGACGATGTCCTCACGCCCGGTGACCATCGCCTTCCACCACTGGCGCTTGATGTTCTCCTTGAGCTCGACACCCAGCGGACCGTAGTCCCAGGCAGCCCTGGAGCCGCCGTAGATGTCACTGCAAGGGAAAACGAAGCCACGGCGCTTGCTCAGGCTGACGATGGTTTCGATCTTGTCGGCGGCCACGGTGCTCTCTTCATTACGAGGACGAACGGCGAAGGCTTTAGGTTACCGGCGCCCGCACCCCCCACTTCAAGTCGGTACCCCTCTTCCAGCATGCGCGCAGACCCCTCCACCCGGCCTTTTGACAACGGTTTCCATCTTTGATGAAAATGGATGTCATGAACGTACGACGCCTCATACCCACCGCCGCGCTCGCCGGTGCCGTCGCCCTCGCCGCGACGGCCCTCACCGCCTGTTCCGGGGCGGGAGCGGCGGGCGCGGACGAGGACGGCAGGCTCGCCGTCACGGCGTCGTTCTACCCCCTCCAGTTCCTCGCCGAGCGGATCGGCGGGGACCACGTGAAGGTCACCACGCTGACCAAGCCGGGCGTCGAACCGCACGACCTGGACATCACCCCCCGGCAGACCGGCCAGCTGGGCGACTCGGACGTCGTCCTCTACCTCAAGGGCCTCCAGCCCGCCGTCGACAAGGCAATAGCCCAGTCCGGCGTGAAGAACACCGTGGACGCGGCCTCCCTCACCCGGCTCGAGGTGCACGGCACCTCCGGCGAGGAGGACCACGACCACGCCGCCGAGGAGCACGACCACGGCCACGACCACGGGGAGGCCGGCGAGGACCCCCACGTCTGGCTCGACCCGGTCAAGTACGCGGAGATCGCCAAGGGCTTCGGCGCCGCACTGGAGAAGACCGACCCGGACCACGCGGCCGACTACCGCAAGAACACCGACGGGCTCGTGGCCGAACTGGGCGCACTGGACACCGAGTTCAAGGAGGGCCTGCGGAACACGGCCTCCAGGACCTTCATCACCACCCATTCCGCTTTCGGCTACCTCGCCGAGCGCTACGGCCTCGACCAGGAGGGCATCTCCGGCGTCGACCCCGAGGCCGAACCCAGCCCGGCCCGGATGAAGGACCTCCAGGCCGTCGCGAGGAAGGACAATGTCACCACCGTGTTCTTCGAGGCCCTGGCCAGCGACAAGACGGCCAAGACCCTCGCCCGGGACACGGGGCTGCGGACCGACGTCCTCGACCCCCTCGAGGGGATCACCGAGAAGTCGCAGGGCGCCGACTACTTCGAGGTCATGCGCTCCAACCTGAAGAACCTCCAGAAGGCCCTCGGAACCAAGTGATGACAGCAGCAACGGAGGCGCGAGCCATGCAGTCAACGCCCCGACCGGCGGACGACGACCAGACCGTCATATCCCTGCGCGGGGCCACGGCCTCGCTCGGCTCCCGGCCCGTGCTGCGCGGGGTCGACCTCGCCGTCCGCCGGGGCGAGGTGGTCGCCCTGCTCGGCGCCAACGGCTCCGGCAAGTCCACGGCCGTGCGCGCCGTGGTCGGGCAGGTCCCGCTCACCGGCGGCGGCCTGAGCCTCTTCGGCACCGACTTCAGGCGCTTCCGGCAGTGGTCGCGCATCGGGTACGTCCCCCAGCGCACCACCGCCGCCAGCGGCGTCCCGGCCACCGTCCGGGAGGTCGTCTCCGCCGGCCGGCTCGCCCGCTCCCGCTTCGGGATCCTGCGCAGGGCCGACAGGGCCGCCGTCGAGCGGGCCCTGGCCCTCGTCGACATGGACGCGTACGCCGACGCCTCGGTCAACGCCCTCTCCGGCGGACAGCACCAGCGCGTGCTCATCGCCCGGGCACTGGCCGTCGAACCCGAGCTGCTGATCATGGACGAGCCGATGGCCGGCGTGGACCTGGCCAACCAGGAGGTCCTCGCGAACGCCCTGCGCGAGCAGGTCGCCGCCGGCACCACCGTCCTGCTCGTCCTCCACGAGCTGGGTCCGCTGGAGCCCCTGATCGGCCGCGCCGTCGTCCTGCGCGACGGCTGCGTCGTCCACGACGGCCCGCCGCCGGAGGCCGTCGGGCAGCACGCCCTCCCCGGCCACGACCACGTACACCCCCACGCGGCGCACGACGCCGAGCCCCTGCGGACGGGACTGCTGAGCTGATGGAAATCCTGCACCAAGCCTTCATGCAGCGGGCGCTGATCGCCGCCGCCCTGGTGGGCATCACCGCGCCCGCGATCGGCACGTACCTGGTCCAGCGCCGCCAGGCGGTCATGGGCGACGGCATCGGCCACGTCGCCATGACCGGTGTCGCCCTGGGCTTCCTGCTCAACACCAGCCCGGTCTGGATGGCCACCCTCGTCGCGGTCGTCGGCGCCGTCGGCATGGAGCTGATCCGCTCCCGCGGCAAGACCAGCGGCGACATCGCGCTCGCCATGCTCTTCTACGGCGGCCTGGCCGGCGGCGTCATGATCATCAACCTGGCCCCGGGCGGCTCCACCGCCAACCTGAGCAGCTACCTCTTCGGCTCGATCAGCTTCGTCTCGCCCGAGGACGTCACCGCGGTGGTGGTCCTGGCCGCCTTCGTCATCGCCGTCACCGTCGGCCTGCGCCGCCAGCTGTTCGCGATCAGCCAGGACGAGGAGTTCGCCCGCGTCACCGGCCTGCCGGTGCGGGCGCTGAACCTCCTGATGGCCGTCACGGCCGCCGTCACGGTCACCGTGGCCATGCGCATCGTGGGCCTGCTGCTGGTCAGCGCCATGATGGTGATCCCCGTCGCGGCCGCCCAGCGGGTCACCCGCGGCTTCGCCGCGACCCTGTCGCTGGCGATGGGGATCGGCGTGGTGGTCTCGCTCAGCGGTACGGCCGCCACCTACTACATCGACGCGCCGTCCGGCGCGACGATCGTGCTGCTCGCGATCGCCGTCTTCGTGGCGACCACGGCCCTGTCCGCGCCCGTGGCCCGGCGCCGGGCCAGGGCCGTGCGGGCCGCCGAGGAGCTCTGCACCCAGGACGACGTGAAGGTCTAGGAGGACCGGCCGCCTGGCACAATGAGGCGAGGCCGAAACGAGGAGGAACCGGTGGCGACTGCGCCTGGCGAGACGAATACCGCGCCAGTACGAGGACGGTCCACCCGGCAGCGGGCGGCCGTCGCGGCGGCGCTGGACGAGGTGGACGAGTTCCGCAGCGCCCAGGAGCTGCACGACATGCTCAAGCACCGCGGCGACTCCGTGGGCCTGACCACCGTGTACCGCACCCTCCAGTCCCTGGCGGACGCCGGCGAGGTGGACGTGCTGCGCACCAGCGACGGCGAATCCGTCTACCGCCGCTGCTCCACCGGCGATCACCACCACCACCTGGTCTGCCGCAAGTGCGGCAAGGCGGTCGAGGTGGAGGGCCCGGCGGTGGAGAAGTGGGCGGAGTCCATCGCGGCCGAGCACGGCTTCGTGAACGTGGCCCACACCGTCGAGATCTTCGGCACCTGCGCCGACTGCGCGGCCGCCGGCTAGATCGAAAACACCGGATTCCGGTCGATCACCGATCGGAATCCGGCCGATGTCGTACGACCTCCGCCGCCGGGCCCAGAGCCTCGGCGGCGGAGTCGTCTTCCGGGGTCAGCCCTGCGGGCCCTCGGTCTGGTTCGGGACCGCGCCGCCGAAGCGGCGGTCGCGCTTGGCGTACTCCAGGCAGGCGTCCCACAGGTGGACGCGGTCGAAGTCCGGCCACAGGACGTCCTGGAAGACCATCTCGGCGTAGGCGCTCTGCCAGATCAGGTAGTTGGACGTGCGCTGCTCGCCGCTGGGCCGCAGGAACAGGTCCACGTCCGGCATGTCCGGGTAGTAGAGGTACTTCGCGAGGGTCTTCTCGGTGACCTTGGACGGGTCGAGCCGGCCCGCCTTCACGTCCTCGGCGAGGGCCTGCGCGGCGTCGGCGATCTCGGCGCGGCCGCCGTAGTTCATGCAGAAGTACAGCGTCAGCCTGTCGTTGCCCTTGGTCTGCTCCTGGGCGATCTGGAGCTCCTTGGCCACCGACTTCCACAGCTTGGGCATCCGGCCCACCCAGCGCACCCGGATGCCGAGCGCGTCGAGCTGGTCGCGGGTCTTGCGGATGAAGTCGCGGTTGAAGTTCATGAGGAAGCGCACCTCGTCGGGCGAGCGCTTCCAGTTCTCGGTGGAGAAGGCGTAGAGGGAGATGTTCTTGACGCCCATCTCGATCGCGCCCTGGAGGACGTCCAGGACCCGCTCGGCACCGACCTTGTGGCCCTCGGTGCGCGGCAGGCCCCGCTCCTTGGCCCAGCGGCCGTTGCCGTCCATCACGATCGCCACGTGCTCCGGCACCAGCTCGCCCGGGATCTTCGGCGGGCGGGCGCCGGTCGGGTGCGGTTCGGGGATCGTGTACTCGCGGCGGGAGAGTCCCAGGAATCCGCGTACTGCCATGGCGCTTCGGTCTCCGATCTCGGTTACTTCTCTACGTAACGCAAGGAACGCAGCCCGCGTTCCAGATGCCAGTGCAGATAGGCGGAGACGAGTCCGCTCCCCTCGCGCACGTGCCGCGGCTCGGCCGCGTCGGCCGTCGGCCAGTCCCCCGTCAGCAGGGCGCTGAGCAACCCGATGGCCTCAGCAGATGGTACGACGCTTCCGGGAACCCGGCAGTCGCCGCACACGACCCCGCCCGCGGCGACGGAGAAGTGCCGGTTGGGGCCGTGGATCCCGCATTTCGCGCAGTCGTCGAAGCTGGGCGCGTAGCCGTTGACGGCCAGGGAGCGCAGCAGGAAGGCGTCGAGGATCAGGTGCGGTGCGTGCTCGCCGCGCGAGAGCGTGCGCAGGGCGCCGACCAGCAGCAGGTACTGCTGGACGGCGGGCTCGCCCTCGTTCTCGGTGAAGCGCTCGGCGGTCTCCAGCATGGCCGTGCCGGCGGTGTAGCGGGCGTAGTCGGTGACGATGCCGTTGCCGTACGGGGCGATGATCTCGGTCTGGGTGCACAGGGGCAGGCTGCGGCCGACCAGCTCGCTGCCCCGGGCGAAGAACTGCACGTCGGCGTGGGAGAAAGGTTCCAGCCCGGCACCGAACTTGGACTTCGTGCGCCGTACTCCGCGGGCGACGGCGCGGACGCGGCCGTGGCCGCGGGTGAGCAGCGTGATGATGCGGTCCGCCTCGCCGAGCTTCTGGGTGCGCAGCACGATGCCGTCGTCGCGGAACAGACTCATGCGCCCATTGTCCCCCGTGCGCGGACAGCGCCAACCCCCGTCCGGCAGCGGTGTCCGGACGGGGGCGGCACCCCTTGGGAGGATCTGGGGGGGGAGGCGGTCAGGAGGCGGGGGACCCCGCCTCGCCGGCCTTCTCGGCCGACGCGGGGGCGGCGGCCGGCTGGGCGGGCACCCCGGCGTGGCCGGTCAGGTTCTCGGCGAGCACCTCGGCAAGTCCCTCGGCCGCCGGGGCGGCGGTCCGCGCGCCGTCCCCGGCCAGGCCGTTGAAGACCAGGTTGAGGAGGATGGCGGCGGTGGCACCGAGGGTCACACCGCTGTTCAGGAGCGAGGACAGGTCCGCGCTCATGTGCTTGTCGAAGTAGGCCGGGACCGTGGCGGGGAAGAGCGCGAAGGCGAGCGAGACGCCGACGATCAGGGCGTTCTTCTCCTCCTTGAGGTCCACCTTGGCCAGGGTCTGGATACCGGCGAGGGCGACCATGCCGAACATCACGGTGGCGGCGCCGCCGAGCACGCCCGGCGGGACGGAGGCGACGATCGCGGCGGCCTTGGGGATCAGCCCGAGGACGATCATGAAGGCGCCGGCGGCGACCACCACGAAGCGGCTCTTGACCTTGGTCATCCGCACCAGGCCGACGTTCTCGGCGAAGGCGACGTAGGGGAAGGAGTTCAGGATGCCGCCGAGGGCGGTGGCGGCGCCGTCGGCGCGCAGGGCGCGGGCGACGGTCTCGCTGTCGACCTCCTTGCCGACGATGTCGCCGACGGCGTAGGTGTCACCGGTCGTCTCGACCATGGTGATCAGCATGACGATCAGCATGAGCAGGATCGGGAACCACTCGAACTTCGGGGCGCCGAAGTGGAAGGGGGTGGTGACGCCGATCCAGTCGGACCTGCCCACGTCGCCGAACTTGGCGTCGCCGAGCAGGAAGGCGACGGCCGTGCCGCCGACGAGGCCGAGCAGGATGCCGATGCTGCGCAGGAACGGTCCGCCGAACTTCATCAGGACCAGGATGAAGAGCATGGTGCCGCCGGCGTAGGCCAGCTGCGTCGGGACGCCGCCGTCGGCCACGGTGGGGGCGCCGCCCGCGGCGTCCTTGAGGCCGACCGGGATCAGGACGATGCCGAGGACCGTGATCACCGTGCCGGTGACCACCGGCGGGAACAGCCGCATGACCGCGCGGAAGGCCTTGGCGGGCAGCCAGGCGAAGGCGAAGGTCGCGAGGCCGGCGGTGATGACGGCGCCGTAGATGACCAGCAGGGCGGCGGTTCCGCCGCCCGCGCCGAGGCCGATGGCGATCATCGGGGAGACCGCGGTGAAGGTCACGCCCTGGATCAGCGGGAGCCGGGCGCCGACCCGGCCGACGCCCCAGGCCTGGATGATCGAGGCGATACCGCAGGTGAAGAGGTCCGCGTTGATCAGGTAGACCAGCTGTTCAGGGCTCAGCTTCAGCGCACTGCCGACGATGATCGGGACGATCACCGCGCCGGCGTAGAAGGCGAGTACGTGCTGGAAGCCGTACAGCGCGAGCTTGGGGAGGGGGAGCACCTCGTCGACCGGGTGCGAGCTCTGCTCTCCGCTTTCGGAAAGCCGGGCGGCGACACGTGCCATCTCTGCCTTGCCCTTCAAGGAGGTAGGTAATTGAGAGGAAGCTGGTTATCCCCTGGCCGGAGTGGGTCGTTAACCCGTTGGTCCGCCGGGGTTGTCAGTCGGAACACGCAGATCTCGTCGTGTGACCGGAATTGAACGCCTGTGGAAGTGCTCACAGATATCGGAGACTTCTACAAAGTGTTGAGGTTCCGGGACGCCCTCTCTGGAGGTTCCTCCACTGGCGGGCGCTCCCCCGCGACGCTATGGGAAGCGGGCTCCCGACCGGGGCGTTCTCCCTGCACAGCTGCGAAGTTCCCCGCCCTGACGGGCCTTTTCCGGGTTTACAGGTATTCGGCCGCGCACATCGGGGGGCATGGTTCCGGCCGTCCGGAATACGGAAATCCTGTACGGAATCAGGGAATCCAGCCCGTGCACGGACCGCGCGGCACTCCGGTTCCCGCCGGTAGGGCCGAATCGTTACCTCCCGGACGCCCACATGCCGGGATTCCCCTCGTGCAAACGCGTCCGGGCCCGGCGGAACGACTCCGCCGGGCCCGGATCCGCGTACGGAGGACGCCTAGGGCGCGCGCACCGCCGACAGCAGCCCGGTCACCTCGTCCGAGCCCATCCGCAGCGCCGCGCCCACGGTGGCGAGCACCTCGCGCTCGGCCGGGATGTAGGGCCCGTCCGCGAGGGCGATCCGCGCGCCCTGCAGCAGGATCGATTCGCGACCGGGTCCGGCCAGGTGGGCGGCGAGCGGCTCCAGCGCCTCGTGGAGCTCGATCGACAGCGCCGCCCCGCAGCACTCGGGCCCGTCGTACAGCCCCAGCCGGCCCTCGTCGGTCGCCAGGGCCTCGACGAGGGACTCCAGTTGCTCCTCGGTGCAGTCCGGGAAGCCGGCGCCGCGTACGGCCGACACGGCGGCCTCCAGGGCGCTGCGCGAGGAGGTCCCGCCCGCGGCGAGCACGGCCAGCGTGACGGTGTGCACGGCGTCGCGCAGGAGCGAGGAGAAGCGGGTGGTGGTGAGGTGGTCCAGCACCTCGGTGCCGAAGCGCTGACGGCAGGCCTGGCACTCGACGACGGGTCCGGCCTCCCCGCGCGGCAGCAGCGGCAGGCCGAGCACGGTGAACCGGCGGCGCCCGGTGCGCCGGCGGTAGTTGCGGTCACCGCCGCAGCTGGGGCAGAAGAACTCCCCGTCGCCCACGGTGTTCCAGATGGTACGGATGCCCCAGAACGTCAGCTTCCGGCCGTCCCCACCCCGAACTGGCAGCACGTCGCACCTCCGTAACCACCCGGCAACGACGCCGGGTTGGCGTGATGTTAGCCACATCGGTGAGTGTGCGTCAGTCGTGCGGCAGGACAACATGGGCCGGGGGGCCCACTTGGCCGATCTGCGCCCCCGCCCGGAGGGCCCCTGGCGGCGGCCTCCCGGGGTACGGCGGAGCCCCGCCCCTCCGGCCGGAGGGGCGGGGCTCCGCCGGGGGTGGTTCAGCGGCCCGCGCGGTTGACGGCGGAGATGACCGCCTTCAGGGAGGCGCGGGTGGTGTTGGCGTCGATGCCGATGCCCCACAGGACCCGGCCGTCGATCGCGCACTCGATGTACGAGGCGGCCACGGCGGAGGCTCCCTCGCTCATCGTGTGCTCGGTGTAGTCCAGCAGACGGGCGTCCACGCCGATGCCGGCCAGGGCGTCGAAGAAGGCCGAGATCGGACCGTTGCCGGTGCCGTTCAGGACCGTCTCCACGCCGTCCACGACCGCCTCGACGGTCAGCGTGTCCGTACCGTCCTTGTCGGTGGCGGTCGAACCGGAGCGCAGCTGGATGCGGCCCCACGGGTTCTCGGGGTTGGGCAGGTACTCGTCCGAGAAGACCTCCCAGATCGCCTTCGGCGTGACCTCGCCGCCCTCGGCGTCGGTCTTGGCCTGGATGATCCGCGAGAACTCGATCTGCATGCGGCGCGGCAGGTCCAGCTTGTGGTCGTTCTTCAGGACGTACGCGATGCCGCCCTTGCCGGACTGGGAGTTGACCCGGATGACCGCCTCGTAGGAGCGGCCGACGTCCTTCGGGTCGATCGGCAGGTACGGGACGGCCCACTCGATGTCGTCGACCGTCTTGCCCCGGGCGGCCGCGTCGGCCTCCATGGCGTCGAAGCCCTTCTTGATGGCGTCCTGGTGGGAGCCGGAGAAGGCGGTGTAGACCAGGTCGCCCGCGTAGGGGTGGCGCGGGTGGACCTCCATCTGATTGCAGTACTCGCTCGTGCGGCGGATCTCGTCGATCTGCGAGAAGTCGATCTGCGGGTCGATGCCCTGGGAGAACAGGTTCATGCCCAGGGTGATCAGGTCGACGTTGCCGGTGCGCTCGCCCTGCCCGAACAGGCAGCCCTCGATGCGGTCGGCGCCGGCCATCAGGGCCAGCTCGGCGGCGGCGACGGCGGTGCCGCGGTCGTTGTGCGGGTGCACGGAGATGCAGACGTGCTCGCGGCGGGTCAGGTTGCGGGCCATCCACTCGAAGCGGTCCGCGTGGGTGGAGGGCGTCGACCGCTCCACGGTGGCGGGCAGGTTCAGGATGATCTCGCGGCCCTCGCCCGGCTGCCAGACGTCGCAGACGGCCTCGCAGACCTCCAGGGCGAAGTCCAGCTCGGTGTCGGTGAAGATCTCGGGGCTGTACTGGTACCCGAAGACCGTCTCGGGGCCCAGCAGCTTCTCGGCGTACTCCATGACCAGGCGGGTGCCGTCGACGGCGATCTGCTTGATCTGCTCCTTGGAGCCGCGGAAGACGACCCGGCGGAACGTCGGGGCGGTCGCGTTGTACAGGTGCACGGTGGCGCGCCTGGCACCGACCAGCGACTCGACGGTCCGCTCGATCAGGTCCTCGCGGGCCTGGGTCAGTACGGAGATGGTGACGTCGTCCGGGATCGCGCCCTCTTCGATGATGGAGCGCACGAAGGCGAAGTCGGTCTCGCCGGAGGAGGGGAAGCCGACCTCGATCTCCTTGTAGCCCATGCGCACCAGCAGGTCGAACATCTCGCGCTTGCGGGCGGGGGTCATCGGGTCGATCAGCGACTGGTTGCCGTCGCGCAGGTCGGTGGACAGCCAACGCGGAGCCTTGGTGACCCGGGCGTCCGGCCAGGTGCGGTCGGGGATGTCCACCTGCTCGTACCGGCCGTACTTGTGGATGGGCATCCCGGAGGGCTTCTGGGTGTGGGTCGCGTTGGTGATGGGCGTGGGGCGACCGACAAAAGGCTGCTGGCTCATGGCGTTGGGCTCCTCGCGTGTCCGCGTGTAGTTCGCTGAACGGCCGACGGCGGTAGTGAAAACCGCAACACCAAACTCCGCGGGGAGGGGGCCGGCCTACGACTACAGACCCTCGCCGCGGCAGCTAAGGAGAAGCAGCCCGAAACGCATGATGGGCCGAGCCTAACCGAGCCGCGCCGTGTCGCGAGGACCTGTTTCAGTATGCAAGACCGGGGCGCCCGATTTATACCCTTTGTGGCCCATGACTCCCTTCATCCGGCAAGGTCCGGCGGATCCGTCAACACGGCGCGTCGCCTTTGAGACAACCGAATGAATCATGCTCGCTGCTAGTGACACCGACATCACCCACTGCCACATTTCCGGCATGGATGCCTTCCTTTCGCACGGACACGCCCCCCACCACCCGGTCTTCTGCACCGTGGTGCCGCCGCACCTGCTGGACAAGGCCGCCCGGTCCGCCGACTCCACCCGGGCCGACGCCGCGCAGCGCACCCTGGAGACCGACGCCCTCCTGCGCACCCGGCGCCGGATCAGCACCGTCCGGGGGATCGCCCCGGCCGTCGCGGACGCCCCCGCCGCGGACGGGCCGCGCCGCACGGTCTACGACGCCCAGCACCACACCCGGCTGCCCGGGAAGAAGGTCCGCGCGGAGGGGGCCGCCACCTCCAAGGACGCCACCGTCAACCGCGCGTACGCCGGGCTCGGGGCCACCTACGAGCTCTTCCTCAAGGGCTTCGGCCGGCGCTCGATCGACGGCTCCGGCCTGCCGCTGGACGCGAGCGTGCACTACGGCGAGGACTACAACAACGCCTTCTGGGACGGCCGGCAGATGGTCTTCGGCGACGGCGACGGGGACCTGTTCCTCGACTTCACGGTGTCGGTGGACGTGATCGGGCACGAGCTGACCCACGGGGTCACCCAGTACACGGCCAACCTCGACTACCACGGCCAGTCCGGCGCCCTCAACGAATCCATGTCGGACGTCTTCGGCTCGCTGATCAAGCAGTACTCGCTCGGCCAGACCGCCGACCAGGCGGACTGGCTGATCGGGGCCGGGCTCCTGGGCCCGAACGTCACCGGGGTCGCCCTGCGCTCGATGAAGGCGCCGGGGACCGCGTACGACGACGACGAGCTCGGCAAGGACCCGCAGCCGGCCACGATGGACGGCTACGTGACCACCTCGCGCGACAACGGGGGCGTCCACATCAACTCCGGCATCCCCAACCACGCCTTCTACATCGTGGCGACGGAGCTGGGCGGCAAGGCCTGGGAGCGGGCCGGGCAGATCTGGTACGACACCCTGACCGGCGGGCAGCTGGGGGCGCGGGCGGACTTCAAGGACTTCGCCCGGCTGTCGTCGGCGGCGGCCGTCGCCCGGTACGGGGAGGGCGGCGCCGAGCACCAGGCCCTCCAGAAGGCCTGGTCGACCGTCGGCCTGGGATAGCCGGGACACGGCGGGGCCCGTCCGGGTAGAAGGGGGACCATGAGGATCGAAGTAGTACGGACGGGCGGATTCGCGGGGATCGAGCGCCGGGCCGAGGTGGACACCTCGGGCCGGCCCGACGAGCAGGAGTGGCAGGCGCTGGCCCGGCTGGCCCTGCGGCCCGACCCCCGGGCCGCCGAAGGGCCGGGCGGGGTCAGGGACGGGTTCTCGTACCGCATCACGGTGGACGGGCGGACGGTGTCCTGCCACGACCCCCACCTCTCCGACGCCCAGCGCAGCCTGATCACACGGGTGCTGAAGGAAGGCGCCTAGGGCCTCCCGGCCCGCTACGGGAGGTGTCGGAGGGACGGCAGGAGCCGGAGGGGCCCGATACCTTCGTACGGATGGCCGAAAACGGCCCCTCCGTTCGGGCGGCCGGGGAAGCGGCCGTCCGGCTTTTTGCGGAAACGGCAAGAAAGATTGCCCCGGTCGCGGAGGGGGACGGAGCATCGGCGGTGTCCGTACAGGCACCCACCGAGGAGACCGCGTGCCCACCCCCTCCCACCACCACGACCACGACGGCCACGACCACCAGCGGGGCCACCGCGGTGACGCGGCCGGCCAGGAGTTCTGGGACTCCCGCTACCGCGAGAGCGAGCGGATCTGGAGCGGCCGGCCCAATTCCGTCCTGGTCCGGGAGGCCGGGGACCTCGCCCCCGGCCGGGCCCTGGACCTGGGCTGCGGCGAGGGGGCGGACGCGGTGTGGCTGGCCGGGCGGGGCTGGCGGGTGACCGGCACCGACATCTCGCCCGTGGCCCTGGAGCGGGCCGTCGGGCACGCGGCCGAGGCGGGCGTGGCCGACCGGATCGCCTTCGAGCGCCACGACCTCGGGGAGTCCTTCCCCACCGGGGAGTTCGACCTGGTCGCGGCCTGCTTCCTGCACAGCCCGGGCGAGATGCCCCGCGAGCGGATCCTGCGCACCGCCGCCGGGGCCGTCGCCCCCGGCGGGGTCCTGCTGGTGGCCGGGCACGGCGGCCCGGCGCCGGGCGCCGAGAACCCGCACCCGGACCTGTACTTCCCCACCCCCGAGGAGGTGCTGGCCGGCCTGGACCTGCCCGAGGGCGGCTGGGAGGTGCTGGTCTGCGCCGAGCACGAGCGGATCGGCGCGGAGGCCGACCGGCCCGGGCACGGCTTCGACAACACCCTCAAGCTCCGCCGCCTGGCCTGACGGGGGCGGCGGGCCCGGGGGTCAGAAGCCCAGCTTGCGCAGCTGCTTGGGGTCCCGCTGCCAGTCCTTGGCGACCTTCACGTGCAGGTCGAGGAAGACCGGCGTGCCGAGCAGCGCCTCGATGTGCTTGCGCGACTTCATGCCGACCTCCTTCAGGCGGGAGCCCTTGGGGCCGATGATGATGCCCTTCTGGCTGGGCCGCTCGATGTAGACGTTGGCGTGGATGTCGAGCAGCGGCCGGTCCGCCGGACGGTTCTCGCGCGGGATCATCTCCTCGACCACGACGGCGATGGAGTGCGGGAGCTCGTCGCGGACGCCCTCCAGCGCGGCCTCGCGGATCAGCTCCGCGACCATGACCATCTCGGGCTCGTCGGTGAGGTCGCCCTCCGGGTAGAGCGGGGGGCTCTCCGGCAGCATCGGGGCGATCAGGTCGGCCAGCAGCTGGACCTGGTTGTCGCCGACCGCCGACACGGGGACGATCTCGGCCCACTCGATGCCGAGCTCGGCGCCGAGCTGCTGGATCGCGATGAGCTGCTCGGCCAGCTGCTTGGACTCGACCAGGTCGGTCTTGGTGACGATGGCGATCTTGGGGGTCTTCTTGATCCCCGCGAGCTCCTTGGCGATGAACTTGTCGCCGGGGCCGAGCTTCTGGTCGGCGGGCAGGCAGAAGGCGATGACGTCGACCTCGGCCCAGGTGGTGCGCACGACGTCGTTGAGCCGCTCGCCGAGCAGGGTGCGCGGCTTGTGCAGGCCGGGGGTGTCCACCAGCACCAGCTGGGCGTCGGGGCGGTGCACGATGCCGCGGACGGTGTGGCGGGTGGTCTGGGGCCGGTTCGAGGTGATCGCGACCTTGGTGCCCACCAGCGCGTTGGTCAGGGTCGACTTGCCCGCGTTGGGGCGGCCGACGAAGCAGGCGAAGCCCGCGCGGTGCGGGGCGGTGGGCTCGGGGGAACGATCGCTCATACGGGCCATTCTCCCCGATGCCGCCCGGCCCGCCGACCAGACCGTCTCCGCGGGGGTGCCTCGACGACCTACGGGCACCGGCCGGGCCGTCGGCTGCCGCTGCGCGGGGCTTGCTCCCCGCCCCGCCCCTCTCCCGCTCACCGGGGCAAGCCCCGGACCCCGTACGTGCGCTCCGCGCCCGTCGCCTCAAACGCCGGCGGGGCCGTTGACAGCCCCTCCGGCGGTTGAGGCGCGGGGGTCCGGGGGCGGAGCCCCCGGGGAACGGGCGAAGGGCGGGTAGGGGACGTCCGCCCCGCGCAGCGGCACCCGGCACCCGGCCCGGCTACGACAGGGTCAGCGTGAGGGACGCCCGGTACGCACCCGGCGGGGTGTACGGCGGCACCCGGAGGGCGACGGCCGCGTCGACCGTGCACCGCCCTCCCTCCCCCGAGGCCAGGACCGCCCCCTCCGCACCCACCACCCCCGCGGGGCCGGCTGCGCACCCGCCCCCGCACACGGGGGTCCACGACAGCGACGCCCCCGGGACCGGCGCCCCGTCCGCCCCCGTGAACTCCGTCAGCCTGCCCCGCAGCGTCCACCGCCCCGCCCCGGGCCCGCGCGTGTCGACCACCGTCACCGTCCCGATGCGCCCGGCGCCGCCACCCGCACCCCCGTACCCGACCGCGCCCAGCGTGATCGCCGCCCCGGCCTGCGTCATCGTCAGCGAGCCCGCCGCAGGGGCCGGCTCGACGACCGCGTACGCCTCCGGCCGCGCGCCCCGCGCCGCCGACCAGGCCCCGCCCTCGTACGCGACGACCCCCGTCGTCCCCCGGTCCGCCACCGCGAGCTCCACCGCGAACGCCCCCGACCGGTCGGCGGTGGCCGCCACCCGGTCGGCCGTCTCGGCGGCGCCCGCGCGGCCCGCGACCGCCACCTCCGCCCCGGGCGTGAACCCCGCCCCGGTGATCCGGACCCGGGCGCCCGGCTCCCCGTACGAGGTGCCGAGGGCGAGGCCCCGCAGGTTCATGACGGGCAGCGGGGCGGCGGTCAGCCGCGCCGCGACCGGCGCCGTCGGCGCCGCCACCCCGCAGGCGGCCCCCGCCAGCGCGTAGCCGCCCGGGCTGAGGGTGATCCCGCCGGCCCCGGTGACGACGAAGCTCCCCCGCATGACCGCCCCGGAACCGTCCACCGGCGCGACCGCCACCTCTCCGCGCTGGGCCCCGCCCAGCAGGACCCGCCCCGTCGCGGCGGGGAGGGCGCCTTCCTGCGGCGGTGCCAGGGGGGTCCGGTCCAGCCGGTAGGTCACCGTGACCGTGTCCCCCACGCGCGGCGCCGGATCGTCCACCTCGATCAGGGCCGCGGTCGGCCCCTCGGCGGCCGGCAGGCAGTGCGTGGGGAACTCCACCCGTCCCGGGGACGTTCCACCGTCGGCCGCCGCCGGCGCCCCCAGCGCTCCCCCGGCCGTGGCCACGAGCACGGCCACGCCCGCGACCGCCGCCCGGCCCCTCCCGCGCGCCCGTCTCCGCATCGCCCGGCCCCCTCCCGCCGCCGCCCCCACCCGACCGAGGGCCATTCACGGGCGGGCGGCCGGAGAAGTCAATGCACGGGGAGGCACGGCACTGACGCCCCGTCAGAGGGGGTCAGGCCCCCGGCCCCGCCGCCCGGAACGTCCGCCGGTAGGCCGTCGGGCTCACGCCCAGCGCCGCCTGGACGTGCTTGCGCAGCGACTGGGCCGTTCCGAAGCCCGCCTCCCGGGCCACCGCCTCCATCGGCAGGTCCGTCCGCTCCAGCAGCTGCCGGGCCCGCTCCACCCGCTGGCCGGTGATCCACTCTCCCGGGCTGACCCCCGACTCCTGGCGGAAGCGGCGCGTGAAGGTCCGTACCGACACGGCCTCCTGGCGGGCGAGGTCGCTCAGCCGCAGCGGCTCGTGCAGCCGGTCCAGCACCCAGGCCCGCGCGGCCGTGGTGCTGGCCTGCTGCGGCTCGGGCACGGGCCGGGCGACGAACTGCGCCTGCCCGCCGTCCCGGTGCGGCGGTACGACGGTCCGACGGGCCGCCTCGTTGGCGACGGCCGCGCCGTGGTCGCGCCGGACGATGTGCAGGCACAGGTCGACGCCCGCGGCGACCCCTGCGGAGGTCAGCACGTCCCCGTCGTCGGTGTAGAGCACGTCCGGGTCGACCCGTACCGCCGGGAACAGCCGCTGGAAGTGCTCGGCGGAGGCCCAGTGGGTGGTGGCCGGGCGGCCGTCCAGGTACCCGGCGGCGGCCAGGACGTAGCCGCCGGTGCAGATGGAGACCAGGCGGGTGCCGGGCCGGATGTGGGCGAGGGCCGCCGCGAGCCCTTCGGTCAGCCGCCCCTCCTCGTAGACCGGCCCCAGCTCGTAGGAGGCGGGCACCACCACGGTGTCGGCCGTGGCGAGCAGCTCCGGTCCGTGCTCGACATGGATGGCGAAGTCGGCGTCCGTGCGGACCGGCCCGGCGGCGAGTCCGCAGGTCAGGGTCTCGTACAGGGGCCGCCCGCCGGGGCCCTTGGCGTAGCCGAAGATCCGGTGCGGGATGCCGAGTTCGAACGGCAGCAGCCCGGCGAGGGCGAGGATGACGACGCGGTGCGGCTTCTCGGCAGTGGCCATGGCCCGATCGTATCGAAGCATGTCGGTCAGGCCACTGTCCTCCGGCCCCCGTTGGCCGGAAGCTGTCGGGGTGACGCAGACAGCACCCACCTCCAGCCCCCGGGCCGCCTCCCGCGCGCCCCGCGAGCCCGGCCGCATCCACCGGGCCTGGTTCGCCGCGGCCGTCGCCTTCGTGACGATCATCGGCGCCGCCGCCTTCGCCTCCCTCCCCGGCCTGCTCATCGAGCCGCTGCACGAGGAGTTCGCCTGGTCGCGCGGCACCATCGGCTTCGCGGTCTCCGTCAACCTGGCGCTCTACGGGCTCACCGCGCCCTTCGCCGCCGCGCTGATGGACCGTTTCGGCATCCGGAAGGTCGTCGCGGTGGCCCTGACCGTCATCGCCGGCGGCTCGCTGGCCACCGTGTGGATGACCGCGTCCTGGCAGCTGGTGCTGTTCTGGGGCGTGCTGGTGGGCATCGGCAGCGGATCGATGGCGCTCGCCTTCGCGGCGACGGTGACCAACCGCTGGTTCACCGCCCGGCGCGGACTCGTCACGGGCGTCCTGACGGCCGCGGGCGCCTCCGGGCAGCTGATCTTCCTGCCGCTGCTTTCCTGGCTGGTGGAGCGCCACGGCTGGCGCCCGGCCTCGGTCACCGTGGCGCTGGCGGCCCTGTCCGTCGTCCCCTTCGTGTGGCTGCTGCTGCGCGACCACCCGGCGGACGTGGGCCTCGCCCCGTACGGTGGCGCCTACGAGCCCAAGCCCGCGCCGGTCCAGGGGGCGGCCCGCCGGGCGGTGACCGTGCTCTTCCGGGCGGCCCGGACGGGACCGTTCTGGCTGCTGGCGGGCACCTTCGCGATCTGCGGGGCCTCGACGAACGGACTGGTCCGCACGCACTTCACACCGGCCGCGCACGACCACGGCATGCCGGTGACGGCCGCCGCCGGACTGCTCGCGGTGATCGGCGTGTTCGACGTGCTCGGCACCATCGCCTCGGGCTGGTTCACCGACCGGTTCGAGCCGCGCCGCCTGCTGGCGGTGTACTACGCCCTGCGCGGGGTGTCCCTGCTGTTCCTGCCGGTGCTGCTGGCGCCCGCCGTGCACCCGCCGATGGTGTTCTTCATCGTCTTCTACGGTCTGGACTGGGTCGCGACGGTCCCGCCGACGATCGCCCTGTGCCGGGAGCACTACGGGCAGGACAGCGCGATCGTCTTCGGCTGGGTGCTGGCCTCGCACCAGGTGGGCGCGGCGGTCGTGGCCTTCCTCGGCGGAGTGGCCCGGGACGCGCTCGGCTCGTACGACCTGGTCTGGTACGCCTCGGGCGCGCTGTGCGCGGTGGCGGCGCTGATGGCGATGGTGATCCGGCGCCGCCCGGAGCGGGGCGCCGCCGTCCCGGCCGCGGCCTGAGCCCGGCCGGGGACGGCGGCTGCGCACGCAGCCGCCGGGCGCCGCCGGCGGATCAGGCCCCGGCGGGGGTCGTGGACTTCAGGGTGCCGTCGGGGGCGGCGAGCAGGACCGGGGTGGCCGGGCCGCCGAGGTCGCGGACGGCCGCACGGTCGGCATCGGCCGGGGCGTCGGCCGCGCTGACCACGGCCGCGGCCTCCAGGGAGCGGGCGCCGCTCGCCACCGCCATGGCGACGGCCGTCTGGAGGGCGCTCAGCTTGAGGGAGTCCAGCTCCACGGTCCCGGCGACGTACGTGCGGCCGGTCTCGTCCCGTACCGCGGCCCCCTCGGGGACTCCGTTGCGGGCACGGGCGCTGCGCGCCAGGGTGATGATCTTGCTGTCCTCGGGGTCGATCCCCGCTCCCACGCTGCTCTCGGTCATAGGCGAAAGCATAGGGAGCGCCCCGGCGGCGGCGTGCAACGACCCCGCCGGGGCGGTTCCCCCTCTGGCGCCTCCCCCCGGGGCGCAGAACAAACCTAAGCAGCGAAGGGATCACGTCCTGCGATCCGAAGGTCCCGAACCGGTATGACCTTGGGCCCTAACCGTTCTACTGCGGATCCGGCTTCACGGCCGGTCCAGCCGGAGCCGCTCCGCCCTCGGCAGCCCCGCGACGACCAGGTCGTACGAGTCCTCCACCAGCTCCCGCACCAGCGCGTCCGGCAGGTCGCCGACCGTCACCGTGTTCCAGTGCCGCTTGTTCATGTGCCAGCCCGGGACGATCGCGGGGTGCTGCGCCCGCAGGCGCACCGCCGCCTCCGGCTCGCACTTGAGGTTGACCTTCAGCGGCTCGCCGTCCAGGGCCGACAGGGCGAACATCTTGCCCAGCACCTTGAACACCGAGGTCTCGGGGGTGAAGGGGAACTCCTCCACCGCCGCGTTGAAGCCCAGACAGAAGGCGCGCAGCTCCGCCGGCGTCATGACGCCTCCTCCCCTTCCCCGGCCTCCGCGAGCACCGGCTCCACGAGCACCGTGACGATCTTGTTCCGGCGGCCCGCCGGGGATTCGGCCGTCAGCCGCAGCGGACGCCCGTCCGGCAGGTCGACCACCGCCGAGGCCCCGGCGATCGGCACCCGGCCCAGGGCCTTGGCCAGCAGCCCACCGACCGTCTCCACGTCCTCGTCGTCGAAGGCCAGCGCCCCGAACAGCTCGCCGAGGTCGGTGATGTCGAGGCGGGCCGTGACCCGGTAGCGGTCGTCGCCGAGGTCCTCGACGGGCGGGGTCTCCCGGTCGTACTCGTCGGTGATCTCGCCGACGATCTCCTCCAGGATGTCCTCGATCGTGACGATGCCCGCCGTGCCGCCGTACTCGTCGATGACGACGGCCACGTGGTTGCGCACCGACTGCATCTCGCGCAGCAGGTCCCCGGCGTTCTTGGTGTCGGGCACGAAGACCGCCGGCCGCATCACCGTCGAGACCAGGTCGCTCTCCGCCTCCCGGTTGATGTGGGTGCGGCGGACGAGGTCCTTGAGGTAGACGATGCCGACGATGTCGTCCTCGTTCTCCCCGGTGACCGGGATCCGCGAGAAACCGGAGCGCAGGGCGAGGGTGGTCGCCTGGCGGATCGTCTTGTAGCGCTCGATGCAGACCAGGTCGGTGCGGGGCACCATCACCTCGCGCACGAGCGTGTCGCCGAGCTCGAAGACCGAGTGCACCATCCGGCGCTCCTCGTCCTGGATCAGCGACTCCTTCTCCGCGAGGTCCACCATCGCGCGCAGCTCGGCCTCGGAGGCGAAGGGGCCCTTGCGGAAGCCCTTGCCCGGGGTGAGGGCGTTGCCGATGAGGATCAGCAGCTGCGGGACCGGCCCCATGATCCGCGCCAGCGGGACGAGGACGTACGCGGCCGCCGTCGCGGTGTTCAGCGGGTGCTGGCGCCCGATCGTACGGGGGGACACGCCCACCGCCACGAACGAGACCAGCACCATCACCGCGATGGCCACCAGCAGCGCCGTCCAGTTCTCCCCGAACGCGTCGAGGCAGACGTACGTGACGAGCACGCCGGCCGCCATCTCGCAGGTGACGCGCACCAGCAGGGCCACGTTGACGTAGCGGGTGGGGTCGCCGGCGACCTGGGCCAGCTTGGCGCTGCCGCGCCGGCCCTCGCGCACGGCCTGTTCGGCGCGGAAGCTGGAGACGCGGGCGATCCCGGACTCGGCGCAGGCCGCGAACCAGGCCACCACGGTCAGCAGGACCGCCTCGGTGATCAGCTGATAGGCGCTGCTCACGAGACGGTCGGGGCCGGGGAGGGGCCGGTCATCCCGCGCTCACCCCGCCAGCCGTCGACGATGGCCGCCTGGAGGCCGAACATCTCGGCCTTCTCGTCCGGCTCCTCGTGGTCGTACCCGAGCAGGTGCAGCACCCCGTGGACGGTCAGGAGCTGGAGCTCCTCGTCCATGGAGTGCTGCGTCGGGGCGTCCTGGCCCTGCTTCTTCGCCACCTCCGGGCACAGGACGATGTCGCCGAGGAGCCCCTGCGGGGGCTCCTCGTCGTCCTTCGACGGCGGACGCAGCTCGTCCATCGGGAAGGACATGACGTCGGTGGGTCCGGGCAGGTCCATCCACTGGATGTGGAGCTGCTCCATCGCCTCCTCGTCGATGACGATGACGGAGAGCTCGGAGAGCGGGTGGATCCGCATCCGGGTGAGCGCGTAGCGGGCAATGTCGAGGATCGCCTGCTCGTCGACTTCGGTTCCGGACTCGTTGTTGACGTCGATCGACATGGTGCGCTGGGTTCTACTTCCGCTGGTTGCCGTTCCGGGCCGCGCCGGTCTCCCGGGCCGCCTGGCTGTCGTCGTACTTCTCGTACGCGTCGACGATACGGCCGATCAGCTTGTGCCGGACGACATCCTCGGACGTGAGCCGCGAGAAGTGGATGTCGGGCACCCCTTCGAGGATCTCCTGGACCTGGCGCAGACCGCTCCTGGTGCCGTTCGGCAGGTCGACCTGCGTGATGTCACCGGTGATCACGATCTTCGTGTCGAACCCGAGCCGTGTCAGGAACATCTTCATCTGCTCGGGGCTGGTGTTCTGCGCCTCGTCGAGGACGACGAAGGCGTCGTTCAGCGTCCGGCCGCGCATGTACGCCAGCGGCGCCACCTCGATGGTGCCCGCGGCCATCAGCCGGGGGATGGAGTCCGGGTCCATCATGTCGTGCAGGGCGTCGTAGAGCGGGCGCAGGTACGGGTCGATCTTGTCGAAGAGCGTGCCCGGCAGGAAGCCGAGCCGCTCCCCCGCCTCGACGGCGGGCCGGGTCAGGATGATGCGGCTGACCTGCTTGGACTGCAGGGCCTGCACCGCCTTGGCCATGGCGAGGTAGGTCTTGCCGGTACCGGCGGGGCCGATGCCGAAGACGATCGTGTTCTTGTCGATCGCGTCGACGTACCGCTTCTGGTTCAGGGTCTTGGGCCGGATGGTGCGGCCGCGGCTGGAGAGGATGTTCTGGGTGAGCACCTCGGCCGGGGTTTCCAGCGGGCGCCCCTCGGCGTCGCTGCCGT
Organism: Streptomyces sp. NPDC093801; assembly: GCF_040701585.1. NCBI lineage: Bacteria > Bacillati > Actinomycetota > Actinomycetes > Kitasatosporales > Streptomycetaceae > Streptomyces > Streptomyces sp. NPDC093801. The sequence continues at coordinate 74,512 of NZ_JBFBDP010000018.1, read as the reverse complement.
TCGCCTTGAGCATGGCGATCGAGCGTTCCACTGCGTCCTCCGTCATCGGCTGCCCGGTGCGGAGCACCAGCATCATCTCGTCGAACAGGCGCTGGACGAGGGCGACTTCCGCCGCCTCCCCGACCGCGCTGACCTGATTGCCCCGCACGTGGATGTCGGCCCCCGGGAAGGCCTTCTCGATCACGCGCAGCAGTGCGTCGCCCGAACCGAGCACGGTCACCATGGGGTGCCTCGCGGGGACGGTGAAGTGGGCTCGCGCCTGGCCCGGCACGGGGCTGTGGGCTGTCGGTGTCTGAGTCATGGGCCGGCACTGTGGCCTGCGCATACCTCCCGCTGAGGGGCCGCGCCGATCGACGGCCTCCGGAGTACCAAGGGTACGTCCACCCCGGACCGTTCCCGAGGGGTTTTCCGGCCCGGGCCCCGGGCCGCGGCGGGGCCGCCTCCTAGGGGGTGCGGAAGCCGATGGTGGGGACGGCCCGGCGGCGGGAGCAGGGGCCGGCGCCCGGCGGGACGAGGGCGTCCAGGAAGGCGTAGCGGCCCCGCAGGGCCTCCGGGGCGGTGCGCCACCAGTGGGCCACCTCGGCCCAGCCGGGGGCGGAGAGGGAGCCGCCGAACTCCTGCACCGAGAGGGCGGCGGTCAGGCCGGCGAAGGCCAGCCGGTCCGCGAGGGGCCACCCGGCGAGGCTGCCGGTGACGAACCCGGCCACGTACACGTCCCCGGCGCCGGTCGGGTCCAGGGCCTCGACGGCGATGGCGGGGACCTCCGCCGTCTCGCCGGTCCGGGAGTCGACGGCGTACGAGCCCTCCGAGCCCATGGTCACCACGGCGACCGGCACCTTCTCGGCGAGCGCCCGGGCGGCGGCGCGGGGACAGTCGGTGCGGGTGTACCGCATGGCCTCCCCGGCGTTGGGCAGGAAGGCCTCGCAGTGCTCCAGGTCGGTCAGGGCGCCCAGGTCCCAGCGGCCGGTGTCGTCCCAGCCCACGTCGGCGAAGATCCGCGAGCCGCGGCGGGCCGCCTCGCCGATCCAGTCCTCGCGGCGGTCGGCGGCCAGCGAGGCCACGGCGGCGCGGGTCGTCGGCGGACACCAGGGGAAGGGGCCGGGGCCGGCCGGGGGCGGGGCCTCGTGGCCGTGGGAGACCATCGTGCGCTCGCCCTCGTAGGCCATGGAGACGGTGACGGGGCTGTGCCAGCCGGGGACGGTGCGCGACATGGACAGGTCGATGCCCTCGCCCTGCTCCAGGGCGTCCCAGCAGTACTCGCCGTAGTGGTCGTCGCCGAAGGCGGCGGCGAGGGAGGTGCGCAGGCCGAGGCGGGCCAGGGCGGTGGCCATGTTGGCGACGCCGCCGGGGCTGGAGCCCATGCCGCGCGCCCAGGACTCCGTCCCGCGGACGGGAGCGGAGTCGAGCCCCGTGAAGATGATGTCGAGGAAGACCGTGCCGGTCAGGAAGACGTCGCAGCCCGGTTCCCGGGGGTCGCGCAGCGGGCCCAGCGGGTCGAGTGTTCCGGGGCGGCTGGTGCGGCTGTCCCGACTGGTCACGGTGTACTCCCCGTTGAAGTGTCGTTTCTGCGTACGGCTGGCGGGCTGCCAGGTCTGCCCGGGCACCCTGCGGCCAAACCCAGTGTGACGCACCTCACCTGAGCCCGGCTCTCCTGCCGCCCTCGCCCCGCTGGTCCCGCCCTGGACGCGCCGTGCGCCTAACGCTTCGGCAGGGGCACCCGGGCCAGGTCGGCCGCGATCGTCAGCTCCCCCTCGAACCCGGCCCCGCGGGCCTCCCGTTCGAACTCCGAAGGGTCCGGGTAGCGCTGCGAGAAGTGAGTCAGCACCAGGTGCCGGACCCCGGCGTCCCGGGCCACCCCCGCCGCCTGCCCGGCGGTCAGGTGCCCGTGGTCGGCGGCCAGGCCGGCGTCCGCGTCGAGGAACGTGGACTCGATGACCAGCATGTCGCAGCCCTGCGCCAGTTCCTCGACCCCCGGGCACAGCCGGGTGTCCATCACGAAGGCGAACCGCTGCCCGGCCCGGTGCTTGCTGACGTCCTCCAGGGTGACCTCGCCCAGCCGCCCCTCGCGCTGGACCCGCCCGACGTCCGGGCCCGCGATCCCGTGCCGCGCGAGCAGCTCCGGCCGCATCCGGCGCCCGTCCGGCTCGGTCAGCCGGTAGCCGAAGGACTCCACGGGGTGCGAGAGGCGCCTCGCCTCCAGGACGTACGAGGGCCCGTGCGCGAGCACCCCGTCCTGCGCCACCGGCTCCTCCCCGAGCCGGACGGTCTCCCGGTAGGCCGTCGCGTACCGCAGCCGGTCGAAGAACTTCTGGCCCGAGGCCGGGTAGTGCGCGGTCACGGGGTGCGGCACCTGGTCGAGGTTGATCCGCTGGATCACCCCGGCCAGGCCCAGGCTGTGGTCACCGTGGAAGTGCGTGATGCAGATCCGGTTGATGTCGTGGGCCGCGACCCCGGCCCGCAGCATCTGCCGCTGGGTGCCCTCGCCCGGGTCGAAGAGGATGCCCTCGCCGTCCCAGCGCAGCAGGTAGCCGTTGTGGTTGCGGTGCCGGGTGGGTACCTGGCTGGCGGTGCCGAGGACCACGAACTCGCGTACGGACACGGACCGCTACCCGGGGGGCCACTGGAGGCCGCGGCCTCCCAGGACGTGCAGGTGGGCGTGGAAGACGGTCTGGCCCGCGCCGGCGCCGGTGTTGAACACGACCCGGTAGCCGTGGTCGGCGATGCCCTCGGCGGCGGCGATCTCCCCGGCCTCGCGCAGTATGTCGGCGATCACGGTCGGCTCGGCGGCGGCGAGGGAGGCCGCGTCGGGGTGGTGCACCTTGGGGATGACGAGCACGTGGGTCGGCGCCTGCGGGTTGATGTCCCGGAAGGCGACGGTGGTCTCGGTCTCCCGGACCACGGTCGCCGGGATCTTCCCCTCGACGATCTTGCAGAACAGGCAGTCCGCCTGCGGTTCCCCGGCCATGGCCGCGCCTCCCGTGATGTTGATCGGTCGGGGCATGCTACCGGCCCGGCCGCCGCCGCGCGGCGCCGGACGAGCGGGGCTCGACCCGCCGCCCCGCCCGTCCCGAGGGGCCGTCGCGGGCTACCCCCAGCGGCCCGTGCGCGCCAGCAGGACCGCGGTGGCGGCCGTGCCCGCCGTCGAGGTGCGCAGGACGCTGTGCCCCAGGCGGTACGGGCGGGCGCCCGCCTCCGCGAAGACGGCCAGCTCCTCCGGGGAGACCCCGCCCTCGGGGCCGACCACCAGGACCACCGAGCCGGACGCGGGAAGCGCGGCCGTCGCCAGGGGCTCCGAGGCCGCCTCGCGGTCCTCGTGGAGCACCATCGCCAGGTCGGCGCCGGCCAGCAGCGCGGCCACCTGCTTCGTGGACAGCGCCTCGCCCACCTCCGGGAAGCGGACCCGGCGCGACTGCTTGCCCGACTCCCGGGCGGTGGCCCGCCACTTGGCCAGGGACTTGGCGCCGCGCTCGCCCCGCCACTGGGTGATGCACCGCGAGGCCTGCCACGGCACGATCGCGTCGACGCCCGTCTCCGTCATCGTCTCCACCGCGACCTCGCCCCGGTCGCCCTTCGGCAGCGCCTGCACCACCGTGATCCGCACGGCCGGCTCCGGCTCCTCCCGGATCCCGTGCAGGTCCGTGACGACCAGGCGGTCCTTGCCCTCGGCCGTCTTGACCACGCCCTCCGCCCAGCGGCCCCGGCCGTCGGTGAGGACCACGTCCTCGCCCGGGGCCAGCCGCTTCACGGACACCGCGTGCCGCCCCTCGGGGCCCTCCAGCACGAACTCCGGCCCCGCGGGGACCTCTTCGACCACGAACACGGGGGCCGTCATGACGCTCTCCTCATCTGCAACACCTTCAACGCGTTCTGCGCCCGGGCCGTTTCGGCCGCCAGCACCTCCACCAGCTCCCCCGCCGGCAGCGCCCGGGCCAGCCGGTGCCCCTGTCCCGCCCACAGTGCCATCCCCTGCGGGTCCCCGGCCGCGGCCGCCGCCGCGCGCAGCCCCGAGGTCATGTGGTGGATCTGGGGGTAGGCGGCCGGGGCGTAGGGACCGTGATCGCGCATGAAGCGGTTCACCAGGCCCCGCGCGGGCCGGCCCGAGAAGGCCCGGGTGAGCTCCGTGTGCGGGAACACCGGGTCGGTCAGGGCCTTCTTGTGCAACGGGTGGGCGCCCGACTCCGGGCAGGCCAGGAAGGCCGTGCCGAGCTGTGCGGACTGCGCGCCGACCGCGAGCAGGGCGGCGATCTGGGCCCCGCGCATCACCCCGCCGGCCGCGATGATCGGCAGCGCCACGGCCTCCCGGACCTGGGTGACCAGGGCGAGCAGGCCGACGCCCGCCGTGCCGTCGGTCTGCGGGTCGTCGCGGTGGGTGCCCTGGTGGCCGCCGGCCTCGACGCCCTGGACGCAGACGGCGTCGGCGCCGGCCGCCTGGGCGGCACGGGCCTCCTCGGGCGAGGTCGCGGTGACGATCGTGTACGTCCCGGCCGCCCGCAGGCGCGCGAGCGCGGCGGGTTCGGGACAGCCGAAGGTGAAGGAGACGACCCGTACCGGATCCTCGATCAGGATGGCGAGCTTGGCGTCGTAGCCGTCGTCGCAGGTGCCGATGATGTCCTCCTCGGCGAGGGAGACGTCGTACCAGCTCGCCTCGCCGGCCAGCTGCCCGCGGTAGGCCTCGACGGCCGCGGGTTCGGCGTGGCCGGTCTGCGGCAGGAGGAGGTTCACTCCGAAGGGCCGCCGGGTGAGCCCGCGCGCCTGTTTGATCTCCTGGTACATGCCGTCGGCGGTCTTGTAGCCGCCGGCCAGGAAGCCGAGCCCGCCCGCTTCGCACACGGCGGCGACGAGCGGCGGGCCGGAGATCCCGCCCGCCATGGGAGCCTGCACGATCGGGTACGGGTGGAGACCGTTCGGTGCGGAGGACATGGACTGCATCGTGCCATGTCCGGGTCACGGCGCCGAATCACGGCATTCGCCTGGCATAGTCCGCTTTCCGGAGCCGGGGGCGGCACCGGGCCCTACGGGCAGGAGCCCGGTACGGGGTGTCCGTACCGGGCTCCTGCATACGCTGCCGCCGGGGCGGTCAGCGGCCGTTGAACGCGTCCTTCAGGCGGCTGAACAGACCCTGCTGGCCCGGCGCGAACTGGCCCATGGGCCGCTCCTCGCCGCGCAGCTTCGCGAGCTGGCGCAGCAGCTCCTCCTGCTGGGCGTCCAGCTTGCCGGGGGTGGTGACCTCGACGTGGACGATCAGGTCGCCCCGGCCGCCGCCGCGCAGGTGCGTGACGCCGCGCCCGTGCAGCGGGATGGCCTGGCCGGACTGGGTGCCGGGCCGGACGTCGATCTCCTCCATGCCGTCCAGCGTCTCCAGCGGGCACTTGGTGCCCAGGGCCGCGGCCGTCATGGGGATGGTGACCGTGCAGTGCAGGTCGTCGCCGCGCCGCTGGAAGGTCGGGTGCGGCAGCTCGTGGATCTCCACGTACAGGTCGCCGGCGGGGCCGCCGCCGGGACCGACCTCGCCCTCGCCCGCGAGCTGGATCCGGGTGCCGTTCTCGACACCGGCCGGGATCTTGACCGTCAGGCTGCGGCGGGAGCGGACCCGACCGTCGCCCGCGCACTCGGGGCACGGGGTCGGGACCACGGTGCCGAAGCCCTGGCACTGCGGGCAGGGGCGCGAGGTCATGACCTGGCCCAGGAAGGACCGGGTGACCTGCGAGACCTCACCACGGCCGCGGCACATGTCACAGGTCTGCGCGGAGGTGCCGGGGGCGGCGCCCTCGCCGGAGCAGGTGCCGCAGACCACGGCGGTGTCGACCTGGATGTCCTTGGTCGTGCCGAAGGCGGCCTCGTCCAGCTCCAGGTCCAGGCGGATCATGGCGTCCTGGCCGCGGCGGGTCCGCGAGCGCGGTCCGCGCTGCGAGGCCTGGCCGAAGAAGGCGTCCATGATGTCGGAGAAGTTGCCGAAGCCGCCCGCTCCGAAGCCGCCCGCGCCGCCACCGCCGCCCGAGGAGGACAGCGGGTCGCCGCCGAGGTCGTAGACCTGCTTCTTCTGCGGGTCGGAGAGGACCTCGTAGGCCGCGTTGATCTCCTTGAAGCGCTCCTGCGTCTTCGGGTCCGGGTTCACGTCCGGGTGGAGTTCGCGCGCGAGGCGGCGGAAGGCCTTCTTGATCTCGTCCTGCGATGCGTCGCGGCGCACGCCGAGTACGGCGTAGTAGTCCGTGGCCACTTACGACTCCGCCAGGATCTGTCCGACGTAACGTGCCACTGCGCGTACCGCTCCCATCGTTCCGGGGTAGTCCATGCGGGTCGGTCCGACCACGCCGAGTTTGGCGACTGCCTCGCCGCCCGAACCGTAGCCGACGGAGACGACCGACGTGGAGTTGAGTCCCTCGTAGGCGTTCTCGTGCCCGATCCGTACGGCCATCCCCGACTCCCCGGCCTCGCCCAGCAGCTTGAGGAGCACCACGTGCTCCTCCAGCGCTTCGAGCACCGGCCTGATCGTCAGGGGAAAATCATGTCCGAAGCGCGTGAGGTTGGCGGTGCCGCCGATCATCAGCCGCTCCTCCGCCTCCTCGGCCAGGGTTTCGAGAAGGGTCGCGAGCACCGCCTTGACGGTCGCCCGGTCGTCGATCTCGAACGACTCCGGAAGGTCCTGCACCAGGTTCGGGACGTCGGTGAAGCGGCGTCCGACGACCCGGCTGTTGAGCCGCGCCCGCAGATCGGCGAGGGAGTTCTCGCCGAAGGGGGTCTGGGTGTCGACCATGCGCTGCTCGACCCGTCCGGTGTCGGTGATCAGGACGAGCATCAGCCGGGCGGGGGCCAGCGACAGCAGCTCGACGTGCCGGACGGTGGAGCGGGTCAGCGACGGGTACTGGACGACGGCGACCTGGCGGGTCAGCTGCGCGAGCAGCCGTACCGTGCGGCCGACGACGTCGTCGAGGTCCACGGCCCCGTCGAGGAAGTTCTGGATGGCGCGGCGCTCGGGCGTCGACAGCGGCTTGACTCCGGCCAGCCTGTCGACGAAGAGCCGGTAGCCCTTGTCGGTGGGGATCCGGCCGGCGCTGGTGTGGGGCTGGGCGATGTAGCCCTCCTCCTCCAGCACGGCCATGTCGTTGCGCACGGTGGCCGGTGAGACGCCCAGCTTGTGCCGCTCGGTGAGGGCCTTGGAGCCGACGGGCTCCTCCGTCCCGACGTAGTCCTGGACGATGGCGCGCAGCACCTCGAGTCTGCGTTCACTGAGCATCGCGCACACCTCCGGATGCGGTCGGTCGTCGGGCGGTCCTGGTCGGGCGGTCCTGCGGCGGTGATCGGCTGGCACTCTGCGCGTCCGAGTGCCAGAGATCCCCCGGTCAGTGTACGGCCGGGTGGTACGCCGCGGGCAAGGGCGGCCCGCCAGGGTAGCGTCGCGGCATGGAGATGCGATGGGAAGAGGCGGGCTGGGAACGGCTGACCGGGCGGGCGGGCCGACGACGGCTCCCGGTGTGGGACTGCACGGTGGGGCTGGTGGTGGGGGACGACTCGGTGCTCCTGATCGACCCCGGATCGAGCGTCCGGGAGGGGGCCGGGATCCGCGCCGAGGTGGAGCGGCTGGCCGGCCGGCACGTGACCCATATCGCATTCACCCACGGACATTTCGACCACGTACTGGGCGGCTCCGCCTTCGCGGGCGCCCAGTTCTACGGGGCGGTCGGCCTGGACCGGCTGGTGGGGACGTCCGCCGGCCGGGAGGAGCTGCGGGTGAGCGCGGTGGCCCAGGGTCTGGCGGAGGAGGAGGCCGCCGAGGCCTGCGACCTGCTCAAGGCGCCGGGGCACCTGGTGTCGGGCGAGTGGACGCTGGAGCTGGGCGGGGTGCAGGTGCTGCTGGCCAACGTGGGGCCCGCGCACTCCCAGCACGACCTGGCGGTCTTCGTGCCGGGCGAGCGGGAGACGGTGTTCTGCGGGGACCTGGTCGAGGAGTCCGGGGAGCCGCAGGCCGGCTCGGACGCCGTGCCGGGCCAGTGGCCGGCCGCCCTGGACCGGCTGCTGTCGCTGGGCGGGGAGGACGCGCTGTACGTACCGGGTCACGGAGCGGTGGTGGACGCGGACTTCGTGCGTGCGCAACGCGCCACACTGGCGGACCGTTTCGGCGTGTCGCGGGCGTGCGGGCGGCCGCGCTCCTAGTGTCGGCCGGATGCGCGAGTACTCCCCCGACCTGACCCCGCAGTGGAAGCGCCCCAAGGCCGTGCCGGAGGTGCCGGCCGACCCCGATCTGGTGGTCGAGGTGGCGGGTACGGACTTCTGCGGCGCGGTGGTGGCGTGCGAGGCCGGCACGGTGACCCTGGAGGACCGGTTCGGCAAGCGGCGGGTGTTCCCGCTGGAGCCGCGGGGCTTCCTGCTGGACGGGGCGGTGGTGACGCTGACCCGCCCCGCGCGGGCTCCGGCCGCGCCGGCCCGTACGGCCTCGGGCTCGATCGCCGTCCCGGGGGCGCGGGCCCGGGTGGCGCGGGCGGGGCGGATCTACGTCGAGGGGCGGCACGACGCCGAGCTGGTCGAGCGGGTGTGGGGCGACGACCTGCGGATCGAGGGCGTGGTGGTGGAGTACCTGGAGGGGATCGACGACCTCGCGGCCGTGGTGGCGGAGTTCGCCCCGGGGCCGGACGCCCGTCTCGGGGTCCTGGTGGACCATCTGGTGCCGGGGTCGAAGGAGTCGCGGATCGCGGCCTCGGTGACCTCCCGGGACGTGCTGGTGGTGGGCCACCCGTACGTGGACGTCTGGCAGGCGGTGAAGCCGTCGGCGCTGGGCATCGCGGCCTGGCCGGAGGTCCCGCGCGGCCAGGACTGGAAGACGGGCGTCTGCCGGGCCCTGGGCTGGCCGCAGAACACGGGGGCCGCCTGGCAGCACGTCCTGTCCCGCGTGACGTCCTACCGCGACCTGGAGCCGACGCTGCTCGGGCGGGTGGAGGAGCTGATCGACTTCGTCACGGACGGCGGTGGGGCCTGACTCCCTGGAACGTGCCGAAGTCGCCCGTGTCCAGCTCGATGCCGAGCGGCCCCGGCGGCAGCGGCTCACCGAACTTCGTGACCCGCTGGGCCCGGTGGTCGGCGTCGTCCCCCTCGCCGACCGGGATGGCCGGCAGGACGCACTGCCCGACGACCGGGTCGACGACCAGGCAGGCGGGCACCCGGCCCGCGGCGTGGATCGAGCGCTTGGCCACGTAGTCCCTGTCGGCGCTGGTCCTGGAGACGACCTCCACCACCAGCGTGATCAGCTGGGACGGCAGGAGGCGGCCCGACCCCGGGTACGAAGAACTCGGCCATCCCACGCTCGTCCACAGCGGTCGTCTCCGTGGTCCTCCGCATCCGCCGCGTACTGTCGGCGGCAGCCTGGGCAGCGTGGGTGCGGTTACGGGGGGATTCCACCCGGGCGGGGGGTCAGTCCACCAGGTCCCGTACCACCGCGTCCGCCAGCAGCCGCCCGCGCAGGGTCAGCACCGCGCGACCGGCCTCGTACGGGGCCGCCTCCAGGAGGCCGTCGGCCAGGGCGCGGCGGGAGGCCGCCAGGCCCGCCGGGGCCAGCAGGGACAGCGGGACGCCGTCGACGAGGCGGAGCTCCAGCAGGATCCGCTCCACCCGCCGGTCCTCCTCCGAGAGGAGCTCGCGCCCCGCGCCCGGGGAGCGTCCCTCCGCCAGGGCGGCGGCGTAGGCGCCGGGGTGCTTGACGTTCCACCAGCGGACCCCGCCCACGTGCGAGTGGGCGCCCGGGCCCGCGCCCCACCAGTCGGCCCCGCGCCAGTACAGCTCGTTGTGGAGGCAGCGGCCGGCTTCGGAGGTGGCCCAGTTCGACACCTCGTACCAGGAGTACCCGGCCCGCTCCATGACCTCGTCGGCGATCAGGTACCGGTCGGCGTGGACGTCGTCGTCGGTCATCGGGACCTCGCCGCGGCGGATCCGGCGGGCCAGCTGGGTGCCCTCCTCGACGATCAGCGCGTAGGCGCTGATGTGGTCGGGCCCGGCGCCGAGCGCGGCCTCCAGGGAGGCCCGCCAGTCGTCGTCGGACTCGCCCGGGGTGCCGTAGATCAGGTCGAGGTTGACGTGCTCGAAGCCCGCCGCGCGGGCCTCGGCCACGCACGCCTCGGGGCGGCCGGGGGTGTGGGTGCGGTCGAGGACCTTCAGGACGTGCTGCCGGGCGCTCTGCATGCCGAAGGAGATCCGGTTGAACCCGCCCGCGCGCAGCTCGGCCAGGTACGCGGGGTCCACGGACTCGGGGTTGGCCTCGGTGGTGACCTCGGCGTCCTCGGCCAGGCCGAACTCGTCGCGGATCGCCGCGAGCATGCGGACGAGGTCCCGGGCGGGCAGCAGCGTGGGCGTGCCGCCGCCGACGAAGACGGTCCGCACGGCGCGCGGGTCGTCCCCGAGCACCTTGCGGGCCAGGCGGACCTCGTCGATCAGCGTGTCGGCGTAGTTCTCGCGGGAGGCGAGGACGCCGCCGGTGCCGCGCAGCTCGGTCGCGGTGTAGGTGTTGAAGTCGCAGTACCCGCAGCGCGTGGCGCAGTACGGGACGTGCAGGTAGAACCCCAGCGGCCGCCCCCCGGCGCCCGCCAGGGCATGCGACGGCAGCGAGCCGTCTTCGGGCATGGGTTCACCGTCGGGCAGTGCGGAAGGCATACGGCCATTGTCCCGCACCGCCCCATGGTCGTTTCACGCCCTCGGGCCGGGCGCGGGGGCGGGCGCCGGCCGCGTCGCCGCGTACGGCGCGCGCAGCCCGCGCGGCGGGCCGCCGGCCCGCCCCCGTCCGGCCGGGCGTCAGGCCTCGCGGGACCCGGCGTACATCTCGTCGATGAGGTGCTTGAACTCGCGCTCGACGACCGGTCGCTTCAGCTTCAGGCTGGGCGTGAGGTCGCCGTGCTCGACGTCGAGGTCGCGCGGGAGGATCCGGAACTTCTTGATCGTCTGCCAGCGCTGGAGGTTCTCGTTGAGGGTCTGGACGTAGGTCTCGACCAGGCGGTTGGTCTCGGGCGCGGCCAGGACCTCGCCGTACGTCCTGCCCTCCAGGCCGTTCTCGGCGGCCCAGCCGAGGATGGCGGGCTCGTCGAGGGCGACCAGGGCGGAGCAGAAGTTCCGGTCGGCGCCGTGGACGACGATGGTGGAGACGTACGGGCAGATCGCCTTGAACTGGCCCTCGATCTCGGCCGGGGCGACGTACTTGCCGCCCGAGGTCTTGATCAGGTCCTTCTTGCGGTCGGTGATGCGCAGGTAGCCGTCCGGGGAGAGCTCGCCGATGTCGCCGGTGTGCAGCCAGCCGTCGCTCTCCAGGACCTCGTCGGTCTTGTCGGGCTGACGGTGGTAGCCCTGCATGATGCCGGGGCCGCGCAGCAGGACCTCGCCGTCGTCGGCGATGCGGACCTCGGTGCCGGGGAGGGGCTTGCCGACGGTGCCGGTGCGGTAGGCCTCGCCCGGGTTGACGAAGGAGGCGGCGCTGGACTCCGTCAGGCCGTAGCCCTCCAGGATGTGGATGCCGGCGCCGGAGAAGAAGTAGCCGATCTCGGGGGCCAGGGCGGAGGCGCCGGAGACGGCGGCGCGCAGCTTGCCGCCGAAGGCCTCGCGGAGCTTGGAGTAGACGAGCGCGTCGGCGACCTTGTGCCGGGTGGAGAGGCCGAAGGGGGCGGTGGCCCGCCCGGTGCGGCGGTAGTTGTCCTGGGTGACCTTGGCGTACTCGCGGGCGACGCCGGCCGCCCACTGGAAGATCTTGTACTTGGCGCCGCCGCCGGCCCGGGCCTTGGCGGCCACGCCGTTGTAGACCTTCTCGAAGATGCGGGGGACCGCCGCCATGTAGGTCGGCTGGACGACCGGCAGGTTCTCGATGATCTTGTCGATGCGGCCGTCGACGGCGGTGACGTGCCCGACCTCGATCTGGCCGGAGGTGAGGACCTTGCCGAAGACGTGCGCGAGCGGCAGCCACAGGTACTGGACGTCGTCGCTGTGGATCATGCCGGTGGCGACGGTGGCCTTGGCCATGTACGACCAGTTGTCGTGCGGGAGGCGGACGCCCTTGGGGCGGCCGGTGGTGCCCGAGGTGTAGATGAGCGTGGCGAGCTGGTCGGCGGTGATGGCCGCGATCCGGTCCTTGACTGCCGCCGGGTGCTGCTCCAGGTACTCCCTGCCGCGCGCCTCCAGGTCGGCGAGGGAGAGCACCCAGCCCTCCGGGTCGCCCTCGGCGGCGACGGCGTCGGCGGCCTCGACGACGACCACGTGGGCGAGGTCGGGGAGGTCGGCGCGGCGCTCGCGGGCCTTGGCCAGCTGGGCGCCGTCCTCGGCGATCAGCACCCGGCTCTCGGAGTCCGAGAGGATGAAGGCGGACTCCTCCGCGTTGGTGCTGGGGTAGATGGTGGTGACGGCGCCGCCGGCGCACATCACGCCCAGGTCGGCGAGGATCCACTCGACGCGGGTGTTGGAGGCGAGGGCGACGCGCTCCTCGGGGTGCAGGCCGAGGGTGATCAGGCCGGCCGCGATGGCGAAGACCCGGTCGGCGGCCTGCCCCCAGCTGAGCGACTTCCAGTCGTCGGGGCCGCCCTCGGGGCGGGCCGAGGGCACGGGGTAGCGGTAGGCCTCCCCGTTCGGCGTGGCGGCGACGCGGTCAAGGAAGAGGGCCGCCACGGTGGGCGGGCGGTTCTCGATCAAGGTCTGTGTGTCGCTCACGACATCCTCCGGACCGGGTCCACGCGGACAGGGCGTGGGCGTGGGGCGCTTGGGACTGGCGGGTGCAGCCGCCGGGTACGCGACCGCAGTGCTTCGTTACCGGCCGGTTAACTGGCCGGTAACCGTCGGGCTTTGATCAGGGTAGAGGTCGCCCGGCCGGTGCGTAAGGGCCCCCGAGCGGCCGCTTCATAACGAAAAGGGCCCCCATGCGTGTGCATGCGGGCCCTTTCGCGCGACATGGGACGGCGCGGCTACTTCTTCTTGCCGCTGGACTCGTCGCTGGAGAGGACGGCGATGAAGGCCTCCTGCGGCACCTCCACGGAGCCGACCATCTTCATGCGCTTCTTGCCTTCCTTCTGCTTCTCCAGCAGCTTCCGCTTACGGGAGATGTCACCGCCGTAGCACTTGGCGAGGACGTCCTTGCGGATCGCGCGGATGGTCTCGCGGGCGATGACGCGGGAGCCGACGGCCGCCTGGATCGGCACCTCGAAGGCCTGCCGCGGGATGAGCTCGCGCAGCTTGGCGACCAGGCGCACGCCGTAGGCGTAGGCGGCGTCCTTGTGGCAGACGGCGGAGAAGGCGTCGACCTTGTCGCCGTGCAGCAGGATGTCCACCTTGACCAGGCTGGAGGCCTGCTCGCCGGTGGGCTCGTAGTCGAGGGAGGCGTAGCCGCGCGTCTTGGACTTCAGCTGGTCGAAGAAGTCGAAGACGATCTCCGCGAGCGGGAGCGTGTAGCGGATCTCGACGCGGTCCTCGGAGAGGTAGTCCATGCCGAGCAGGGTGCCGCGGCGGGTCTGGCAGAGCTCCATGATCGCGCCGATGAACTCGGTGGGCGCGAGGACGGTGGCCCGGACGACCGGCTCGAAGACGTCCTTGATCTTGCCTTCGGGGAACTCGCTCGGGTTGGTGACGGTGACTTCCTTGCCGTCCTCCAGCACCACCCGGTAGACCACGTTCGGCGCGGTGGCGATCAGGTCGAGGCCGAACTCGCGCTCCAGGCGCTCGCGGACCACGTCCAGGTGGAGCAGGCCGAGGAAGCCCACGCGGAAGCCGAAGCCGAGCGCCGCCGAGGTCTCCGGCTCGTAGACCAGCGCGGCGTCGTTGAGCTGGAGCTTGTCCAGGGCCTCGCGCAGCTCGGGGTAGTCCGAGCCGTCGAGCGGGTACAGGCCCGAGAAGACCATCGGCTTCGGGTCCTTGTATCCGCCGAGGGACTCGGTGGCGCCGCCGACCTGCTGGGTGATGGTGTCGCCGACCTTGGACTGGCGGACGTCCTTCACGCCGGTGATCAGGTAGCCCACCTCGCCGACGGACAGGCCGTCGGCCGGCAGCATCTCGGGCGAGTTGGTGCCGATCTCCAGCAGCTCGTGCGTGGCGCCGGTGGACATCATCCGGATGCGCTCGCGCTTGTTGAGCGTGCCGTCGACGACACGCACGTACGTGACGACGCCCCGGTACGAGTCGTAGACCGAGTCGAAGATCATCGCGCGGGCGGGGGCGTCCTTGACGCCGACCGGGGCCGGAACGGTGTCGACGACGCGGTTGAGCAGGGCGTCCACGCCGAGGCCGGTCTTCGCCGAGACGCGCAGGACGTCGTCGGGGTCGCAGCCGACCAGGTTCGCCAGCTCCTCGGCGAACTTCTCCGGCTGGGCCGCCGGCAGGTCGATCTTGTTCAGGACCGGGACGATCGCGAGGTCGTTCTCCATCGCCAGGTACAGGTTGGCGAGGGTCTGGGCCTCGATGCCCTGGGCGGCGTCCACCAGGAGGATCGTGCCCTCGCACGCCGCGAGGGAGCGCGAGACCTCGTAGGTGAAGTCGACGTGCCCGGGGGTGTCGATCATGTTCAGGATGTGCGTGGTCCCCTGGCCCTCGCCCTCGGTGGGGGCCCACGGCAGGCGGACCGCCTGGGACTTGATCGTGATGCCGCGCTCACGCTCGATGTCCATGCGGTCGAGGTACTGGGCGCGCATCTGCCGCTGGTCGACGACACCGGTGAGCTGGAGCATCCGGTCGGCGAGGGTCGACTTGCCGTGGTCGATGTGCGCGATGATGCAGAAATTGCGGATCAGCGCCGGGTCGGTACGGCTCGGCTCGGGCACGTGGCTGGGGATGGCGGGCACGCAGTGTCCTGATTCTCGGGTCGCTGTCGGATCTGCTGTCGAACGGTACGCAGGCTCCCATGGTCCCATGGACCGGGCGATGCGCTCGGTTTGGGCCGGTCGAAGCGCGCCTGGTAGCCTGGGTGGCTGTGTCTCGCATGCCCTCTCAGCAGACGAGGCACATCCGGAAAAATACTCTGAACCTGAAAAGGCTCTTTCGTGGCGAACATCAAGTCCCAGATCAAGCGGAACAAGACCAACGAGAAGGCCCGCCTTCGCAACAAGTCGGTCAAGTCCGAGCTGCGCACCTTCATCCGCAAGGCCAACGAGGCCATCCTCGCCGGCGACGCGGAGAAGGCCACCGCTGCGGCCCGCCTGGCTTCCAAGAAGCTGGACAAGGCCGTCTCGAAGGGTGTCATCCACAAGAACGCCGCCGCCAACAAGAAGTCGGCGCTGGCCTCCAAGGTTGCCGCCATCTGAGTTCCGCACTCGATGTGAACGCCGGGACGGACCCAGCGGGCCCTCTCATCCGCTCCTGACCGGCACCCCGCGCCGCACGCGGCCTGCGTTCGCCACGCGGGTGCGGCGCACACAGCAGTGACCGAAGGCCCCGGCCCCCGCCCTTCCCCAGGGCGGCGGCCGGGGCCTTCGCGTGTCCGTCGCGCACCGGCCGGGGAGGGAGCCCGGCAGGGCCCCGGCGAGGCCCTGCGGCACCTCCCCGGGCGCCTCAGCGGCGCTGCGGCCTGGCGGCCCGGGCCACCGCCACGACGGCCTTCTCCAGCGCGTACTCGGGGTCGTCCCCGCCGCCCTTGACGCCCGCGTCGGCCAGGGCGACGGCGCGCAGCGCCTCCGAGACCCCGTCCGCCGACCAGCCGCGCATCTGCTGCCGGACCCGGTCGATCTTCCACGGGGGCATCCCGAGGTCCCGGGCGAGGTCCCCGGGGCGCGCTCCGCGCGGGGCGGAGGCCAGCTTGCCGATCGCCCGGACGGCCTGCGCCAGCGCGCTGGTGATCAGCACCGGCGCCACTCCGGTGGCCAGGGACCAGCGCAGGGCCTCCAGGGCCTCCGCGGCCCGGCCCTCGACCGCCCGGTCGGCCACGGTGAAGCTGGAGGCCTCGGCCCGGCCGGTGTAGTAGCGGCCCACCACGGCCTCGTCGATGGTGCCCTCGACGTCCGCGCACAGCTGCGCCGCCGCGCTCGCCAGCTCCCGCAGGTCGGCGCCGATCGCGTCCACCAGGTTCTGGCAGGCCTCGGGGGTGGCCGATCGCCCCAGCGCCCGGAACTCCCCCCGGACGAAGGAGAGCCGGTCCGCGGCCTTCGTCATCTTCGGGCAGGCGACCTCCCGGGCCCCCGCCTTGCGGGCGGCGTCCAGTACGGCCTTGCCCTTCACCCCGCCCGCGTGGAGGAGGACGAGCGTGATCTCCTCGTACGGGGCGGCGAGGTAGGCCTTGACCTCCTTCACCGTGTCCGCGCCCAGGTCCTGCGCGTTGCGCACGATCAGGACCTTGCGCTCGGAGAAGAGCGACGGGCTCGTCAGCTCCGCAAGGGTGCCCGGCTGGAGCTGGTCGGAGGTCAGGTCCCGCACGTCCGTGTCGGCGTCGGCCGCGCGGGCGGCCTTCACCACGTCCCGGACGACGCGGTCGAGCAGCAGGTCCTCCTGCCCCACCGCGAGGGTGATCGGGGCGAGGGGATCGTCGGTGGGGTTCTTCCTGGTGGCCATCGGCTCCAGCATCCCACGCCGCACCGACAGCGCCCGGCCCCCGGTGCCCGAGAATGGTCCGGTGAACCTGCGACATGTACTGGTCCTGCCCGACCGCGACGCCGCCGAGGAGGTGGCCCAGGAGGCCGTCGACCGCTTCGGCCTCCCCGAGGAGCCCCAGTTGGTGCGCGACGCCCTGGCCGGCGAGGACGACGCCGAGGACGCCCAGTGGCTGGTGGTCGTCGAGGACCCGCAGGAGCGGCTCGACACCGCCGTACTGGACGAGCTCGCCGCCGCGTACGAGGGCTGGCTGGAAGCCCCCTGAGCCGGGCGGCGCCGCCCTCAGGCCTTGTGGACGATCTGGACGTCCAGCGCCACTTCCACGCTCGAGCCGATCGCCGCGATCCCCTGCGCCAGCACCGACTGCCAGTTGAGGGTGAAGTCCTCGCGGTGCAGCTCGGCCGTGGCCCGGCAGGCGGCGCGCGGCTCGCCCTCCAGGCCCGTGCCGACGCCCAGGTACTGGGTGTCGAGGGTGACGGATCGGCTCACCCCGTGGAGGGTCAGGGCGCCGGCGACCGCCCAGCGGCTGCCGCCGCGGTGGATGAACCGCTCGCTGTAGAACTCCACCGTCGGGTAGCGGGCCGCGTCCAGGAAGTCCGCCGAGCGCAGGTGGTCGTCGCGCATGCGCAGCCCGGTGTCGATGCTCGCCGCGTCGATGATGACGTGCATGGAGGAGTCCTCCATGCGCTCCGCGATCCGCACCGCGCCGGCGAAGGTGGTGAACCGGCCGTGGATCCGGGCGAAGCCGATGTGCTTCGCCGTGAACCCGATCGAGGAGTGGCTCGGGTCCAGCTCCCAGTGGCCGGGCTGCGGGAGCACCGGCGGCTCCACCGAGTCCAGGATGATCTCCGCGGTGCCGGGCTGGGCCGGGTCCCCCACGAGGGTCGCGCCGTGGAACGGGGCGTAGCCCTCGGCGCTGACCGAGAGCCGGTACTCCCCCTCCGGCATGGCCGCGGTGAACCCCCCGTACGGGTCCGTCTCCCCGCTGACGACCCGTCGGCCGATCGGATCGGTGACTTCGAACTTGGCCTGGCGGATGGGCTGGTGGACCGTGTCGAGGACCCGGCAGCTCAACAGGCGTGCCGTGGGCGGCAGTGTCAGTGTGGCGGACGTCTGCGAACTGCCGCTCCCGGCCGAATCCGTCCCCCGTCGGCGACCGAACATGGCTGATGCACCCCCGTGCTGTGTGTACTTGGTCGGTTCTGGCGAAGAGGCATTCGATCATGCTGTCGGGTTGTGGGCAAACAGAGCGGTCGCGCCCGGTATGACCGCGCCTTTTCGGACGCCGCCCGGCCGGAAAGGCGCGCATCCCCGCACCACCTCCGCAGACGGCCACGGAACCGTCCTCATCGGTGCGCAACACCGTCGCCCCAAGGGCCCTGAGCCGCGCGAGGGTGCCCCGCGCCGGATGCCCGTAGCGGTTGCCCGCGCCGACCGGGACCAGGGCGAGCCGTGGCCGGATCCGATCGGTGAGGCCGGGGTCCTGGTGCGCCGAACCGTGGTGGGCGACCTTGAGCACGTCCACCGGGCCCAGTTCCGGATGCTCCCTCAGCAGGGCCTGCTGGGCCGGCGGTTCGAGGTCCCCCAGCAACAGGAGCGTCAGCCCTCCCGTGCGCGCCAGCAGCGCCACACTGGCGTCGTTGGGCCCCTGCGGCGGCGGCGCGGACGCCGACGGCCACAACACCTGCCACTCCAGCCGCCCCACCCTCCTCCGCTCCCCCGCCACGGCCCGCACCACGGGCACCCCGGCCCTCGCCGCCACCCGCCGCACCAGGGCCGCCCGGGCGGGCGGATCCGCGAGCGCGGTGGTCTGGATCACACCCACGGAGCGGCCCCGCAGCACCCCGGAGAGCCCGCCCACGTGGTCGGCGTGGAAGTGCGTCAGCAGCAGCAACGGGACGCGCTTCACACCGAGGGCGCGCAGACAGGCGTCCACCGGACCCGGCTCGGGCCCGGCGTCCACCACGACGGCCTCCTCCGGCCCCGCGGCGAGCACCGCGGCGTCCCCCTGGCCCACGGCGCACTGGACGTAGCTCCAGTCCGGCGGCGGCCAGCCGGTGAGCACACGGGTCAGCTGCGGCGGCCGCACCACCGCGACCAGCAGCACCGCCACCACGGCCGCACGGACCGCCCGCCCCCGCCCGAACCGGACCCCCAGCCACACGAGGGCGGCCGTCACCGCCGCCAGCAGCACGCCCCCTCCCGGCCCGCCCGGCCACGGCAGCTCCGCCCCGGGAAGCCGCGCCCCGGCCCGCGCGACGGCGGCGATCCACCCGGCGGGCACCCCCGCGCACCGGGCGAGCAGTTCCGCGACGGGCATGCTCAGCGGGGCGGCGGCGAGCGTGGCGAAGCCGAGCACCGTGGCCGGCCCGGCGGCCAGCTCCGCCAGCAGGTTGCACGGCACGGCGACCAGGCTCACCCGGGCCGACAGCACGACCACCACCGGGGCGCACACGGCCTGCGCCGCGGCGGCGGCCGCCAGGGCCTCGGCGAGCCGCGGCGCCACCCCCCGCCCCCGCAGTACGGCCGCCCAGCGCGGCCCGAGCGTGAGCAGCGCCCCGGTGGCCAGCACCGAGAGCAGGAACCCGTACGCGCGGGCCAGCCAGGGGTCGTACAGCACCAGCAGCAGCACCGCCGCGGCCAGCGCCGGGAGCAGGGACCTGCGCCGTCCCGTGGCCAGGGCCAGCAGCGTCACGGCCCCGCAGGCGGCCGCCCGCAGCACGCTCGGGTCGGGCCGGCACACCACGACGAACCCCAGCGTCAGGGCCGCCCCGCACAGGGCGGTGAACCGCAGCGACAGCCCCAGCCGGGGCGCCAGCCCGCTCCGCTCCGCGTACTGCGCCCGTCCCGGCGGCCCGATGAGCAGGTACAGCACCACGGTCAGGTTGGAGCCGGAGACGGCCAGCAGGTGCAGCAGGTCGGTGGCTTCGAACGCGTCGTGCAGGTCGGGCGGGACCCCGGATGTGTCCCCCACCACCAGCGCCGGCAGCAGGGCCCCGGCGTCCCCGGGGAGCCCCTCGGAGGCCCTGCGCAGCCCGGCCCGGAGCACCCCTGCGATCCGCTGCGCGGGGTCCGGCCCGCCCGTCACCCGGGGCGGGACGTCCCCGGCGGGCCGGAGCAGCGCCACGGCCCGCTCGCCCTCCCGCACCGGGGCCAGCCGGGCCGCCACCGCGACCCGGGTCGAGGGCTGCAGCCGGGCCCACTCCGGATGCCCGGCCAGCACCCGTACCGGGGTCCGCACCCGGGTGCGGGCGCCGTCGGGCCCGGTCACCCCGGTCACCACCGCGTCGAGCACCACCACGGGCGGCCCGCTCCCGCTCCGGGCGGCCCGGGGATCGGAGCCCACGGTGAGCTCGGCGCGCACCCGGGCGTGCTCCCCGGCCAGCCGGGCCACGGGCCCCGCCCGTGCCTCGGCCCGCTCCAGTCCGGCCACTCCGGCCCCGGCGGCCGCGCACAGCAGGGCGGCGGCCGCGGCCGTACCGACCTGCCACACCGGACGCGAGCCGCGGCACCCCGCCACCAGCAGCACCCCCGCCGCGACCACCGCGGCCCCGGCCCCCACGGCGCACCACCGGCCCGGAACCCCGAGCCCCGCGGCGGCCGCCGCCCACGCGGCCGCGGCGGGCCCCACCAGCCGCAGGTCCACCGGCCCGCCCCGGCCGCTCCCGGCCCCTCCCGGCCCGCCCGGCTCCGGCCCGCCGAGGTCCGGAGCCCGGGCCCCTCCGGGCTCCACAGCTCCCCCCGGTCCGGCACCCACGCGACCGCCCGGCCCCGGACCGGCCCCCGGCGCCCCGGCCGCGCTCACAGCCGCACCAGCTTCCGCAGCTCGGCGAACCTGCGCTCGCCGATGCCGTCGACCTGCCGGAGGTCCTCCACGGTCCGGAACCCGCCCCTGGCGGAGCGGAACTCCACGATGTGCCGGGCCAGTACCGGGCCGACCCCCGGCAGCCCGTCCAACTGCTCGACGGTCGCGCTGCCGAGGCTCAGCGGGCCGGGGCCCGGTCCGCCGCCCAGCGGCCCCGCGCCGCCGGGCGGCGCGGGCGGTGGGGGCGGTGCGGTGACGCCCACCAGCACCTGTTCGCCGTCCACCAGGAGCCGGGCCCGGTTGAGCCCGGTGGT
Organism: Streptomyces sp. NPDC093801; assembly: GCF_040701585.1. Lineage (NCBI taxonomy): Bacteria > Bacillati > Actinomycetota > Actinomycetes > Kitasatosporales > Streptomycetaceae > Streptomyces > Streptomyces sp. NPDC093801. Next base: position 53,872 of record NZ_JBFBDP010000018.1, on the reverse strand, counting down.
GTCCGCCCCCGGGCGTACTCCCCCGGCCGCGGCCAGGGCGTCCTCCACCCGCGAGCCCCCGGGCAGCCGCCGCACACCCGGATCGCGGACCTTGCCGCCGACGTCCACCACGATGCGGCCGCCCGGCCCGCCGGGCCCCGCTCCCGGCACCGGCGACGGGGTCGCGGGCGGCGCCGGGGCGAGCACCGCGGGAGCCGTCACCGGCTGCGGCCGGGCCGCCGCGTACTGCTGGACGGCGAACCCCACCGCCACGGCCAGGACCACTCCCACGGCGGCCACCGCCCGGGGCTCCACCCCGCACCGGGCCTGGACCCACACCGGCAGCCGCTCCCGCACCGCCGGCCACCGCCCCGCCCCGGGCACCGCCACCGGCACCGCCACCGGCCCGGGCTCCGGCGGCGGAGCCCCCGGCACGCCACCGGCCGGCCCCGCCCCGGCACCCCGCTCCACAGCGGGCCCGGCCGCGGGCGCGGGCACCGGGGGCCCGGACCGGCCCCGCTCGGGAACCGCCGCCGGAACCAGCCCCGGCGGCGGAGGAGCCCCCGCCAGCAGCACCTCGGCCCTGCGCCGCACGGCGACGGGGTCGGGGCGGGGCCGGGAAGGGGACCGGGCACCGCGCCGCTCACGCGGAGCGGCAGGCGGCCGTAGGCGGTCGTAGGATCCGGAGCGTCCCGAGGGGCGCTGGGCACGCGTTCGAAGAGTCATGCCCCGACGCTAGGGCCGCTCCCCGGCCCCCCGCTCGGACCCTTCGATTCCGGTGCACAACCACCCCGTTGTGGAAAACCCCGCCACTCGTTCCGGTGACCGCCCCGGCGAGGAACCCCCCGCGAACGAGGGAACACGCCGCGAAGGCGTCAGCGCGGCGAGACGACCGCCGCCAGCAGCCCCGGCCCGGTGTGCGCGCCGATCACCGCGCCGACCTCGCTCACGTGTAGCTCGACCAGCCCGGGAATCCGCTCCCGCAGCCGCTCCGCGAGCTTCTCGGCCCGCTCCGGGGCCGCCAGGTGGTGGACGGCCACGTCGACGCTGCGCGCCCCGGCACGCTCGACGGCGAGCTCCTCCAGCCGTGCGATGGCCCGGGAGGCCGTCCGGACCTTCTCCAGCATCTCGATCCGCCCGCCGTCCAGCGTGAGCAGCGGCTTGACCGCGAGCGCCGACCCGAGGAGGGCCTGCGCCGCCCCGATCCTGCCGCCGCGCCGGAGGTAGTCGAGGGTGTCCACGTAGAAGTACGCCGACATCTCCGCGGCCCGCTTCTCGGCGGCGGCCACGGCCTCGTCCACGGAGCCGCCCGCCCCGGCCGTCTCCGCGGCGGCGAGGGCGCAGAACCCGAGGGCCATCGCGACCATGCCGGTGTCCACGACCCGGACCGGGACCGGAGCGGTCTTCGCCGCGACCACCGCGGCGTCGTAGGTGCCGGAGAACTCGGCGGACAGGTGCAGGCTCACGATGCCGGTCGCCCCGGCGTCAGCCGCCTCCCGGTAGGCCCGTACGAACTGTTCGGGGCCCGGGCGCGAGGTGGTGACCGGGCGGCGCTTCTGCAGGGCCGCGGCCAGGCTGCGGGCCGAGATCTCGGTGCCCTCCTCGAGGGCCTCGTCCCCCAGGACGACGGTCAGGGGGACGGCGGTGATCCCGTGCCGCGCCATCGCCGGAGGGGGCAGATAGGCCGTGGAATCGGTGACGATCGCGACATGGCGGGACATGAGCCGGAGGTTACCGCCCGAGGAGGTGATCCGGCAGCCCGGCCCACATCCGTCACTCCCGCCTCTCGGGTTCGCCCGGTCCGGGCCTCCCCGGTCACGGCCCCGCGCCGGGAGCGCCGCTCAGGAAGTGGCCTCCGGCCTGGGGGCCTTCTGCCAGGGGTAGCCCACCGCAGGCCCGGAGGCGTCCAGCGCGGGCCGCTGCTGCCGCCCCTGCGCCGGCGCGTCGGCCGCACCACCACCGGCACCACCGGCAGTCGGCCCCTGGCCCTGCCCGGCGTCCCACGCCGCCGCGGCGGCGGCCAGGTCGTCGACCGACTCCCGGGACCAGTCGCGCAGCGCGCTCGACTCCACCTCGATCTGCGCCGACAGCGTGGCCAGGTCCTCGTCGGCGAACTGGCGGGCCCGGTCGCGCGCCGCCCACCGCAGCGAATCGGCGGACTCGGTGATCTTGGCGGTGCGCTCCCGCAGCTCGGGCAGCCGCTGCGCGATCCGCTTGCGGTCGGGCTCCTGCTCCAGCCGCTTGAGCTCGTCGTCCAGCTCGTGCCCGTGCCGGCTCAGCCGCTCGAAGAGGGCGATCGACTCCTTCAGCGAGTCGTCCGCCTGGACGCCCTGGTAGAGGGCCGCCTGCGTGGCCCGCATCGAGGTCCGCAGGTCCAGCCGCAGCTGGGCCAGCCCGGCCGTGACCCCGACCTGGCCGAGGCTCTTGGCCTTGAGGGTGGTGTCCTCGACCGTCCGGCGGGCCTGCGTGATCGTCCGGTCCACGCCGCGCTTCGCGGCGCCGACCGCCTTGACCGTGGCCCAGGCGCCCAGCCCCAGGAAGGCGAACAGCACCACCAGGGCAAAGATGATGACCAACGCGCCTACCTCCATGAGGTTCCCTTCCCCGGCCTTTTCCCGTCCCCTCCACCGTAAACGCCACGGGCAGGTCGGGGGTCCTGTTCGAACCCCCAACCTGCCCGTACGGGATCACCCCGAGAGGCCGGCGCTCAGCCGGCCCCCGGAGCGGCCGGTGCTCAGATGACGATGTTCACCAGCTTGGGCGCGCGGACGATCACCTTGCGGATCTCGGCGCCGCCCAGCGCGGCCACCACGGCCGCGTCGGTGACCGCCAGCTGCTCCAGGTCGGCCTCCGAGATGGCCGGCGGCACCTCCAGGCGGGCCTTGACCTTGCCCTTGACCTGGACGACGCAGGTGACCGTCTCGTCGACGACGTACGCGGGGTCCGCCACCGGGAAGTCCTGGTGGACCACCGAGTCGGTGTGGCCCAGGCGGTGCCACAGCTCCTCGGCGATGTGCGGCGCCAGCGGGGCGATCAGCAGCACCAGCCGCTCGGCCACGGACCGCTCCAGCGGGCGGCCCGCCTTCGTCAGGGTGTTGTTCAGCTCGGTGATCTTGGCGATGGCGGTGTTGAACCGCAGGCCCGCCATGTCCGAGCCGGCCCCGTCGATGGCCTTGTGCAGGGCGCGCAGCGTGTCCTCGGCGGGCTCGGCGTCGACGACCGTCACCGCGCCCGTCTCCTCGTCCACCACGTTGCGCCACAGGCGCTGGAGCAGCCGGTACTGGCCGACCACGGCGCGGGTGTCCCACGGACGCGAGACGTCCAGGGGGCCCATCGCCATCTCGTACAGGCGGAGCGTGTCCGCGCCGTACTCCTCGCAGATCTCGTCCGGGGTGACGGCGTTCTTCAGGGACTTGCCCATCTTGCCCAGCTCGCGCTTGACCGGCTCGCCCTCGAAGAAGAACCTGCCGTCGCGCTCCTCGACCTCGGTGGCCGTGACCGGGAAGCCGCGCTCGTCACGGTAGACGTAGGCCTGGATCATGCCCTGGTTGAAGAGCTTGTGGAACGGCTCGACCGACGAGACGTGGCCCAGGTCGAACAGGACCTTGGACCAGAAGCGCGCGTACAGCAGGTGCAGCACCGCGTGCTCGGCGCCGCCCACGTACAGGTCGACGCCGCCGTGCGGGGCGCTCTCGCGCGGCCCCATCCAGTACTGCTCGATCTCCGGGTCGACCAGCGCGTCCGCGTTGTTCGGGTCCAGGTAGCGCAGCTCGTACCAGCAGGAGCCGGCCCAGTTCGGCATGGTGTTGGTCTCGCGGCGGTACGACCGCACGCCGCGGCCGTCGCCCAGGTCCAGCTCGACGTTGACCCAGTCGGCCTTGCGCGACAGCGGGGTCTCCGGCTGGGAGTCCGCGTCGTCGGGCTCGAAGGTGCGCGGCGAGTAGTCCTCGACCTCGGGCAGCTCCAGCGGCAGCATCGACTCGGGCAGCGAGTGGGCGACGCCGTCCTCGTCGTAGACGATCGGGAAGGGCTCGCCCCAGTAGCGCTGGCGGCTGAAGAGCCAGTCGCGCAGGCGGAAGTTGACGGTGCCCTTGCCGAGGCCCCGCTCGGAGAGCCAGTCGGTGATCGCGGCCTTGGCCTCGACCACGCCCAGGCCGTCCAGGGAGACGCCCTCGCCGGCCGAGTTGACCAGCTTCGCGTCGTAGGAGCCGAAGGCGTCCTCCCACTCGGCCGGGTCGGTGCCCCGGCCGTCCGTGGGCTCGACCACGCAGCGCATGGGCAGCTCGAAGGCGCGGGCGAACTCGAAGTCGCGGGCGTCGTGGGCCGGGACGGCCATGATCGCGCCCGTGCCGTAGCCCATCAGCACGTAGTCGGCGATGAAGACGGGCACGTTCTCGCCGCTGACCGGGTTGACGGCGTACGCGCCGGTGAAGACGCCGGTCTTCTCCTTGGCGTCCGCCTGCCGCTCGACGTCCGACTTGGAGGCGGCCTGCTTGCGGTACGCGGCGACGGCCTCGGCCGGGGTGGCGTGCCCGCCGGTCCACGCGTCGTGGGTGCCCTCGGGCCAGGCGGCCGGGACGAACTCCTCGACCAGCGGGTGCTCGGGCGCCAGCACCATGTAGGTGGCGCCGAAGAGGGTGTCCGGGCGGGTGGTGAAGACGGTGATGGCCCGGTCGCCCAGGGCGAAGTCGACGCGCGCGCCCTCGCTGCGGCCGATCCAGTTGCGCTGCTGGAGCTTGATGGCCTCGGGCCAGTCCAGCGCGTCCAGGTCGTCCAGCAGCCGGTCGGCGTACGCGGTGATGCGCATGTTCCACTGGCTCAGGCGGGACTTGAAGACCGGGAAGTTGCCGCGCTCGGAGCGGCCGTCGGCGGTGACCTCCTCGTTGGCCAGCACGGTGCCCAGCCCGGGGCACCAGTTGACGGGCGCGTCCGAGGAGTAGGCCAGGCGGTACCGGTTCAGGACGTCGGCGCGCTCGGTGGCGGTCAGCTCGGCCCAGGCACGGCCGCCGGGGACCTCACGGGTGCCGTTCTCGAAGGCGGCGACCAGCTCGGCGATCGGCCGCGCCTTGTTCGCGTCCGCGTCGTAGTAGGAGTTGTAGATCTGCAGGAAGATCCACTGGGTCCACTTGTAGTACTCGGGGTCGATCGTCGCGAACGAGCGGCGCTTGTCGTGGCCCAGGCCCAGGCGGCGCAGCTGGGCCTTCATGTTCTCGATGTTCGCCTCGGTCGACACGCGCGGGTGCGTGCCGGTCTGCACGGCGTACTGCTCGGCCGGCAGGCCGAAGGCGTCGAAGCCCAGGGTGTGCAGGACGTTGTGGCCGGACATGCGCTGGTGGCGGGCGAAGACGTCGGTGGCGATGTACCCGAGCGGGTGGCCGACGTGCAGGCCCGCACCGGAGGGGTACGGGAACATGTCCATGATGAACTTCTTGGGCCGGGCGACGACCGCCGGGTCGCCGGCCAGGTCACCGCTGGGGTTGGGCGCCTCGTAGGTGCCCTCCGCGTCCCATACGTCCTGCCAGCGTGCCTCGATGTCGGCGGCCATGGCAGCCGTGTAACGGTGCCCCTCGGCCGCCTCGGGGGCCGGGGTGTTCGTCTCGCTCATGATTCCTGAAGCTCCATCGATCGTCTCTGCCGTCTCTGCCTGCCCAAACGAAAAAACCCCTCGCACAGGAGGGGACGCCGCGCCGATGCCGACCTTCTCGGGGTCGGTGCTGCTCAGCGCGGCTCGGTAAGCAGAAGGCGTACGGCACGCATGGCGTCAGGGTACCGCAGGGGCCCCGACGGCCGCTCGATCGTTCCGCACAGCGAACACGGCCACGACGAGAAGAGGGCCACCCTGACCGGGTGACCCTCTTCCACAGTGTGGAGCTAAGGAGAATTGAACTCCTGACCTCCTGCATGCCATGCAGGCGCTCTACCAACTGAGCTATAGCCCCTTGTTTCTCTCTGCCGCCGGGCCCCTTCTCGGTTTCCCTCGCCGGTTCCCCCTGGCGACATCGAGAACATTACACGGTCCTGGCCCCAGACCAAAAATCGGTTTCCCGGGGCCCTGTTATGTCCGATTCGCCCACCGTTGACCCGGTCATGCCCGGGCGAACTGGTAGAAGCGCTTGAGCGTGCAGTGCTCGTCGAGGAGCCGGCCGTAGATCGGCTCGCCCTCCAGCTCCCGGTACGTCTCGATGGGGTCGCCTTTTATGATCAGCGCCCGCGCGCATTCCTCGCACCAGTACTGATAGTCGGAGTTGACCGGCTCCATGTCCCGAACGATCGGCGTGCCGTTGTTGCACCAGTCGCACCGCCGCCGGTGTGCACCCATCCGTCAGCGACTCCCTCCCGCGTCGGACCGTCGTGTCCCCCTCCGGCCGTCCGATTCTGCCACGCCGGTCCCGGCGGGGGCAGCAAGCACAGAGGGAACAAACGCAAGGATCCCGCCCCCTGTTGGGGACGGGATCCTGATTGTGGAGCTAAGGAGAATTGAACTCCTGACCTCCTGCATGCCATGCAGGCGCTCTACCAACTGAGCTATAGCCCCGCTCTCCGCGGCGTTCCCCCCGTTTCCGGTGTTCTTCGCTGCGAACAAGAAGAACTCTAGCCTGTGACCAGCCGGAAAGTGAAATCCGGGTCGGAGCGGCCCCGCGGAGGGGCTCAGTCGTCGTCGCCGAGCACCGGTTCCGGCAGGGTGCCGGCGTTGTGCTCCAGCAGCCGCCAGCCGCGCGCGCCCTCACCGAGGACGGACCAGCAGCAGTTGGAGAGCCCGCCGAGGCTCTCCCAGTCACGCGCCTCCAGCCGCAGCAGGCGGCCGATGGTCGTGCGGATGGTGCCGCCGTGGCTGACGACGACGAGCGTGCCGCCCTCGGGCAGCCGGTCGGCGTGGCTCAGCACCACCGGGGCGGCCCGGTCGGCGACCTCGGTCTCCAGCTCGCCCCCGCCGCGGCGGACCGGTTCGCCGCGCTTCCACGCCGCGTACTGCTCGCCGTACTTCTCGACGATCTCCTCGTGCGTCAGGCCCTGCCACTCACCGGCGTACGTCTCGCGCAGCGCCTCGGTGTGCGCCACGGGCAGGTGCGTGACGGCGGCCAGCTCGGCGGCCGTGGCCGCGGCGCGCTTCAGGTCGGAGGCCACGATGGCGTCCGGCTTCAGCGAGGCGAGCAGCCGGGCGGCGCGGCGCGCCTGCGCCAGCCCCGTCTCGGTCAGCTCGATGTCCGTGGAGCCCTGGAAGCGGCGTTCCAGGTTCCAGGAGGTCTGGCCGTGCCGCCAGAGGACGATCTTCCTGCCGGTGCGGGCGGAGCCGCCGACGCGCCCTCCCGTGCTGGTGGCCGCGCTCAGAACAGATCACCGTCCAGGTCGTCGTCGCCCTGCGCCTCGCGCAGCTTGGCGTGCTCCTCGGCCTTGCCGATGGTGAGCTTGGCGTCCTCGGGCAGCTCGATCTCGGGGCAGTCCTTCCACAGGCGCTCCAGCGCGTAGAAGACGCGCTCCTCGCTGTGCTGGACGTGGACCACGATGTCGACGTAGTCGAGCAGGATCCAGCGGGCGTCGCGGTCGCCCTCGCGGCGCACCGGCTTGGCGCCGAGCTCCTTGAGGAGCCGCTCCTCGATCTCGTCCACGATCGACTTGACCTGGCGGTCGTTGGGCGCGGAGGCGAGCAGGAAGGCGTCGGTGATCGACAGCACGTCGCTGACGTCGTACGCGATGATGTCGTGCGCGAGCCGGTCGGCCGCGGCCTGGGCGGCGGCGGTGATGAGCTCGATGGAGCGGTCCGTGGCGGTCACTGGCCATGCTTTCGGGTTGGCGGGCAGATCCCTACAAGGGTCTCATGTACTGCCGGCACCACCCGGTCAGGACGGCTTGTAGTCCTTGCCCAGGGTCACGACGACGTCCGCGTTCACCACGCTCTCGGCCTTCTTCACGACCGTCTCCGGCAGCCCCAGCGTCTTGGCGACCTCGACCGCCCGGCCCCGCTGGCCCTCGTCCTGGTACGTGACCTGCGTGGTCGCGGCGGCCCGGTCGGCCTTGCCGCCGTCCACGAAGGAGTAGCCGCCGTTGAGCAGAGCCGCCTTCGCCGCGACCTGCGCCTTCTCGTCGCCGGTGGCGTCCTTGAGGCCCACGCGCGGGGCCGCGCCCGGCTGGGCCGCCGTGACGGTGCCGCCGAGGAGGTCCTTGACCACCTTCTTGGAGGCGTCGTCGGTGAGGCCGCCGTCGGGCTTCACCGAGAGCATCTCGGTGCGGTAGGCGGCCACCTTGGCGTGCTCGCCGATCCGCGACAGGAGGCCGCCGAGGTTCTGCGCGTCCAGGCCCGGGTCCAGGATCTGGCCCATGCTCTCGACCGTCGTGGCGGCCGCCTTCGGGTCGGAGGGGATCTTGCGCAGGACGGCGTACAGGACCCGGCCGGTGCGCTCCAGCTGCCTGGCCTCCGGCTCGCCCTGCGCCCGGTAGGTGGCGTAGGCGACGGCCATGGCGCCGGTCAGGCTCTGCTTGGGGCCCTGCCCGACGGCCGGGGTCTTGGCCTGGTCGTCGGCGGGCACGGCGGTGTCGGTGTCGACCTCGATGCCGCCGACCAGCTCGACGAGCCGCTCCAGGAAGGGGGTGTCCAGGCGCCAGGTGCCGCCGATGCGGGTCCCGAGGACGGTGTCGAGGGCTTCGCGGGTGCCGATGCTGCCGCCCTCGACGGACTTGCCGAGGGTGGTGGCCGTGCCGTCCTCCTTGGTGACGGCGAGGGCGTTGGGCAGCAGGACGGTGGCGCCCTGCCGGGTGGTGACGTTGTCCACGAGGAGGGCGGTGGAACTGCCGCCCCGCTTGGTGTTGTGCAGGTGGACGACGATCATGTCCCGCTTCTGGGCGGCCGCGGCGGCCGCGGGGCCCTTCTTCCGGCCGGGTCCGTCGAGGAAGGGCAGCGCGCCCGAGTACCAGAGCCAGCCGAGCCCGCCGACGGCGAGGAGGGCCAGGACGACGCCCAGCGCGACGACCCGGTTGCGGCCGCGGCGGCGGGCCTCCTCGCGGCGCTCGGTGCGGCTCTCCGTGAAGGCGAGCCAGTCGATGACGTCCTCGGAGTCCTCGTCCTGCTGGTCGAGGAAGGCGAACTGTTCGGTGCGGTAGCCCGGGGCCGGGTCCGCACCGGCGGGAGCCGCACCGGCCGGGTCGGCCGCGTCCGCGCGGCGCGGCTCGGGGACGGGGGCGGGGGCGGCCGGCGGGGCGGGGGCCTGCGGGGCGGCGGCCTGCTGCGGGATCCACTGCTGCGGCTGCTGGGCGTCGTACCCGTGGGAGGGGGCCTGGGCGTACCCGTGCGGCTGCTGCCCGTGGTCGTACTGCTGTGCTTGGGGCTCTTGTGCGTACGGCTGCCCGTACGGGGGCTCGTACTGCTGCCCGTACGGCGGCGGGGCGGACTGGAGGGGCTGCTGCGCGGGCACCTGGCCGTACAGCGGCCGGCCGTACGGGTCGTAGCCGATGAGCTGCTGCTGGGCGGCGTACGGGTCGTACGGATCCTGTGGGTCGTTCACCGCGGGCCTCTCGTCGTTCCGGAAGCTCAGGCTCCCCGGTACAGCTCACGCTTGTCGATGTAGCGGACCACGCCGTCCGGGACCAGGTACCAGACGGGATCGCCCTCGGCGACGCGTGCGCGGCAGTCCGTGGAGGAGATCGCCAGCGCGGGCACCTCGACGAGCGAGACGCCGCCCTCGGGCAGGCCGTCGTCCGTCAGGACGTGGCCGGGCCGGGTCACGCCGATGAAGTGGGCGAGGGAGAACAGCTCGTCGGCGTTGCGCCAGGTCAGGATCTGCGCGAGGGCGTCGGCGCCGGTGATGAAGAAGAGGTCGGCGTCCTCGTTGAGGGCGCTGAGGTCCCGCAGGGTGTCGATCGTGTACGTCGGTCCGCCGCGGTCGATGTCGATGCGACTCACCGAGAACTGCGGGTTCGAGGCCGTCGCGATGACGGTCATCAGGTAGCGGTCCTCGGCGGGCGACACGGCCCGCTGGGACTTCTGCCACGGTTCGCCCGTGGGGACGAACACCACCTCGTCGAGGTGGAAAAGGGCGGCCACCTCGCTGGCGGCCACCAGGTGTCCGTGGTGGATCGGGTCGAACGTCCCGCCCATCACGCCGAGCCGGCGCTTGACCGGGCCCGTAGGCACTTCCTGCTCTCCCATGAGCGCAGAGCCTACTGGCCCGGTGGCACGTGCGCGGAGGCCCGGTCCGAACGAGTGGTTCAGCGGTCGCGGTTCAGGCGCGTGGTCACCCAGAGCATCAGCAGCAGGATGAAGAGCGCGCCGCCACCGGTCAGGTAGGGGCTCAGGCTCTCGTGGTTGCCGCCGTGCTGCTCGGCGCCCTCCGAAGCGAGGACGACGAGGTTGTGGGCGGTGGTGGAGAGGCTCATCAGGCAGGTACCTATCGAGTCGGGGAGCGGGCGGAGACTTCCCTCACATCGTATGCGGGGCCCCGGGGCACCCTCACGCCGACTCAGGCGTTGGAGAGGATGGACGCAGTGCAGCACAGGCCGATCCAGGGGGAGGCGCCATGACGGACACCGGATTCGAGAAGACACCCGCCCGCAACCGCAGGAGGTTCCCGGGGATCTCCTCCCGGGCCTACGAGCATCCGGCGGACCGTTCGGCGCTGGTCGCCCTGCGCAAGCTGAGCGGCTTCGACACGGTCTTCAAGGCCCTCAGCGGGCTGCTCCCCGAGCGGAGCCTGCGGCTGCTGTTCCTGTCGGACTCGGTGCGCGTGGGCGAGACCCAGTTCCCCCATCTGTACGGGATGCTGCGCGACGCCTGCTTCATCCTGGACCTGGAGAAGGTCCCCCAGATGTACGTGCAGCAGGACCCGCGGCCGAACGCCATGTGCATCGGGCTGGACGAGCCGATCATCGTGGTGACGACCGGGCTGGTGGAGCTGCTGGACGAGGAGGAGATGCGGGCGGTCGTGGGCCACGAGGTGGGCCACGCGCTGTCGGGGCACGCCGTGTACCGCACGGTGCTGCTGTTCCTGACGAGCCTGGCGCTGAAGGTGTCGTGGATCCCGCTCGGCAACATGGCGATCTCGGCGATCGTCACTGCGCTGCGGGAGTGGTTCCGCAAGTCCGAGCTGTCGGCGGACCGGGCCGGGCTGCTGGCGGGCCAGGACGTGAACGCCTCGATGCGGGGGCTGATGAAGATCGCGGGCGGCGACAACCTGCACGAGATGAACGTCGACGCCTTCCTGGCCCAGGCCGAGGAGTACGAGTCGAGCGGCGACCTGCGCGACTCGGTCCTGAAGATCCTCAACGTGCTGCCGCGCACGCACCCCCTGACCGCGGTGCGCGCGGCCGAGCTGCGCAAGTGGTCGCTGAGCCGGGACTTCCAGCGGATCATGGACGGGCACTATCCGAGGCGGGACGAGGACAAGGACACCTCGGTGACCGACTCCTTCCGCCAGTCCGCCTCGCACTACGCGGACTCGGTGCGCGCGAGCCGGGATCCGCTGATGAAGCTGGTCGGCGACATAGCGGGCGGTGCGGGCGACCTGGGCGGGAAGCTGCGCGACCGGTTCACCGGCGGGTCCGGGTCCGGGTCCGGGTCCGGCGGCGGGCCCTCGGCCCCGGCGGGCGGCGGGGACAAGGGCGCTAGCGGACCGGGCTGACGGAGGCCGGGGGCGAAACCCTGGCCCCGGCCACGGGCGCCGGCCCGCCGTCCGGCCGGCCCGGCTCCGCGGACTGCGGGGGCTCGGCGGACTGGGGCTCGGCGGACTGGGGCTGGGCGGACGAGGGCTGGGCGGACGGGGGCTCGGCGGACGGGGGCTGGGGCGTCGCGGCCGCCGCCGGGTCCATGACCCCGCACAGCCCGGCCGTGCGCCGGGGGTGGCCGGCGGCGTACGGGTCGCTCACCGGCGGGCCCACCGTCGTGGGACCGGCTCCGGCCAGCATCGGGCGGAAGCCCCCTGCCGGGTCGGCGGCGCAGTCCTGGGGCCCGGCCATCGCGTAGGAGGAGGCCACCTCCGCCCGCCGGGCGGTGAGGTCCTCGTGGTCGAAGCGCAGCCTCAGCTCGCGACGGACGGTGAAGAGCGAGGCGCCGTCGGGCCCGCTCGGCGGCCCGGACGCGCCCCGTACGGCGTACACGAAGGTGTGGTCGGTGGTGACCACCAGCACCTCCGGACCGATCTCCTCGAAGGCGAGGGTGCCGCTGACCCGGACGCGGGAGTCGGCCAGCGCGGCGGTCTGCGGGTCGAAGCGGACCAGCCAGCCCGTGGCGGCGTGCCGGCCGTCCCCCGAGGGGGTGGTCATGCTCTCGTCGAACTGGGCCAGCTGGTCGGGGTCCAGGAGCACCCGTACGGGCCGGGTGGCGGTGCCGGAGAGCACGTCGGGGTCCAGGGAGGACTGCACGAGGTAGTCCTTGGCGATCGACAGCGCGGCGAGGACCTGGCTCTCGGTGAAGTGGTGGGTGCGGCGTACGGCCGGCAGGGTGATCCCGGCCGCCCCGGTCCGGTAGTCGGCCGCGGGGCTCCGGGCGTAGAGGTCGGCCGGTTTCCCGCCGGGTACGGCGGCCGACGGCGTCAGGGGCACGACGGTGCTGCCGAGCGGCTCGGCCCCGCCGCCGACCGGGGCCACGTAGGGGTTGCGCAGGCCCAGGTAGACGGCGACCGCGAAGGCCGTCGCGATGAGCAGGACGAGCAGCATGCCCTGGCGGGCGCCCCGGCCCGGGGTGCCGGTGCCGCGGCCCGGGGAGCCGCCGCCCGACCAGATGGAGCGGCTGCGGACGGCCCGGGCGTGCTCGCCCATGCGCTCCTGCGCGGAGAACTCCTGGAGCCGGGCAGCACGGACGAAGTCCTCGTCGAACACCACCGACCGGTACTCGTCCGGGCGCAGTTCGTCGTCGCCCCCGCCGGTTTCCTCGGGGGTGCCGTTGGGCGGATCTCCTGGTACGGCCATCGCTTCTCCCCGCTGTCCCCGCTTCAGAGAAGCCCCCAGCTCCGGAACGGGCGAGCGGGGTCGTACCTTCAGGGTTGGCGGCCGACGGGGTACGTAAACGCGCCGACGCCGGCGACTTCCCCGAGCGGGGTACTGGCGGGCGCGGGTGCGGGGTCCGCTTCGCCCGCGGCGCTGCGGTAGACGGCGCTGAAGGCCAGCGCGACCATCCCGAGCCCCATGACGACGGCGAGCACCCAGGCGACCGGCCTCAGCCAGCCGGCCCGGCCGCGGTAGGGCCGCAGACTGCCGCCGTAGGCCCCGTACGGGCCTTCGGGGTAGCCGTAGTGGCCGCCCTCCCAGGCGGGGTCGTCCAGGGCGTACCCGTCCGCGTGGCCGTAGTCGTCCTCGCCCGCCCAGCCTCCGGCGACACGGGCGGCCTCCGCCTCGGCGCGGGCCCGGTCGGCGGCGCGCTGGCGTTCGGCCGCGCTCGGTTCATGGATCTCGGCGTTCCGGACGAAGTCCTCGTCGAACACCACGGAGGCGAAGTCCTGATCCGCGCCTCCGCGGTCGTCGTCGGGCTCCCCGTCGTCCGGGTACGGCTTGCCCCCCACGTCGTCCGGCACGGGAACAGCGTAGACCTGGGGGGCCGCTTTGGGCAGGGTGAAAGCCGGAATCCGGCCACACCGGGTCGAGGGCCCGGTTACCGGATGTGACCGTCGCCGGTGACGATGTACTTGGTGGAGGTGAGCTCGGGCAGGCCCATCGGGCCGCGGGCGTGCAGCTTCTGGGTGGAGATGCCGATCTCGGCGCCGAACCCGAACTGGCCACCGTCGGTGAACCGGGTGGACGCGTTCACGGCGACGGTGGTCGAGTCGACCAGCTGGGTGAAGCGGCGCGCGGCGGCCTGCGAGGTGGTGACGATCGCCTCGGTGTGGCCGGAGGTCCAGCGGCGGATGTGGGCGACGGCGTCGTCGAGGGAGTCCACGACGGCGGCGGCGATGTCGTACGACAGGTACTCGGCGGCCCAGTCCTCGTCGGTGGCGGGCAGGGCGGTGACCTTGCCGCCCTCGGCGGCGGCCAGCACCCGCTCGTCGCCGTGGACGGTCACGCCGGCGTCGGCGAGGGCGTCCAGGGCGCGGGGCAGGAACGCCTCGGCGATGTCGCGGTGGACGAGGAGGGTCTCGGCGGCGTTGCAGACGGAGGGCCGCTGCGCCTTGGAGTTGACGAGGATGTCCACGGCCATGTCGAGGTCGGCCTGCGCGTCGACGTAGACGTGGCAGTTGCCGGTACCGGTCTCGATGACCGGGACGGTGGACTCCTCGACGACCGTCTTGATGAGGGAGGCGCCGCCGCGCGGGATGAGCACGTCGACGAGGCCGCGGGCGCGCATCAGCTCGCGGACGGAGTCGCGGGACTCGCCGGGGACGAGCTGGATCGCGTCGGCGGGCAGGCCGGCGCCCTCGATGGCGTCGCGCAGGATGCCGACGAGGGCGGTGTTGGAGGCGTAGGCGGAGGAACTGCCGCGCAGCAGGACGGCGTTGCCGGACTTCAGGCAGAGCGCGGCGGCGTCGACGGTGACGTTGGGGCGGGCCTCGTAGATGATGCCGACGACGCCGAGGGGGACGCGGATCTGGCGCAGGTCGATGCCGTTGGGGAGGGTGGAGCCGCGGACGACCTCGCCGACGGGGTCGGGGAGGGCCGCGACGTCGCGCACGTCGGAGGCGATGGCGGCGACCCGCTCCGGGGTGAGGGTGAGCCGGTCGACCACGGTCTCGCTGGTGCCGGCGGCGCGGGCCTTGTCGATGTCCTGGGCGTTGGCCGCGACGATCTCGTCGGTACGGGCCGTCAGCGCGTCCGCGATGGCCAGGAGGGCCGTGTCCTTGGCGGACCGCGGGAGTGGGGCGATGGCCGCGGCGGCGGTGCGGGCGGCTGCCGCGGTGGCGAGGACGGGGGAGGTCGCGGTGGCGTCGTCGAGCGAGGTCATGCGGCCCAGGGTAATCCCCGGAGCCCCGGGGCCCGGCGGGGGTTTCACCCCGCGAGACGGGCCCTGGACGCCGGGGCGGAGCCGCGCGTCCCGGCCGGGCCGCCCGCCGCGGTCGCCGCTGCGCGGAGCCGTCTCCCCGCCCCGCCCTTTCACCGTTTCCACCTCGGACGCCGGCGGGGCTGAAGGACCCCGGGGCTTCGCCCCGGACCCGCGTCTCAAACGCCGGCGGGGCCATTTACCGCCCCGCCGGCGTTTGAGGCGCGGGTCCGGGCAGCGCCCGGGGAACGGTGGAAGGGCGGGTAGGGGACCTCGCCCCGCGCAGCGGCCCACCACCCGCGGACGACCTCCAGGCCCCGGCCGGCGGCAATGGCCCGCAGACGGCGAACGGACCCCGGGAGGGGCCCGGCGGGCCCGCCCCGCCACCGGCGGACGGGGTCCGCCGCGGCGGGGCGAAGCCGGGGAGGCGCCCCGGCGCCGAGCCGCGCGAGCGGCTCGTGGGGAAGGTGTGCGGTGCGATCAATAGGGGTGCACGCCCACCGGGTGGGCCGGGGGCGGGCCGTAGCCCTCCGCCACGCGCTGGTGGTACGTCGTGCGGTCGATGACCTCCAGCCCGACGATCTCCCACGGCGGCAGCTGCGCCGTCGACCGGTGCTCGCCCCACAGCCGCAGGGCGACGGCCGCCGCGTCGTGGAGGTCGCGCGCCTCCTCCCAGTACCGGATCTCCGCGTGGTCGTCGGCGTACCGGCTGGTCAGCAGGAAGGGGTGGTCGTGCGCGAGCTGTTCCAGCCCGCGCCGCACCTCCGGCAGCGGCGTCTGCTTGCCCGAGACGCTCAGCGTCACGTGCCAGAGGCGGGACACCGGGCCCGGTTCCTCACCGCCGGCGCCGTCCCCGGTACCGACGCTGGTCAGCGCTCGTCTCACCAGCCGCCTCCTGTCTGCGCTACGCCTGTCCGCCCCTCACAGTTGACCAGTCCCCGGCCCGCCGCGCGGTGGTTTTCCCGAACCTCAGCCCTGCAGCAGGACCAGATCGTCCCGGTGCACGACCTCCCGCTCGTACGCGGGTCCGAGCTCCCGCGCAAGCTCGCGGGTGGAGCGTCCGAGGAGCTGCGGGAGTTCCTTGGCGTCGAAGTTGACCAGGCCGCGGGCGACCGCGACCCCCTCGGCGGAGCGCAGCTCGACGGGGTCTCCGGCCACGAAGTCGCCCTCGACGGCGGCGATCCCCGCGGGGAGCAGGGAGCTGCCGCGCTGGGTGACGGCGCGGACGGCGCCGTCGTCCAGGACGAGGTGCCCCTGCGGGGTCGAGGCGTGCTGGAGCCACAGGAGCCGGTCGGCCGAGCGGCGGCCGGTGGGGTGGAAGAGGGTGCCGGTCTCGCGGCCGGCCAGGGCGTCGGCCGCCCGGCTGGCGGAGGTGAGGACGACGGGGACGCCCGCCGCGGCCGCGATCCGGGCGGCCTCGACCTTGGTGACCATGCCGCCGGTGCCGACGCCCGCCTTGCCGGCGCTGCCGATGGAGACGTGGGCGATGTCCTCGGGCCCGCGCACCTCCTCGATGCGGCTGGTGCCGGGCAGCGAGGGGTCGCCGTCGTAGAGGCCGTCGACGTCGGAGAGGAGGACGAGGAGGTCGGCGCGGACCAGGTGGGCCACCAGGGCGGCCAGCCGGTCGTTGTCGCCGAAGCGGATCTCGTCGGTGGCGACGGTGTCGTTCTCGTTGACGACGGGCATCGCGCCCATGGCCAGGAGCTGGTCCAGGGTGTTGAACGCGTTGCGGTAGTGCGCGCGCCGGCTGGTGTCGTCGGTGGTGAGCAGCACCTGGCCCACGCGGACCCCGTAGCGGGCGAAGGAGGCGGTGTAGCGGGCGACGAGCAGGCCCTGTCCGACGCTGGCGGCCGCCTGCTGGCGGGCCAGGTCCTTGGGGCGGCGGGCCAGGCCGAGCGGGGAGAGCCCGGCGGCGATGGCTCCCGAGGAGACCAGGACGATCTCCTTCTCGCCGCCGCTGCGGGCCTTGGCCAGCACGTCGACCAGCGCGTCCACGCGGTCGGCGTCGAGCCCGCCCGCCGCGGTGGTGAGGGAGGAGGAGCCGACCTTGACCACGATCCTGCGGGCGTCCACGACACCCTGCCTAGCCGCTGACACGTCTTTCCCCTCGCACACGCACGAAACCGACCAACCAACGGGTCAATCTACGGGGTCGCCCGCCGACCCCGCCCGCCGGTTTCAGCCCCTGGACGCGGAGCCCGCCCCGGCGCGCTCCGGTTCGGCTGCCGCGGCGGCGCCCGGGACGAGGATCTTGCGGGAGAGCAGGAAGGTGAACGGGATGGCCACGACGGCGGCGACCAGCGGGGCGATCCGGGTGTCCATGCCCGCCCAGCTCACCAGGGCGTAGAGGCCGACGGACTGGATCACGTAGTTGGTGACGTTCGTCAGCGGGAAGAGCAGGAACTTCTTCCAGGTGGGGCGGGTGCGGTAGGTGAAGTAGGTGTTCATGAAGAACGAGCCGACCATCGACAGCAGGAAGGCGAGGGTGTAGGCGGCGAAATACGGCATCCACGGGTGCAGCAGCAGGTAGATGCCGAAGAACGTGCCGGTGTTGACCCCGCCCACCAGGGCGAAGCGGAAGACCTGGCCGAGCTGGTCGCGGCGGGCGGGGGCGCTCATCGGCCGCCGCGCTCCGCGACGACCGGCTCCGACGCCGCGGAGGCCGGGGCGGCGCCGTGGGCCTCCTTGACCAGGAAGTGCGGGCGGCGCTTGGTCTCGTAGTAGATGCGGCCGATGTACTCGCCGATCAGACCCAGCATGATCATCTGCATTCCGCCGATGCCGGCGATCATCGCGATGATCGTCACGTAACCGGGGGCGTCGATGCCGTTGGTGATCGCCATCACAGTGATCCACAGCGCGTACAGGCCGGTCAGCGCGACGAGCGACACGCCGAGCCAGATGCCGATGCGCAGCGGGCGGTTGTTGAAGGAGATCAGCCCGTCCATGCCGTAGTTCAGCAGGGAGGCGAACTTCCACTTGGTCTCGCCCGCCTCGCGCTGGGCGTTCTGGTAGTCGAAGTGGACGGTGTCGAAGCCGATCCAGGAGAAGAGGCCCTTGGAGAAGCGGTTGTACTCGGGGAGCGCGAGCAGGGCGTCCACGGCGGGCCGGGACAGCAGCCGGAAGTCGCCGACCCCGTCGGTGAGCTCGACGTCGACCCAGCGGTTGACCCCGCGGTAGTAGAGGCGGCTGAGGGCCGAGCGGAGCTTCTTGTCGCCTTCGCGGGTGCGCCGGGCGATGACCTGGTCGTGGCCCTGGCGGTAGTGCTCCAGCATGGTGGCGATGAGCTCCGGCGGGTGCTGGAGGTCCGCGTCCATGATCACCACGGCGTCGCCGGTGGCCTCGCGCAGGCCGGCGAGCATGCCCGCCTCCTTGCCGAAGTTGCGGCTGAAGGAGACGTAGCGGGTACGGTCGCCGTGCTCGGCGGCGATCTTCCGGAGTTTGCCGAGGGTGCCGTCGCGGCTGCCGTCGTCGACGTAGCAGACCTCGTACTCGACGGGCAGGGCGTCCAGAACCTTGCGGATCTCCTCGTCGAAGCGGTCGATGACGGCTTCTTCGTTGTAACAGGGGACAACTACCGACAGCTTGGTCATGGGCACTTCCTGCTGGGGTCCGAACGGGTGATTGTCGGCGACCGGACCCGCGACTCACCTCTTCCTTAGAAGTATGCACGGCGGAGGTCGCCCTGCCCGAGTCGTGTGCGGCACACGGTAGCTTTGACGGGATAAGCGGAATGGAACGAAGGGATCGAGGTGCACGTGCCTGACGTCTCCGTGGTCGTCATCGTCTACAACGACGCAGAGCGTCTGCCGACAGCCGTCCGGTCGGTTTTGGACCAGACCCTCAGCGGGGTCGAAGTCGTGATCGTGGACGACTGCAGCAAGGACCGGTCCTACGAGATCGCCCGGGAGCTCGAAGCGGCGAACCCGGGACGGGTCCGCGCCTTCCGGCTGCCCGAGAACAGCGGCGGCTGCGGCGCGCCCCGCAACCACGGCATCCAGCAGGCCACCGGCACCTACGTCATGTTCCTGGACAGCGACGACGTCCTGGAGCGCAACGCCTGCCGCAACATGCTGGCCGCCGCCGAGCGCACCGGCTCCGACCTGGTCTCGGGCATGTGCGTGCGCGTGCACCTCGACAACCGCTGGGGCAAGACCACCGAGTGGTACCCGTGGATCTACGCGCGCACCCGCACGCTGGAGTCGATCACCGAGTACCCGGACCTGCTGGTCTACGACACCCTCTCCACGAACAAGTGCTACCGGCGCTCGTTCCTGCTGGAGCAGGGCCTGGAGTTCCCGGTCGGCATCCACTACGAGGACCTGCTGTTCTCGGCCCAGGCCTACGTCGCGGCCCGCCGCATCACGCTGATCCCCAACCACGTCTACTACTGGAACGTGGTCGAGAAGGCCGCCGCCAAGTCGATCAGCAACCGGCGCCACGAGATCGCGAACTTCGTCCACCGGATGGAGATCCACCGCCGGGTCGACGAGCTGCTGGCCGCCAAGGGCCACACCGCCATCAAGTCCGCCAAGGACGCCAAGTTCCTCAAGCACGACCTGGTGCTGCACCTGCGGGACCTGCCGCTGCTGAGCGACGCGTACCGCCAGGAGTTCGCCCGGCTCGCCAACGGCTACCTGGCCGGCATCGACCCGGACGCGTACGAGCACGTCACGCACCTCCAGGCCATCTGCGCCTACCTGCTGGGCAAGGAGGACTGGAAGAACCTCCTCGCGGCCGCCGACGCGATGACCAACAAGGGACGCCTCTCCTCCCCGCTGGCCGAGCGCGACGGGCGCGTCTACTGGTGCGCCGGACACCTCGACGACGCCGAGGGCCGGCGGATACTGGACGTCACCGACCAGGGCTTCCACACCGCGCCGCTGTCCTCCCTGGCCCTGGGCAACCGGCTGACCTCGTACGAGGACGACGGACGCGGCACCGTCACCCTCTCCGGCGCCGTGGTCAACCCGCTGGGCCGGATCGCGGAGGACGCCCCGCTGTCGGCCTCCCTGGAGTTCCGGGCCCGGCGCCAGATCGGCGTGCGCTCCTTCAGCTTCCCCGTGGCAACCGTCCGCCACGCGGGCGACACGATCGAGTGGAGCACCACCGCCGACGTCGGCGGCACCGTCCGCCCCCTCGGCATCATCGACGCCGTCTGGGACGTACGCCTGAAGCTGACCGCCGGCGGGAACCGGATGACCACCCGCGTCTCGGTCGGCGGCGTGGACCTGGACTCCGCGGCCCGCCTGCGGGTGCGCCCGCGCCTGACCCGGCTGGTCTCCGACCGCTTCGAGCCGGAGATGACCAAGAAGGGCAACCTCTCCTACGTCCTGACCGCCGAGGGCCCCGCCGCCGTCCGCACCCAGTCGCTGATCAGCAGCGCGATGCACGGCAGGACCGCCGGAGTGGTCAAGCGCAGCCTGCGCCGGGCCCTGAAGGCGCGCCGCAACATCGGCTCGGGCGAGCAGAAGGTCAAGGTCTACCACGAGGTCTTCTCGAAGCTGCCGGTCAAGAAGGGCACGGTCGTCTTCGAGAGCCACATGGGCAAGCAGTACAGCGACAGCCCGAAGGCCATCTACGAGGAGCTGGTCCGCCAGAACGCCCCCTTCGAGGCGATCTGGTCGTACGCGGGCGCCAAGCCCACCGGCTTCCCCAAGGAGGCCACGCTGGTCAAGCGCTGGAGCTGGCAGTACCTGCGGGCGCTGGCGCAGGCCGAGTACTGGGTCGACAACCAGGGCTTCCCGCTGGCGCTGTCCAAGCGCCCGGGGACCACGTACATCCAGACCTGGCACGGCTCCGCCCTCAAGCGGATGGGCTTCCACGAGCCCCGCACCAAGGCCCAGGGCAAGCCCGCGCAGGACCGCTTCCAGGCGGCCGTCAACCGCTTCGACCACTTCCTGGTCCGCTCCGAGCACGACGTCCGCACCCTCGCCAAGGGCTTCCGGCTCCGTGACGAGGTGCTGCTGCGCACCGGCTACCCGCGCAACGACGCCCTCGTCGAGGCGCACCGCGCCGAGGCGGACAGCGGGGAGCGGGTGCGCGGGCCGCTCGCCGCCGAGCTGGGCCTCGACCCCGGCAAGCGGGTCCTGCTGTACGCGCCGACCTTCCGGGCCACCGCGGACGGCGCGGTGGAGGGCTTCGAGTTCCCCTTCGACGTGGAGGAGTTCGCGGACCGCCTCGGCGACCGCTGCACGCTGCTGGTGCGCACGCACTACCTCAACAGCGTCTCCCTGCCGCCGTCGGTCGCGGGCCGGGTGATCGACGTCTCCCGGCACCACGACATCACCCCGCTGCTGGCGCTCGCGGACGGGCTGATCACCGACTACTCGTCCGTGATGTTCGACTACGCGGTGCTGGACCGGCCGATGATCTTCTTCGCGTACGACTACGAGAAGTACCGGACGGACATCCGCGGCACCTACTTCGACCTGAAGGACAAGGCCCCCGGCCCGGTGGTGGCCACGGCGGACGAGCTGATGCAGGCCGTCGCCGCCTTCGACGAGGCCGACGCCAAGTACGCCGAGGCCCGCCAGCGGTTCCTCGCCGAGTTCGGCGAGTACGACCGCGGGGACGCCGCCCGCCAGATCGTCGAGAAGTTCTTCACCAGGAGCGCCAAGTGAGCCGGGACATCTTCATCGTCTCCAACAGCGTGGACGAGCTCGGCGGTGTGACCACCTGGTCCCACCAGATGGCCCGGCTCTTCACCGACCGCGGCCACCGCGTGCACATCGTCGGCATCGCCCCCGTCGCCGAGGAGATCCGGCAGAAGCTGCCCGCCGGCCTCCCGTACGAGACGACCACGCTGTACGAGACCCACCCGCCGAAGGCCCGCCGGCTGCACGGCATCAAGGGCCGCCTCAACGCCCCCGAGCGGCGCCGCCAGGCGGCGCGGCGGGCCGGCATGCGGGCCAGGGCCGAGCAGCTGAGCGAGATGTTCCGGGCGGCCGGCCCGGGCGCCGTCGTGATCGTCACCCAGGTCTGGGCGATGGAGTGGGTGGCCCTCGCCGACACCAAGGGGCTCTCCGTCATCGGCATGAGCCACGAGTCCTTCGAGGCCAGCCAGAAGTCCACCCGCGGCGACCGGGTCCGCCGCTGGTACCCGGAGGTCGACCGGCTGCTCGTCCTCACGCCGGAGGACGCCGACCTGTGGATCCGGGCCGGCATGGAGAACGTCGACAGCATGCCGAACCCGCTGCCGTTCATGCCGGACTCCCCCGCCCCGCGCACCGCGAAGGTCGTCGCGAGCGTCGGCCGCCTCGCCTTCGAGAAGGGCGTGGACCTGCTGCTCGACGCCTGGGCGGACGCCGCACCGCGCCACCCCGACTGGACCCTGCGGATCTACGGGGCGGGCACCGAGGAGGCGACCCTGCGGGCGCACTGCGCCTCGCTCGGGCTGGACGACTCCGTGGAGTGGATGGGCAGCACCGACGACGTCCTGGGCGCGCTGAGCGGTGCCTCCGTCTTCGCCCAGGCCTCCCGGGCCGAGGGCTTCCCGATCACCCTGCTGGAGGCGATGGCGGCGGGCCTGCCCGTGGCCGCGTTCGACTGCGCCCCGGGCGTGCGGGAGATCGTGCGGCACGGCGAGGACGGCCTGCTGGCCCGACTCGGCAACACGATGGAGCTGGCGGGGCACCTCGACGCCCTGATGTCGGACGCCGACACCCGCGACCGGCTCGGCGACGAGGCCTTCCGCAGCGTGCGCCGCTACTCCAGCGCGGAGATCACCGACCGGTGGGAGGAGCTGTTCGCCTTCCTGGAGCGCTGACCGCCCGCACACCGCACGCAGCCGCCCGCCCCGGACCTGTTTCCGGGGCGGGCGGCTGCGTGCGCGGCGGAGCGGCGTCAGACCGTGTGGGCGTCCTTGCTGCGGTCGCGGCCCGCGCCCCCGCGGTTGGCCTCCCAGCCCGCCCAGGCCGAGCTGATCATCTCGCGGACGTCGTGCCGCGCCTTCCAGCCCAGCTCCGCGGCGATCCGGTCGGCCGAGGCCACGACCTTCGCCGGGTCGCCGGGACGGCGCGGGGTGACCACCGGCGCGTACGTGTGGCCGGTGCCCTCGTTCAGCAGCTCGACCATCTCCTTCACGGAGACGCCCTCGCCGCGCCCGATGTTGACCGTGAGGTCCTTGTACTCGCCCGCCGCGCCCCACTCGGCGAGCCTGCGGGCCGCCACCACGTGGGCGTCCGCCAGGTCCTCGACGTGGATGTAGTCGCGGATGCAGGTGCCGTCGGGGGTCGGGTAGTCGTCCCCGAAGATCCGGGCGCCCTCGCCGGCGTCGTAGCGCTCGAAGACCATCGGGACCAGGTTGAAGACCCCGGTGTCCGCGAGCTCGGGAGCGGCCGCGCCCGCCACGTTGAAGTAGCGCAGGCAGGCCGTGGAAATGCCGTGGGCCCTGCCCGCGGCCCGGACCAGCCACTCGCCGGCCAGCTTGGTCTCGCCGTACGGGCTCAGCGGCCGGCAGGGGGTCTCCTCGGTGACCGAGTCCACGTCGGGCATCCCGTACACCGAGGCGGAGGAGGAGAAGAGGAAGTTGCGGATGCCGGCCCGGGCCACCGCCGCGAGCAGGACCTGGAGGCCCTCCACGTTCTCGTGGTAGTAGTACAGCGGCTTCTCGACGGACTCGCCGACCTGCTTCTTGCCCGCCAGGTGCACCACGCCGGTGATCTTGTGCTTGGCGAGGGCCTCGTCCAGGGCCTTGCGGTCCAGCACCGAGGCCGTCACCAGGGGCACGCCCTCCGGTACGCGGTCCTCGCGGCCCGTGGACAGGTCGTCGAAGACCACGACCTTCTGCCCTGCGAGCAGCATCGCGCGGACGACGTGCGCGCCGATGTATCCGGCGCCACCGGTGATCAGAAACGTCATGCGTGTCTCCCGAGCTCTAGCGTGACCTGCGCGTGCGGGCGCGGTCGAGGCGGTTGCGTACGAAGGTCAGCGCGCCGCCGGCACCGGGCGCGAGGCGCAGCGCGAGCGCGCCGGAGGCCGTGCGGTAGGGCTGCGCCAGCAGAACACCGTACCGGCTGCTCGGCAGGGCCCTGCGGCGGAGCAGTCCGCCCAGGGGGCGCAGCGAGGTGACCGGGGAGCTCCCGTCGGCGCAGTCCACGCCCGCCCGGACGTCCCAGGCCTGCATGCCGCGCAGGCCCCTGCGGCGACCCTCGGCGGCCAGCGAGGCGAGCCTGAACGGGACCTCGGCGGTCCAGCCGTCCCCGTCGGCGGCGGGCCGCAGCTCCGCCGGGCGCACCAGGACGGGGTCTCCGCCGGTGCGGGGCAGGAAGCTCAGCCGGACGGTCAGCGGGCCGGCCGCGGCGAGCCGCCCGTACAGGTCGCGCACCCGGACCCGGACCGCCGCTCCCCCGGCGGGCCGGGCGTCGACGGTCAGGGGGAGCTCGGCGACGGGCAGGGCGGCGAGCCCGTCCAGCGGGACCGGCAGCTCCCGGCTCCACACCGGCTCCCCGGCGGCGTCCGCGGCGTACGGGGGCAGCAGCCGGGCGGGCTCGGCGGCGGGGCCGGTCATCAGCCGCTCGACGTCGGCGGGCGGGGCCTCGGAGGCCAGCAGCACGCGGGCGGTCCAGCGGGCGCGGGCGGGGGCCGCGTCGAGGTCGGCCGTGTCGAAGCCGGCCAGGTAGTCGCGCGTCAGGGTCCACCAGGCGGCCCGGTAGCCGGGGTCCTTGCCGAGCTCGCGCAGGTACATGCGCAGGTCGTAGTCGAGGAACTTCACCCGGCAGGCGTGCCCCAGCTCCGGGGAGGCGGCACCGAGGATGCCGGCGGCGGTGCGGTGGGCCTCGACGCGGGAGCTCCAGTTCCCGATGTCCTTGCGGTCCAGGGAGATGGACACCTGGGCGGCGCTCCGGCGCACGTGCCACACGTAGACGAGGTCGCCGACGACCGCGATGCGGGGGGCGGCGGCCAGGACGCGGGAGGTGAAGACGAAGTCCTCGTAGACGAACCGGCCGTCGGGGAAGCGGATGCCGTGCTCGTCCAGGAAGGCGCGCGCGTACAGCTTGTTGACGCAGAGGGTGTCGCGGACCAGCTCGGGCCGGTCGGCGGGCCGCTCGACGACCTCGCCCGGCGTGTAGAGCCCGGGCATCCACGGCACGTCGCGGCCCTCCGGCAGCTCGCGCCGGACGCACGCGCCGACGGTGACGGGGGCGCGGTGCTCCTCGGCCGCACGGACCAGGGCCTCGGCCGCGCCCGGCGGCAGGACGTCGTCGCTGTCCAGGAAGAGGACGTACGGGGAGGTCGCGGCGGAGATCCCGTCGTTGCGCGGGGTGCCGCAGCCGCCGCTGTTCTCCCTGCGGTGGATGACCTTCAGGCGCGGGTGGGCCGCGGACAGCTCGTCCAGGACCCGCGCGGTCGCGTCCGAAGAGGCGTCGTCGACCGCGATGACCTCGGCGACCACCGGGCCCTGGGCGAGGGCCGAGGAGACGGCCTCGCCCACGAGCCCGGCGTCGTTGTACGCGATCACGACCACGGACACCGAGGGGGTGTCACTGCTGGAATTGCTGCTGCTCACCCGCAGGATCCTAGGCGAACGGCGTAAGGCCGGCCTCAATCCGCCGCGACGGACCCCCACGGCCGGCCCGGAGGGGACGGATCAGAAGGGACGGAACTCGTCGTACTCCTGCTGGGCGGCGTCGCCGCGCCGGGCTTCCTTCTCCTTGCGGCGCTGCGTCGCCGGACGCGGTGCCTCCATGCGGTGGTCCTCACCGCGGCGGCCCAGCATCTCGGCGCCGGCCATCATGGTCGGCTCCCAGTCGAAGACGACCGCGTTGTCCTCGGAGCCGATGGCGACGCCGTCGCCGGCCTTGGCACCGGCCTTCTTCAGCGCGTCCTCGACACCGAGGCGGTTGAGCCGGTCGGCCAGGTAGCCGACGGCCTCGTCGTTGTTGAAGTCGGTCTGGCGCACCCAGCGCTCCGGCTTCTCGCCGCGCACCCGGTACACGTCCTCCACCTCGTCGTAGGTGACGGTGAAGCCGGTGTCGTCCACGGCCTTCGGGCGGATGACGATGCGGGTCGCCTCCTGCTTGGGCGTACGGGCGCGCGCCTTGGCCACGACCTCGGCGAGGAAGTAGGAGAGCTCCTTGAGGCCCGTACGGGCGACCGCGGAGACCTCGAACACCTTGTAGCCGCGGGCCTCCAGGTCCGGACGGACCATCTCGGCGAGGTCCTGGCCGTCCGGGATGTCGACCTTGTTCAGCACGACGAGGCGGGGGCGCTTCTCCAGGCCGCCGCCGTAGAGCTTGAGCTCCTCCTCGATGAGGTCGAGGTCGCCGACCGGGTCGCGGTCCGACTCCAGGGTGGCGGTGTCCAGGACGTGCACGAGGACCGAGCAGCGCTCGACGTGGCGCAGGAACTCAAGGCCGAGGCCCTTGCCCTGGCTGGCGCCGGGGATCAGGCCCGGGACGTCGGCGATCGTGTAGACGGTCGAGCCGGCGGTGACCACGCCCAGGTTCGGGACGAGGGTGGTGAAGGGGTAGTCCGCGATCTTCGGCTTGGCGGCGGAGAGCACCGAGATCAGCGAGGACTTGCCGGCGCTGGGGAAGCCGACGAGCGCCACGTCGGCGACGGTCTTCAGCTCCAGGACGACGTCGCCGCTGTCGCCGGGCTCGCCGAGGAGGGCGAAGCCGGGCGCCTTGCGGCGGGCGGAGGCCAGCGCGGCGTTGCCGAGGCCGCCGCGGCCGCCCTGGGCGGCCACGTACGTGGTGCCCTGGCCGACGAGGTCGGCGAGGACGTTGCCCTGCTTGTCGAGGACGACGGTGCCGTCCGGCACGGGAAGGACGAGGTCCTGGCCGTCCTTGCCGGAGCGGTTTCCGCCCTCGCCGGGCTTGCCGTTGGTGGCCTTGCGGTGCGGGCTGTGGTGGTAGTCCAGCAGGGTGGTGATCGCCTGCTCCACCACCAGGATGACGTCACCGCCACGGCCGCCGTTGCCGCCGTCGGGTCCGCCGAGGGGCTTGAACTTCTCCCGGTGAACGGAGGCGCAGCCGTGGCCTCCGTTACCCGCGGCGACGTGCAGCTCGACGCGGTCCACGAAGGTGGTCATGGGTGTTCCTCCAGATACTTACGGGAATGTCCCGGACAGGCCTTGCTGCCCATTAAACGTGTCTATGTGACAACGCGCCGAGGGCGGACCTCTCTTCCCGGCATGCGCCGGGAAGAGTTGAGATCCGCCCTCGGGCTGTTACGAACGCGTGTGACTCAGCAGGAGCTGGATCAGGCGGCCGGAACGATGTTGACGACCTTGCGGCCACGGTGCGTACCGAACTGCACCGCACCCGGCAGCAGCGCGAACAGCGTGTCGTCGCCACCGCGACCGACACCCGCACCCGGGTGGAAGTGGGTGCCGCGCTGGCGGACGAGGATCTCGCCGGCGGAAACGACCTGACCGCCGAAGCGCTTCACGCCGAGCCGCTGAGCATTGGAATCGCGCCCGTTCCGGGTGGACGATGCGCCCTTCTTGTGTGCCATGTCTCAGTCCCTCTTACTTCGCAGCCGCGGGGATACCGGTGACCTTGATCGCCGTGTACTGCTGACGGTGACCCTGGCGACGGCGGTAGCCGGTCTTGTTCTTGTAGCGCAGGATGTCGATCTTGGCACCCTTGTGGTGGTCCACGACCTCGGCCTGGACCTTGATGCCCGCCAGGACCCACGGGTCGCTGGTCACGGCGTCGCCGTCGACAACGAGCAGGGTCGAGAGCTCGACCGTGTCGCCAACCTTGGCAGTGGAAATCTTGTCAACCTCAACGATGTCGCCGACAGCAACCTTGTGCTGGCGACCACCGCTGCGCACGATGGCGTACACGCGGATCTCTCTCTCACTCGGGGCGGATACTCCTGAAGCCAGCCGCTCACGCGGGCCGGGGCCCACGGTGATCCGGAATGGACGAGCGGCCTCTCCCGTGTCCCGTCCGCTTGCGCGGAGGGTGCGGGAGGAAGGTGCTCAGGAGCGCGGCGCGCGCTGCACGGTAAACGTTCAGGACACGCCGACGGTCTAGGTTACGGGGCCGGTTCCGGAGGGTCAAACCGGGCCTCGCGCGCCCGTGGGGCCCCACCCTTCGGCGGGGCCCCACGGACAGGGCGTCGATCAGGCCTCGGCCGGAGCCGAGACGGACGGCGGGGTCTGCTGCTCCGCCGCCGCGGTCTTCTTCGTCGCCCGCTTCGCGGCGGTTTTCTTGACCGTCGTCGTCTTCTTCGCGGCGGTCTTCTTCGCGGCCGCCGCCTTCTTGGCGGGGGCCTTCTTCGCCGTGGCCGCCTTCTTGGCCGGAGCCTTGCGGGTGGCCTTCTTGGCCGGCGCCGGGGCCTCGGCCTCGGCGTCCGCCTCGACGGCGGGCTCGGCCGCCGCCTCGGGCTCGGCCGGAGCGGCGGTCTCGGCCGCGGGGGCCTCGACGACCACGACGGCGGCCTCCGCCGCACCGGCCGGTGCGGTGGCCTTGCGGACGGCACGGCGGCGCGGACGCACCGGGGCGGCCTCCACGACCGGCTCGGGCTCGACGACCGGCTCGGGCTCGACCACGGCCTCGACGACCGGCTCGGGCTCGGCGGCGGCCTCCACGGCCGGCTCCGGCTCGGGCTCCGCCTCGACCACGGCCTCCACGACCGGCTCGGGGGCCGGGGCGGTGGCCTTGCGGGTCGCCCGGCGACGGGTACGGCCCTTCGGCGCGGCCTCCTCGGCCACCGCAGCGGCCTCGACCGGAGCGGCCTCGACCGTCTCCACGGCCTCCACCGCCTCGGCGACGACCTCCCCGGCCGGCTCCAGCACCGTGTCGGCGGGCTCGGTGACCGGCTCGTCCACGACGGCCGGGGTCACCGGCGCCGGGGCGGCCTGCCGCTCACCACCGCGCGGGGCGCCCGCCGGAGCGGTCGCCTTGCGGGTGGCGCGGCGACGGTTGCGGCGCCCGCTGATGCCCGCCGCGGCCTCGGCCTCGGCCGGGCTGCTGTACAGCTCCTCGCCCGGGACGAACTCCGGCTCCGGCAGCGCCCGCGGCGCGGCGGCCTCGGCGGCCACCTCCGCCTCGGTCTCGGCCTCGAACACCTCGGCCTCGACGGTCTCGACCGTCTCCAGCTCGTGCTCGTGCTCCGGGGCGCGGCCGCCGCGGCGCTTGGCGCGCTTGCCGTTGCCGCCGCCGCCGACCGCGGCCGGGGTGTCCATGTGGACGATGACACCGCGGCCGTTGCAGTGGACGCAGGTCTCGGAGAAGGACTCCAGCAGGCCCTGGCCCACCCGCTTGCGGGTCATCTGGACCAGGCCCAGCGAGGTGACCTCGGCCACCTGGTGCTTGGTGCGGTCGCGGCCCAGGCACTCCAGCATCCGCCGCAGGACCAGGTCGCGGTTGGACTCCAGGACCATGTCGATGAAGTCGATGACGACGATGCCGCCCAGGTCGCGCAGCCGCAGCTGGCGCACGATCTCCTCGGCCGCCTCCAGGTTGTTCCGGGTGACGGTCTCCTCGAGGTTGCCGCCCTGACCGGTGAACTTGCCGGTGTTGACGTCGATGACGACCATCGCCTCGGTCTTGTCGATCACCAGGGAGCCGCCCGAGGGCAGCCACACCTTGCGGTCGAGCGCCTTGGCGAGCTGCTCGTCGATCCGGTACGTCGCGAAGACGTCCACCTCGGAGGTCCAGCGGGACAGCCGGTCGGCCAGGTCCGGGGCCACGTGGGACACGTAGCCGTGGATGGTCTCCCACGCCTGGTCACCACTGATGATGACCTTGGAGAAGTCCTCGTTGAAGATGTCGCGCACGACGCGGACGGTCATGTCCGGCTCGCCGTACAGCAGGCTCGGCGACGAAGTCGTGATCTGCTTCGACTTCTTCTGGATGTCCTCCCACTGCGCCTGCAGACGCTCGACGTCGCGGCGCAGCTCGTCCTCGCTCGCGCCCTCGGCCGCGGTGCGCACGATGACGCCCGCGTCCTCGGGGACGATCTTCTTGAGGATGGTCTTCAGACGCGCGCGCTCGGTGTCGGGCAGCTTGCGGCTGATGCCGGTCATCGAGCCCTCGGGCACGTAGACCAGGTAGCGGCCGGGCAGCGAGACCTGGCTGGTCAGGCGGGCGCCCTTGTGGCCGATCGGGTCCTTGGTGACCTGCACCAGGACCGACTGGCCGGACTTGAGGGCGGACTCGATGCGGCGCGGGCCGTTGGCCATGCCGAGCGCCTCGAAGTTGACCTCGCCGGCGTACAGGACGGCGTTGCGGCCCTTGCCGATGTCGATGAAGGCGGCCTCCATCGACGGCAGCACGTTCTGGACCTTGCCCAGGTAGACGTTGCCGACGTACGAGGTGGCCTCTTCCTTGTTGACGTAGTGCTCGACGAGCACGTTGTCCTCGAGGACGCCGATCTGGGTGCGCTCGCCGGCCTGGCGGACGACCATCACGCGCTCGACGGCCTCACGGCGGGCCAGGAACTCGGCCTCGGTGATGATCGGCACGCGGCGGCGGCCCTGCTCGCGACCCTCGCGGCGGCGCTGCTTCTTCGCCTCCAGGCGGGTCGAGCCCTTGATGGACTGGACCTCGTCGGACGGCTCGGCCTTCTCGCGCGCCGGGCGCGGCTCGCGGACCTTGACGACGGTGCGGACACCGTCCTCCTCGCCCGCCTCGACCTCGGCGGCGTCACCGCTGCGGCGGCGACGGCGGCGGCGACGGCGGCTGGAGGAGGAACCGAGGGCCTCCTCGGCCTCCTCTTCCTCTTCCTGCTCGGCCTCCTCGTCGGCGGCCTCGGCCTCGGCCTCCTCCTCGGCGGACTCGTCGAGGTCGGCGGCCTCACCGCGACGGCGGCGACGGCCCCCACGGCGACGGCGGCGCGAGGGGCGGTCGCCCGACTCGTCGCCCTCCTCCTCGTCGAGCTCGGCGGCCTCGGCCTCCGGCTCCTCCTCGGCGGACTCCGCCTCGGCCACGACGTCGGCCAGGGTCACGGGCTCGGAGGCGGCGCCACGACGGCGACGGCGGCGGCCGGCCGGCTGGGCGGCGACGGGGGCCTGGACCTCGGCGGCCCCGGCCTCTTCCTCGGCCTCTTCCTCCTCGGCCTCCTCGGCGGCGGCGGCAGCGGCCGCGGCGGCGAGGGCGGCGGTCTCCGGGGTCTGGAACATCGGCTCGGCGAAGACCGGGGCCTGGAAGACGGGCACGGCCGGACGCGCGGCGCGGCGGGCGGCACGGTTCGGGGCGGCGGGCGCCTCCTGCTCGGCGGCGGCCTCGGGCTGCGCCGGGGCGGCGGCCGGAGCGGCGGCACGGGTGGCGCGGCGGCGGCCCCGCTTGGGGGCGTCGACGGCGTCGGCGACGGTGACGGCGCGGGTGGCGGCCTTGGGGGCCTCCTCCACGACCGGGGTCTCCTCGGCCGGCTCCTCCGCAGCGGCCGGGGCGGCCTCGGCGGCAGCGGCGGCCGGAGCGGCGACCGCGCGGGTGGCACGGCGGCGGGTGCGCGGGGCGGGAGCGGCCGCAGCCTCCTCCTCGACGACCGGCGCGGCGGCGGCCTCCACGACGGCCTCGGCCGGCTCGGCGGCAGCGGCGGCGGCGGCCGGAGCGGCGACCGCACGGGTCGCACGGCGACGGGCACGCGGAGCCGGAGCGGCCGGAGCCTCCTCGGCCACGGCGGGCGCGGGGGCGGCGGCCTCGGCGGCGGGCGCCTCGGCGGCGGCACCGCCGGGCGGGCCCGCCGGCCGGGAAGCCGCGCGGCGACGCCTGCGCGGAGGCAGGTTGTCGCTGGGGCTGCCGTTGTCGGCGGGGGTGTTCTCGTTCTCGTTGTCGAGCATGCGGGCGGTTCTCCCGTCACGCTCCCGGGCGCCGCGGCTGACGTCCGGTCCGGCACGGCTCCGCACGAGGTGCGCGGAGCCGGCCTCCGGGGCGCGTTCGCCACACGGGAGCTGTAGTCCATGGCCGCCGGTTCCGTACGTCTTGTCGTACGGCCTGGCGGAAGTCTTCAGGTCTGTGCGCTGCCCGACCCAGGTGGCTCCCGAGTGCCAGGGCGGCGCGACGACGACGATCCCTACGCGGCGGGACCTTCCGGCGCCTTCGCGTCGGCGTTCACGGCGGCCGTGGGTGGGGCGGCCGTGACTGCCTCGCGGTCGGGCGCGAGCGGGTCGGTCACCGTGCCGGACTCCTCGTCGAAGAGCCCCTGCGCCAGCCTGGTCACCGCAGCGGGGACCGGCGGCGCCAGGTCGGCCACAGCGTGAAGACCGGACAGGACGTCGTCGGGTCGCACGGCAGGTGTCAAATGCCGAACAACCAGCCGCAGTATCGCACAGGCATTGTCCAGCGGCCTATCAACCTGGGCAGGAAGCGCCTCGAGGCTGACGACCGCGCCGCGGGTGTCGAAGGTCCGCATCCCGTTCTTGGTGCGGCGCTGCACCTCCACCGTCTCGGCGGCGAGGAACGCCTCCACCGCGCGCTGCGCCTCGGCGGGTTCCACGCCCTCCAGGCGCAGTTCCCAGATGGAGGCGGTGAGCCGGTCCGCGAGCCCGGAGGTGCGGGCCTCGACGGCGTCGACGATGTCCAGGCCGAGCGGCATCGACTCGTCGAGCAGCTTGCGCAGCGTCTCGGGGTCGCGCGGCGCGGCGAGGGCGATCTCCAGGTACTCGGCCTCGCTGCCGGTGCCGGTCGGCGCGGCGTTCGCGTACGAGACCCGCGGGTGCGGGGTGAAGCCGGCCGAGTACGCCATGGGCACCTCGGCGCGGCGCAGGGCGCGCTCGAAGGCGCGCTGGAAGTCTCGGTGGCTGGTGAACCGGAGGCGGCCACGCTTGGTGTAGCGCAGTCGGATGCGCTGCACCACCGGTGCGGGGGGCGGGCCTTCGGGCTGTCGCTTGCCCAGTGGTTCTTCTCCTTGTGCGGGGCGTCGCGGCTCGCGCGTCGCCCTGAGGTCTGTCGACCCGTCCGGCTCACCCCCGCCGCTGGGGCAGGGAGATCTCGGCAGCGGGTGCCGCGTCGGCGGCTGTCGTACTACCCAGAGTACGCGCCCGTGACCTCGCCGGTTCCCGGGCGGGCCCGCCGAAGAGCGCCCGCCGCACCTCGGCGCGCGCCTCCCGCACCGCGGCGCGGGAGGTGCGCCACACCTGGCGCAGGGCGTGTCCGACCGGGGTGGCCACCTGCCGGTGGACCCAGGCGGCGGGCCGGGCGACGCAGCCGCGCCACAGCCACCGCAGTCCGCGTGCGAGGGCGGCGGTGATCCGGCCGGCGAGGTGCCAGGCGGGCACGAGGACGTGCCGCCCGAGGAAGACCGCCGGCGGGACGACCACGTGGACCAGCACCCAGCCGGCCCCGCGCCCGAGCGGTACGGCGCCGTACCGCCACAGCCCCACCCAGGGCCAGACGAACACCAGCAGGCAGGCGCCCCGGACCAGCCACCGCACCCCGTGCCCGAGCGGGGTCAGCACCCGCCGGTACGTCCAGGCGAGCGGCGGCGCGACGAGGTCCCGCAGCACCCACCCGAGCCCGGTCCCCACCGGTGCGAGCACGTACCGCACGAACCCCAGCACCACCCAGGCGGCCCCCAGCCCGAGGGGCCGCAGCACGTACCGGTACACCGCGCCCCCGACCGGGGCGACGGCGTACCGCCACAGCCCGACCCAGGGCCAGTAGAAGACGGCCGCACCCAGCGGCCGCAGCACGTACCGCCACAGCCGTACGCACAGCCACCCGAGACCGTTCCCCAACGGGGCGAGCACGTGCCGGCCCAGTCCCCGCGCACAGGCCGCGACCAGGTCCCACACCACCCGCACGGGCAGCACCACCAGCACGGCCACGACCTTCACGGGAACCCTGACGACCCCCGCCAGACACCCGTCGCCACCCTGCGGGGCCTGCGGCTTCTCGATTTCCATGCCGCTAAGGACACCAGACCGGGCCGAGCCGTTGCGCCGCTCCCCGACGATTGCCGTGCTCACGCACGTGTGCCCCTCACCGAAACCGGTGAGGGGCACACGGGGCGGACGTCAGATCACTTCACGACCGACAGCGGCAGCAGCTTCTTGCCGGTGGGGCCGATCTGGATGTGGGTGTCCATCTGCGGGCACACGCCGCAGTCGAAGCACGGGGTCCAGCGGCAGTCCTCGACCTCGGTCTCGTCGAGGGCGTCCTGCCAGTCCTCCCACAGCCAGTCCTTGTCCAGGCCGGAGTCCAGGTGGTCCCAGGGGAGGACCTCCTCGTAGGTGCGCTCGCGGGTGGTGTACCAGGCCACGTCCACGCCGTACGCCGGCAGGGTCTTCTCCGCCGCCTGCATCCAGCGGTCGTACGAGAAGTGCTCGCGCCAGCCGTCGAAGCGGCCGCCGTCCTCGTAGACGGCGCGGATGACGTCGCCGATGCGGCGGTCGCCGCGCGAGAGCAGGCCCTCGACGATGCCCGGCTTGCCGTCGTGGTAGCGGAAGCCGATGGAGCGGCCGTACTTCTTGTCGCCGCGGATCTTGTCGCGCAGCTTCGCCAGGCGGGCGTCGGTCTCCTCGGCGGAGAGCTGGGGGGCCCACTGGAACGGGGTGTGCGGCTTCGGGACGAAACCGCCGATCGACACCGTGCAGCGGATGTCGTTCTGGCCCGAGACCTCGCGGCCCTTGGCGATGACGTTGATCGCCATGTCGGCGATCTGGAGGACGTCCTCGTCGGTCTCCGTCGGCAGGCCGCACATGAAGTACAGCTTCACCTGGCGCCAGCCGTTGCCGTAGGCGGTGGCGACGGTGCGGATCAGGTCCTCCTCCGAGACCATCTTGTTGATGACCTTGCGCATGCGCTCGGAGCCGCCCTCGGGGGCGAAGGTGAGGCCGGAGCGGCGACCGTTGCGGGTCAGCTCGTTGGCCAGGTCCACGTTGAAGGCGTCGACACGGGTCGAGGGCAGCGACAGGCCGATCTTGTCGTCCGTGTAGCGGTCCGCGAGGCCCTTGGCGATGTCCGCGATCTCGGTGTGGTCCGCGGAGGAGAGGGAGAGCAGGCCGACCTCTTCGAAGCCGGTGGCCTTGAGGCCCTTCTCCACCATCTCGCCGATGCCGGTGATGCTTCGCTCCCGCACGGGGCGCGTGATCATGCCGGCCTGGCAGAAACGGCAGCCGCGGGTGCAGCCGCGGAAGATCTCGACGGACATCCGCTCGTGGACCGTCTCGGCGAGCGGGACCAGCGGCTGCTTGGGGTAGGGCCACTCGTCGAGGTCCATGACGGTGTGCTTGGAGACCCGCCACGGCACGCCGGAGCGGTTCGGGACGACACGGCCGATGCGGCCGTCCTCCAGGTACTCCACGTCGTAGAAGCCCGGGACGTAGATGTTGCCGGTCTTCGCGAGGCGGAGGAGGACCTCCTCGCGGCCGCCCGGACGGCCTTCGGCCTTCCAGGTGCGGATGATCTCGGTCATGTCGAGGACGGCCTGCTCGCCGTCGCCGATGACGGCCGCGTCGATGAACTCCGCGATCGGCTCGGGGTTGAAGGCCGCGTGGCCGCCCGCGAGGACGATGGGGTGGTCGACGGTGCGGTTCCTGGCCTCCAGCGGGATGCCCGCGAGGTCGAGGGCCGTGAGCATGTTGGTGTAGCCCAGCTCCGTGGAGAAGGACAGGCCGAACACGTCGAAGGCGGAGACCGGGCGGTGGCTGTCGACCGTGAACTGCGGCACCTCGTGCTCGCGCATCAGGGCTTCCAGGTCCGGCCACACCGAGTAGGTGCGCTCGGCCAGGACGCCCTCGCGCTCGTTCAGTACCTCGTACAGGATCATGACGCCCTGGTTGGGCAGACCCACCTCGTACGCGTCGGGGTACATGAGCGCCCATCGGACGTCACACGCGTCCCAGTCCTTGACGGTGGAGTTCAGCTCACCGCCGACGTACTGGATGGGCTTCTGCACATGCGGGAGCAGAGCTTCGAGCTGTGGGAAGACCGACTCGGACATCACGCGACTTTCGTGAAGCGGGCAGGGGGCGACTCTCAAGCGTACCTTGAGGCCCGGCTCCCCTTCTCCACATGATCACTTCGAGGCCGCCCGCGACCGGCGGGACGCGGCTTTGGCCCAGACGGCGGGGAGGCGGTGCTCCAGGCGGGCGGACCGGGCCTCCTCCCGGCCGTGCAGCAGGCCCCAGGCGAAGGCGGACTCCCCGGCGTCGGCGGCCTGGGATCCGAGGCCGAGCAGGGCCTCGCGGGCCACGACCCCGTCGCGGTGTTCGCCGAGCAGGGTCTGCACCTTCTTGGCGGCCTTGGCCAGGCGCCGGGCAGGCTTGCCGAGGGCGGGGGCGGCCGCCTCGGCGGCGTAGCGGGCGCGTTTGGCGGCCTTGCGGGCCTCGTGGAGGGCCCGGTCGCGCTCCTCGCCGGGGTCGAGGTCGAGGGCGGCGGCGACCCGGTCGGCGAGCCGGTCCCAGTCGCGCAGGGCGGCCTTGCGCAAGGGTTTGGCGGCGGGCCGGGCGGCGGCCCTGCGCAGGGGCGGGGCGTCGAGGAGGGCGTCGAGGGAGTCGAGGAGGCGCAGGTAGCGCTCGTCGTCGAGGGCGGCGACGGCGCGGGGGCGGGTACGGGCCCGGCGGGTGGTGTTCCAGGCGCGCAGCCGGTCGCGGACGGGGCCGGGGCGCAGGGCGGGCGGGAGTTCCGCGAGGTGGGTGCGCAGGCGTTCCAGCAGGACTTCGCGGTCGCGGTCGGCGCCGAGTTCGGCGGCGAGCCAGCGCAGCTCCTCGCGGAGGGGGTCGGTGGCGGTGCGGTCGAGGAGCTTGCGGTGGGTGGCGAGGGCGCTGCGCAGGCGGCGGGTGGCGACGCGCATCCGGTGGACGGAGTCGGGCAGGTCGCGGCGTACGGCGGGGTCCTGTGCGACGAGGGCGTCGCGCTGTTCGCGCAGGTACGCCAGGACGTGCGCGCCGGCCGTCCCGTCGGCGGGGCCGGGGGCGGGGCGGGCGGGCGGCGGGGCGGCGCCGGTGAGGTCGAGGGCGCGGGCGAGTTTCGAGGGGGCGTCGGAGGGGTGCAGGCCGGCCGCGGCGAAGCGTTCCTGGACGGCGTCGAGGAGGGCGGGGGCGCCGTCGTCGGCGAGTTCCACCTCGACCTCGGTCCAGGCGGTGGCGGCCCGGCCGCGTTCGGCGCGGACGGAGTCGGTGCACAGCTGTGCGAGGAGGTGCCCGTCGGCGTCGAGGAGGTCGCGGGTGTGGCGTTCGGCGCGCAGCCGGACCTGGGGTTCGAGGCGGGAGCGCCGGGTCCGGGAGCGGACGAGGGCGGCGAGGTCGGGCGGGAGGGTGTCGGAGAGGGGGGCGCGGACCTCGTCGCGGACGCCGGGGGCGACGGGGATTTTGAGGTGCCAGCCGGCGTCCTCGCCGCCGGTGCGGCGGCGCAGGGTGAGGCCGTCGGCGGCGAGGGCCCGGTCGGGGGTGTCGTAGTAGACGGCGTCGAGGCGGGCGGTGCCCCGGTCGCGGACGGCGGTGATCCCGGCGGTTCCGGTCAGGTCGGGCACCCGTCGCCGGGCGTCGTCCTTCGCGCGGGGGCGCTTCCCGTCGGCGCGCGCCTTTCCCCGGTCCCCCGTGAACTCGAATTTCCGCTCGATCTCGCGCTGGGTGTCCGCCATGCATCGAATCTAGCGCCGAATCGGGGGCGGCGGCGGGCGCCGGGCACCGGCCCCGCGCACCGCCCGGGGGTTCAGGCCGACATCGGCCGCTGCACCCTTATCGACTGGAGCAGTCCGACGGCCACCCAGACGGCGAACATCGAGGAGCCTCCGTAGGAGACGAAGGGCAGGGGCAGGCCCGCGACCGGCATGATGCCGAGGGTCATCCCGATGTTCTCGAAGGCCTGGAAGGCGAACCAGGCGATGATCCCGGCGCAGACGATCGTGCCGTAGAGCTCGGTGGTCTCGCGGGCGATCACGCAGGCCCGCCAGAGGATGACGCCGAGCAGGACCAGGATCAGTCCGGCTCCGACGAAGCCGAGCTCCTCGCCCGCGACCGTGAAGACGAAGTCGGTCTGCTGTTCGGGGACGAACTGGCCGGTGGTCTGGGAGCCCTTGAAGAGCCCGGAGCCGAGGAGGCCGCCGGAGCCGATGGCGATGCGCGCCTGGTTGGTGTTGTAGCCGACGCCGGCGGGGTCGAGCTCGGGGTTGGCGAAGGCGGCGAAGCGGTTGATCTGGTACTCGTCGAGGACGCCGAGCTGCCAGATCAGGACGGCTCCGGCGGCGCCGGAGGCGAGCAGGCCGACGACCCAGCGGTTGGAGGCGCCGGAGGCGAGCAGGACGCCGAGCACGATGACGACCATGACCATGACGGAGCCGAGGTCGGGCATCAGCATGACGATGCCCATGGGGGCGGCGGCCAGGCACAGGGCCTTCACCACGGTGCGGTGGTCGGGGTGTTCCAGGTCGCCGGCGTCGACCCGGGCGGCCAGCAGCATGGCCATGCCCAGGATGATGGTGATCTTGACGAACTCGCCGGGCTGGAGCGAGAAGCCGCCGCCGATCACGATCCAGGCGTGGGCGCCGTTGATGGTGGAGCCGAGCGGGGTGAGCACGGCCAGGACCAGGACCAGGGAGAGCCCGTAGAGGATCGGTACGGCTCCGCGCAGGGTGCGGTGGCCGAGCCAGACCGTGCCGATCATGAGCACGAGGCCGATGCCGGTGTTCATGGCGTGCCGGGTCAGGAAGTAGTACGGGTCCCCCTGGTTGAGCGTGGTGCGGTTGCGGGTGGCCGACCACACCAGGAGGGCGCCGAGGAAGGACAGGGCGAGGGCGGACAGCAGGATCGGCCAGTCGAGCCGGCGCAGTACCGAGTCCCGGGCGGTCAGCCGGGCGACGGGCCCGGGCTGGGGCGCGTACCGGGAGACGGAGAACTTGTTGGCGGTCTGCATCGGGCCTCAGTCCTGCTTGTGCGCGGGCGGGGCCGGCGGGCCGGCGAGGGCGGGCGGCGCGTCCTCGGGGGACGGCGGCACGTAGGGACGGATCTCGGGGGCGTCGATGGAGCCGTCCGGCTGGATGGCGGGCAGGTTGGCCTCGGGCTTGAGCAGCAGGGCCTTGGAGGTGTCCTGCTTGCCGGCCATGTCGAGGCCGTAGATGGCGTTGTAGATGTTGCGCACGGCGGGGCCGGAGGCGCCGGAGCCGGTGCCGCCCTGGGAGATCGTCATGACGATGGTGTAGTCGTCGGTGTAGGTGGCGAACCAGGAGGTCGTCTGCTTGCCGTAGACCTCGGCGGTGCCGGTCTTGGCGTGCATGGGGATCTGCTTCTGCGGCCAGCCGCCGAAGCGCCAGGCGGCGGTGCCGCGGGTGGCGACGCCCTCCAGTGCTTCGCTTATCTGCTGCCGGGTCTTCTCGTCCATGGGGAGCTTGCCGTGGGCCTGCGGCTTGATCTCCTCGACCTTCTTGCCGTCGGCGCTGATGACCGCCTTGCCGATGGTCGGGTTCCACATCGTGCCGCCGTTGGAGATGGCCGCGTAGATGGTGGCCATCTGGATGGGGGTGACGAGGGTGTCGCCCTGGCCGATGGAGTAGTTGACGGCGTCACCGGCGCGCATGAGGTTGCCTTCGAGGCAGTTCTCGTAGGAGAGCAGCTCGACGTAGGTGCCGCCCTTCTTGCCGGTCTTGCACCACTGGTCCTTGTTGGCCTCCCAGAACCGCTGCTTCCAGGCGCGGTCGGGGACGCGGCCCTTCTCCTCGCCGGGGAGGTCGACGTGGGTCTCGGCGCCGAGGCCGAACTGGTGGGCGGTCTTGTAGAAGATCTCCGCCGGGTTCTTGACCGGGTGGAGTCCGCCGTCCTTGAGCCACTGCTGGTGGCCGAGGGCGTAGAAGACGGTGTCGCAGGAGACTTCGAGGGCCTGGCCGAGGGTGATGCTGCCGTGGCCCTGGGACTCGAAGTTCTTGAAGACCTGTCCGCCGATGGAGTAGGAGCTGGGGCAGGGGTAGCTGCCGTCGAAGGGGTATCCGGCGTTGACGGCCGCGGTGGTGGGGATGACCTTGAAGATGGAGCCGGGGGCGGCCTGGCCCTGGATGGCCCGGTTCATCAGGGGGACGTTGGACTCCTTGGCGGTGAGCTTGGCGTAGTCCTTGCCGGAGATCCCGCCGACCCAGACGTTGGGGTCGTAGGTGGGGTTGGAGGCCATGGCGACGACGCGGCCGGTCTTGGATTCGAGGACGACGACGGCCCCGGCGTCGGCCTTGTAGGGGACGCCGGTGTTGCGGTCGATCTGCTTGCGGGCCTCGACCATGGCGGCGTTGAGCTCGTACTCGGCGACGCCCTGGACGCGGGCGTCGATGCTGGTGACGAGGTGGGCGCCGGGGATCGCGGGGTCGTTCTCGGCCTCGCCGATGACGCGGCCGAGGTTGTCGACCTCGTAGCGGGTGACGCCGGACTTGCCGCGCAGCTGCTTGTCGTAGGTGCGTTCCAGGCCGAAGCGGCCGACCTGGTCGGAGCGCAGGAACGGCGAGTTGGTCTTCTTGGCCTTGACGATCTCGTCGTCGGTGACCGGGGAGAGGTAGCCGAGGACCTGGCCGGTGTTGGCTCCGCCGGGGGCCGGGTAGCGGCGTACGGCGGTGGGCTCGGCGGTGATGCCGGGGAAGTCCTCGGGGCGTTCGCGGATCTGGAGGGCCTGCTGGGTGGTGGCCTCCAGGGTGACCGGGATCGGCTGGTAGGGGGAGCCGTTCCAGCAGGGCTGGGGGGTCTTGGAGTCGCAGAGCCGGACCTTGTCCATGACGTCCTGCGGCTTCATGTCCAGCACCCCGGCGAGCCGGGTCAGGACGCCTTTGCCCTTGTCCTTTATCTTCATCAGCTCGGTGCGGCTGGCGGAGACGACGAGGCGGGTCTCGTTGTCGGCGAGCGGGATGCCGCGGGCGTCGAGGATGGAGCCGCGCACGGCGGGCTGGACCACCTGCTGGACGTGGTTGTTCTTGGCCTCGTTCGAGTACTCGGCGCCGTTGCGGATCTGGAGGTACCACAGCCGCCCGCCGAGGGTGAGCAGCAGCGAGAAGACGAGCACCTGGAGGATGACGAGCCGGATCTGCACCCGGGGGGTGCGGCCGGTCTCCGGAATGTTGGTCACTACTGCTCCCCCGTCACAGCTTCCTGACGCTCTTCACGCCCTTGACACCTTTGACGCCCTTTATGCGGCCGGCCCGGTTGGCGCGGCCGCGCGCGGTCATCATCCGCAGGCCGCCGCGCTGGCTGCCGATGCGCAGGCCGGTGCCGCCGGCCAGCCAGCCGGAGGCGACGTCCTTGCCCTGCGGCGGGCCGCCGTTGGCCTCGACGGCCATCGGGTCGTTCTCGGCCTTGCGGGCGAGGGCCATGATGAACGGCACGGTGAACGGCGCGAGCAGCAGGTCGTAGAGGGTGGCCGTGAACAGCAGCCCGACCAGGCCCACGTGGCGGGCGGCGGTGTCGCCGACGAGGGCGCCGACGCCCGCGTAGAGGAGGGTGGAGACGACCGCGGCGGCGAGCACCGTCAGCATCGGCCCCCAGGCGGAGCGGAAGCGGCCGTTGTCGGGGCGGACGAGGCCCACGAGGTAGCCGATGACGCACAGGACGAGGGCGTACCGTCCGGCGGCGTGGTCGGCGGGCGGGGCGAGGTCGGTGAGCAGGCCGGCGGCGAAGCCGATGAGGGCCCCGCTGACGTGCCCGTAGACCAGGGCGAGGGCGACGACGGTCAGCAGGACGAGGTCGGGGACGGCTCCGGGCAGCTGGAGCCGTCCGAGGACGGTGACCTGGATGACGAGCGCGACGGAGACGAGCGAGCCCGCGAGCAGGATCCGGTTGATGCGCATGGCGGTCAGCTCCTACTCGTCGGCCGGCTTGCCGGAGACGTTGGCGGAGGGCGACGGGGTGACCGTGACGGTGACCGTCGGGGTGGGCTTGGGCGGCTCGGGCTTGGGGGGCAGGACGGCGTCGCGGGGGTCCTCGCGCGGGGGCATGACGACGACGCCGACGATGTCGAGGCGGGAGAAGCCGACGAAGGGCCGGACCCAGACGGTGCGGGTCAGGTCGCCGTGCGAGGGGTCGACCTTGACGACCTCGCCGATCGGGACTCCGGGGACGAAGGGCTTGTTGGCACGGGAGCCGAAGGTGA
Organism: Streptomyces sp. NPDC093801; assembly: GCF_040701585.1. Lineage (NCBI taxonomy): Bacteria > Bacillati > Actinomycetota > Actinomycetes > Kitasatosporales > Streptomycetaceae > Streptomyces > Streptomyces sp. NPDC093801. The sequence continues at coordinate 12,043 of NZ_JBFBDP010000018.1, read as the reverse complement.
CCAGCCGGTCGCCGGGGTTGATCTTGGCGCGCCCGTTGAGCATCTGGACGGAGAGGGCGCGGTCACCCTGGCCGGTGGCGAAGCCGAGTTCGCCGGTCTTCTCCAGGCGGGTGCCGACGGTGAAGCCGGGGTCGTTGGCGAGGACCACGGTGGAGGTGTCGGGGCCGACGGTGGCGACGCGGCCGACGAGTCCGTCGCCGTTGAGGACGGTCATGTCCCGTTCGATGCCGTCCTTGCTGCCCGCGTCGATGGTGACGGTCCAGGAGAAGCCCTGGGCCGCTCCTATCCCGATGACCTCCGCGCCCTTGATGCCGTACTGGCCGGCGCCGGCCCGCTTGAGCATCTCGTCGAGCTCGTGGATGCGGCTGCGGGTCCGCTCGTCGCTGCCGAGCCTGGTCTTCAGCGCGGTGTTCTCGCGTTCCAGCGCGGAGACGCGGTTGTGGCGCCGGTCGGAGTCGCGGACGGCTCCTATGGCGTTGGCGACCGGGTCCACGGCGGTCGCGACGCCCATCTCGACGGGGCCGAAGACGGCGGCGGCGGCCCGCCGGGCCCCGTCGACCGGCGAAGCCTCTCCCGCTCTGATGTCCACCGTGATCAACGCGAACGCGATGGCGATCAGCAGCACCAGGAGCAGCCGGCTCTCTCGTGTGTCCCTCACGTGCGGCGGCCGTGCCTTCCTCGTAGAAACTCGTGCGGCGGAACCGTTCCGGCGGAACCGGGGCTGCACCGGACCGTGCCTGTATATCAACGATCCGCCGCACGGGCGCGGCAGCACCCGTACGGCGGATCCTTGTGTTCCACATGCCCCGTTCAGGGGATTTGATCACCGCCGGGGCTGGGCGTCCAGTACCTGCTGGAGGGCCTCGAACTCCTCGACGCACTTGCCGGAGCCGAGGGCCACGGAGTCGAGGGGGTCCTCGGCGATGTGGATCGGCATGCCCGTCTCGCGGCGCAGCCGCTCGTCGAGCCCGCGCAGCAGGGCGCCGCCGCCGGTGAGCACGATGCCGCGGTCCATGATGTCGCCGGAGAGCTCCGGCGGGCACTTGTCGAGGGTGGTCTTGACGGCGTCGACGATGGCGTTGACGGGCTCCTCGATGGCCTTGCGCACCTCGGCCGCGGAGATGACCACGGTTTTGGGCAGGCCCGAGACCAGGTCGCGGCCGCGGATCTCGGTGTGCTCGTCCTTGTCGAGGTCGTAGGCCGACCCGATGGTGATCTTGATCTGCTCGGCGGTGCGCTCGCCGAGGAGGAGCGAGTACTCCTTCTTGATGTGCTGGATGATCGCGTTGTCCAGCTCGTCGCCGGCGACCCGGATGGACTGCGCGGTGACGATTCCGCCGAGGGAGATGACGGCGACCTCGGTGGTGCCGCCGCCGATGTCCACGACCATGTTGCCGGTGGCCTCGTGGACGGGCAGGCCCGAGCCGATGGCGGCGGCCATGGGCTCCTCGATGATGTGCACCTGGCGGGCGCCGGCCTGCGTGGACGCCTCGATGACGGCGCGGCGCTCCACTCCGGTGATGCCGGAGGGCACGCAGACCACCACGCGCGGGCGCGCCAGGTAGCGACGCTTGTGGATCTTGAGGATGAAGTACCGGAGCATCCGCTCGGTGATCTCGAAATCGGCGATCACGCCGTCCTTGAGGGGGCGTACGGCGACGATGTTGCCGGGCGTGCGCCCGATCATCTTCTTCGCCTCGGAGCCGACCGCCAGGATGCCACCGGTGTTCGTGTTGATGGCGACCACGGACGGCTCGTTCAGGACGATTCCCCGGCCCCTCACGTACACCAGCGTGTTGGCGGTCCCGAGGTCGATCGCCATGTCACGGCCGATGAACGACATGTTGTTCCCCTTGTTCCCCATGAGGAGCGTCTGGCCTTCCAGTTGATAGCGGATGCTGTCAGGTCGGCGAGGTGGGTGTGTGGGTGGAGGCCCCATCGTAGTCCCGCAGGTACGGACATCGCGCGACGGGACTCCGGCGATCCCGCCGGAACGGATACCCGCCCCCTTAGTGGTGACGTCGTGTCCTGTCCATGCGTTCCCGGACACCGCCGTTCATACCGAAGGGCGACCGAAATTACTTCGGTCGCCCCAGGTCATGAGCGCTATTCGGCTGATGTCGCGTCAGGAGGGAGTGTTCGCGGCCGCTCAGAGGGCGGGGAAGAACAGCTTCAGCTCGCGCTCCGCCGACTCCTCGGAATCCGAGGCGTGGATCAGGTTCTCCCGGGTGATGGACCCGAAGTCGCCCCGGATGGAGCCGGGCGCGGCGGCGATCGGGTCGGTGGGTCCGGCCAGCTGGCGGACACCCTCGATCACGCGTTCCCCTTCCACCACGAGGACGACGACCGGGCCGCTCGACATGAAGCCCATGAGGGGCTCGTAGAAGGGCTTGCCCTTGTGCTCGCCGTAGTGGGTCTCCAGGGTCTCCTGGTCCAGCGTGCGCAGCTCCAGCGCCGGAATGGTCCAGCCGGCCTTCCGCTCGATCCGGCCGATGATCTCGCCGATCAGGCCACGGCGGACGGCGTCCGGCTTGAGGATGACGAGCGTGCGCTGGGTCATGTTCCAACTCCTTGCGGCATACGGGTGCGGTAGGGCGAATCTACAGGGCCGCTGCGGGGACCCGTCACGCAGCGTCAGCCTCCGCCTGACGGGCGGCCCAGCTCGCCTTGATCGCGTCGATGCGCCGGCCGTAGTGGACGGAGCACCACCACAGGCCCGCGAAGACCGCGCCCAGGAAGAACATCATCGGGACCACGAAACCGCTCGCGATCAGCCCGATCTGCAGCGCCCAGCCGAGCTCCACCGCGCCGCGGCGCGAGAGCATCCCGCACAGCAGCACCGACAGCAGCATCGTCACGCCGCAGACCGTCCACACCTCGGCCTGGGTCAGGTCCGGGTTCTTCATGGCCACCAGGCCCGCGAAGCCGACGACGAAGAATTCACCGATCAGCGTGCTCGCGCAGAGCGTGCGCATCGATCCCTCAGCCCCTCTTGAACAGCAGGCGCGCCTCGCCCACCGTGATCACGGAACCGGTCACGAGGACACCGGCCCCTCCGTATTCGGCCTCTTCCTCCGCCAGGGTGACGGCCGCCTCCAGGGCGTCGTCCAGCCGCGGCTCCACCTGCACCCGGTCGGGGCCGAAGACCTCGACCGCGATCGCGGCCAGCTCGTCCGCGCCCATGGCCCGGTGGCTGGTGTTCTCGGTGACGACGACCTCCGCGAAGATCGGCTCGAAGGCCTCGAAGACGCCCTTGACGTCCTTGCCCTCGCTCGCGGCCACCACGCCGATCAGCCGGCTGAAGCCGAACGCCTCGGTGACGGCGTCCGCGGTCACCTGTGCCCCGGCCGGGTTGTGCGCGGCGTCCAGGATCACCGTCGGGCTGCGGCGCACGACCTCCATGCGGCCCGGCGAGGTCACCGAGGCGAAGGCCTGGCGCACCGTGTCCACGTCCAGCTCGCGCGCCTGCTGCCCGCCGACGCCGAAGAAGGCCTCGACGGCGGCCAGCGCGACCGCCGCGTTGTGCGCCATGTGGGCGCCGTACAGCGGCAGGAAGACGTTGTCGTACTCGCCGCCCATCCCGCGCAGCGTCAGCACCTGGCCGCCGACGGCCACCTCGCGGGAGACCACGCCGAACTCCATGCCCTCGCGGGCCACGGTCGCGTCGACCTCGACGGCCCGCTTCAGCAGCACCTGCGCCGCGTCCACCGGCTGCTGCGCCAGGATGACGGTGGCGTCCTGCTTGATGATGCCGCCCTTCTCCCCCGCGATCTCGCCGGGCGTGGAGCCCAGCCGGTCCGTGTGGTCCAGGCTGATCGGGGTGATCACGGCGACGGACGCGTCGATCACGTTGGTGGCGTCCCAGGTGCCGCCCATGCCGACCTCGATCACGGCCGCGTCGACGGGCGCGTCCGCGAAGGCCGCGTAGGCCATGCCCGTGAGGACCTCGAAGAAGGACAGCCGGAAGTCCTCGGCGGCGTCGACCATCTCCACGTACGGCTTGATGTCGTGGTACGTCTCGATGAAGCGCTCGGCGGTGATCGGGGCGCCGTCCAGGCTGATCCGCTCGGTGACGGACTGGACGTGCGGACTGGTGTAGCGGCCGGTGCGCAGCTCGAAGGCGTTCAGCAGGGCCTCGATCATGCGGGCCGTGCTGGTCTTGCCGTTGGTGCCGGTGACGTGGATGGTCGGGTAGGCGCGCTGGGGCTGGCCCAGGACGTCCATCAGCGCCTCGATGCGGCTGACGGACGGGTCCAGCTTGGTCTCGCCCCAGCGGGTGGAGAGCTCCTGCTCCACCTCCTGCAGCGCCTTGGCCACCTCGGGGTCCTCGGGGCGGGAGGGCACCGGGTCGCCCGTGGGCGGTCCGGCCTGGGCGCGCAGGGTGCGGCTCCCGGCCTCGATCACCGCCAGGTCGGGGTCTCGGTCGGCTTCTTCCGCCACTATCTGGTCGAACTCGTCGAACGTGCCGTCGCGGTCGCGGTCCTGGCCCTCGGGCTGCTGCTCACTCACAGGCCCAGTCTACGGACGCGTGCCCCGAGGACTTTCGGCCCGGCCGTTTCGGGACCTTCGGCAGCGAAAGCGACCGGATCGTTATGGAAGCCTTGCGGACGGGAGATTGGGGAACAAATGCCGCAGGCCAGTACCGACAAGACCGCCTCCAGCCGCGACATAGGCATCGACCTGGGGACCGCGAACACCCTCGTCTACGCCCGCGGACACGGGATCGTCCTCAATGAGCCGTCCGTGGTCGCGGTCAGGGCGGGCACGACCACCGCCCTCGCCGTCGGCGCGGAGGCCAAGGAGACCATCGGCCGCACCCCGGGCTCCATCACCGCGATCCGCCCCCTGAAGGACGGGGTGATCTGCGACTACGAGGCCGCGGAGGAGATGATCCGGCACTTCGTCCGCAAGGCGGTCCCCGGCCGGCGGCCGCGCACCCGGATGGTGATCTGCGTCCCCTCCGGGGTCACCCCGGTCGAGCGGCGGGCCATCGTCCACGCCTCCACCCGGGCGGGCGCCAGGTCCGTCCACCTGATCGAGGAGCCGATGGCGGCCGCGATCGGAGCCGGGCTGCCGGTGGCCGAGCCGCGCGGCTCGATGGTCGTGGACATCGGCGGCGGGACCTCCGAGGTGGCGGTCATCTCCCTCGGCGGGATCGTCACCTCGCGGTCCCTGCGGATCGGCGGGGACCGGTTCGACGCCGCGATCACCGACTACGTGCGCAGGGAGCACTCCCTGCTCATCGGCGAGCGCACCGCCGAGGACGTCAAGGTGGCCATCGGCTCGGCCTGGCCCGTGCCCGAGCGGCCGGAGCTGGAGACCCGGACCGCCACGGTGCGCGGCCGGGAGCGGGTCGGCGGGATGCCCAAGACCCTGGAGCTGACCGCGGCCGACGTACGGGCCGCCCTGGACGAGCCGGTCGAGGCCGTCATCGCGGCCGTCCGCGCCACCCTGGAGGAATGCCCGCCCGAGCTCTCGGGGGACGTCATGGAGCACGGCATCGTCCTCACCGGCGGCGGCGCGCTGCTGCCCGGCCTGGACCTGCGGATGGCCTCCGCCACGGGCATCCCGGTCTTCGTCGCCGACGCCCCGCTGGACTGCGTGGCCCTCGGCTCGGGGCGCTGCGTGGAGGACCTGGACACCCTGGGCTCCCTCCTGTCCCCGGCGAAGGCCTGACACGGTCCCGGCGGGGCCGGGCCGGGGTTCAGACGCGCGGCAGGGACCGGCGCAGGCCCGGCGGACCGGCGCGGGGCCGGGCCGGGGTTCAGACGCGCGGGAGGGTGGCGACGACCTCGTACGCGTCCTCGCCGCGGCGCGCCGTCAGGGTCCCGCCCAGGCTGCGGACGCGCTCGGCCATGCTCGCCGTCCCCGAGCCCGCCGAGACCGGCGCCCGGCCCGGGGTACGGGCCGGCAGGCCGTTGCTGACGGCGATCCTCAGGTGCGGGCCGTCCGTCCGGATCGTCACGTCGACGGTCTCGCCCTGCGCGTGCTTGGCCGCGTTCGTCAGGCACTCCTGCACCACCCGGTAGACCGCCGCCTGCCGCAGCGGCGACAGCGCGTGCGCCTGCGGGTCCATGGCCAGCCGGACCGGGGAGCCGGCCCGCCCGCTCTCCTCCGCCAGCGCCGCCAGCCCCTCCACACCGGGGGTCGCGTCCCGTTCGCCGCGCTGGACGATGATGTCGTTGAGCACGAGGTGGGCCCGCCGGGCCGTGTCGGACAGCTCCTCGAAGTCCTTCGCGTACGGGGTCTCGCGCGCCCGCATCGACAGCACTTCGGAACGCACCGTCAGCAGGGTCAGCTCGCGCCCGACGAAGTCGTGGACGTCGCGGGCGACGGAGGTCCGCTCCTGCTGGACGGCGTGCAGCACCGCCGCCTCGGCGCGCCGGGCCTCCAGCTCGCGCACCAGGTCGTGCCGGTAGGCGGCGATCCCGACGGCGGAGGCGAGGACCCCGATGGGCACGACCAGGCTGAGGAAGGCGCTGAGGGTCGCGGCCTTGGGTTCGGGCCAGCCCGGCAGGCAGAACACGGCGAGCGCGAAGGCCACGTAGCCGACGGTGGCCAGGACCGCGGCCCGCCGGCCCCGGTGGCGGCCGACGGAGTACAGGGCGAACTGGATCAGGGTCAGCTCGTGCAGCCAGCCGATGAACAGCAGCGCGGTGACGTACGCCGCCCAGGGCGTCCGGCGACGCACGAGCAGGGTCGCGCAGCCGGCCGTGAGCACCAGGGCGGCCTGCCAGCCGCTCAGCGAGTTGTCGGCGGCGGCCAGGCCCGGCAGGTCCAGCGCCATCAGGCCCAGGCAGCTCAGTGCCGCGAGGGCGTCCTGCGCCCGGGGCGAGGCGCCCCAGCCCTCGACGAGCCGGCGCCCGGAGGCCACGGCCCGGTTCAACGCCGGGACGGAGGGCTTCAGGTGCATGCCCCCATCATGCGTGGTCGGCGCCCGGGATCGTCTCGGCCAAAGGGACATATGAGGTGACATGCGGCACCCCGCACCGGGCCGAACGGCCCGGCACGGACATGCGAAGGGCCCCCCGCGCGGTCGCGACGACCGCGCGGGGGGCCCTTCTCCCGCTCACGCGCCGGCTAGGCGGCCGGCAGGGCGTCCAGCTGCGCCTGGATCCGGGCGATGTCCGCCTCGGCCTTGGCCAGCCGGCCCTTGATCTTGTCCACGACGTTGTCGGGGGCCTTGGCCAGGAAGGCCTCGTTCCCGAGCTTCGCCTCGGCCTGCTGCTTCTCCTTCTCGGCGGCGCCGAGGTCCTTGGAGAGGCGCCCCCGCTCGGCGGCCACGTCGATGGTGCCGGACAGGTCGAGGGCGACCGTGGCGCCCGCGACCGGCAGGGTGGCGGTGGCGCTGAAGTCCTCGCCCTCCGGCTGGAGGCGCAGCAGCTGGCGGATGGCACCCTCGTGCGCGGCCAGCGGCGTACCGGCCAGGTCCAGGCGGGCCGGGACCTTCTGGCCGTCCTGCAGGCCCTGCTCCTTGCGGAACCGGCGGACCTCGGTGACGACCGCCTTGACCAGCTCGATCTCGGCCTCGGCGGCCTCGTCGCGGAAGCCGCTGTCGGCGGGCCAGTCGGCGATCACCAGGGACTCGCGCCCGGTCAGCGTGGTCCACAGGGTCTCGGTGACGAACGGGACCACCGGGTGCAGCAGCCGGAGCATGACGTCGAGGACCTCGCCGAGGACGCGGCCGGAGACCTGCGCCTGCTCGCCGCCCGCGAAGAACGTCGTCTTCGACAGCTCGACGTACCAGCTGAAGACCTCGTCCCACGCGAAGTGGTAGAGGGAGTCCGACAGCTTCGAGAACTGGTAGTCCTCGTAGAAGGCGTCGACCTCGGCCACGGTCTTGTTCAGCTGCGACAGGATCCACCGGTCGGTCGCCGACATCCGCTCGGGGGCCGGCAGCTCGCCCTCGATGGTGGCGCCGTTCATCAGCGCGAAGCGGGTCGCGTTCCAGATCTTGTTGGCGAAGTTGCGGGAGGCCTGGACCCAGTCCTCGCCGATCGGGACGTCGACGCCCGGGTTGGCGCCGCGGGCCAGCGTGAAGCGGACCGCGTCGGAGCCGTAGGTGTCCATCCAGTCCAGCGGGTTGACCGCGTTGCCGAAGGACTTCGACATCTTCTTGCCGAACTGGTCGCGGACCATGCCGTGCAGGGCGATGGTGTGGAACGGCGGGACGCCGTCCATCGCGTACAGGCCGAACATCATCATCCGGGCGACCCAGAAGAAGAGGATGTCGTAGCCGGTGACCAGGACGGAGTTCGGGTAGAACTTCGCGAGGCTCTCGGTCTGCTGCGGCCAGCCGAGGGTGGAGAAGGGCCACAGGCCGGAGGAGAACCAGGTGTCGAGGACGTCGGTGTCCTGGTGCCAGCCCTCGCCCGTGGGCGGCTGCTCGTCCGGTCCGACACAGACGATCTCGCCGTTCGGGCCGTACCAGACGGGGATGCGGTGACCCCACCACAGCTGGCGCGAGATGCACCAGTCGTGGAGGTTGTCGACCCAGTCGAAGTACCGCTTCTCCATCTCCTGCGGGTGGATCTTGACCTTGCCCTCGCGGACCGCGTCGCCGGCCGCCTTCGCGAGCGGGCCGACCTTGACCCACCACTGCATCGACAGGCGCGGCTCGATGGTGGTCTTGCAGCGCGAGCAGTGGCCGACGGAGTGGACGTACGGGCGCTTCTCGGCGACGATCCGGCCCTCGGCGCGCAGGGCGGCGACGATGGCGGAACGGGCCTCCAGGCGGTCCAGGCCCTGGAAGGGGCCGGGCGCGGTGATGATGGCGCGCTCGTCCATGACGGCGAGGTTCGGCAGGCCGTGGCGCTGGCCGATCTCGAAGTCGTTCGGGTCGTGCGCCGGGGTCACCTTGACGCAGCCGGTGCCGAACTCGGGGTCCACGTGCGTGTCGGCGACGACCGGGATGGAACGGTCGGTCAGCGGCAGCTTGACCTCACGGCCGACGAGGTGCTTGTACCGCTCGTCGTCCGGGTGGACGGCCACGGCGGTGTCGCCGAGCATCGTCTCGGCGCGGGTGGTCGCGACGACCAGGGAGTCCTCGCCCTCGCCGTAGCGGATCGAGACGAGCTCGCCGTCGTCGTCCTGGTACTCGACCTCGATGTCCGAGATCGCGGTCAGGCAGCGCGGGCACCAGTTGATGATGCGTTCGGCGCGGTAGATCAGCTCGTCGTCGTAGAGCCGCTTGAAGATGGTCTGGACGGCCTCGGACAGGCCCTCGTCCATCGTGAAGCGCTCGCGGGACCAGTCGACGCCGTCGCCGAGGCGGCGCATCTGGCCGGAGATCTGGCCGCCGGACTCGCCCTTCCACTGCCAGACCCGCTCGACGAAGGCCTCGCGGCCCAGGTCGTGGCGGGACTTGCCCTCCTTGGCGAGCTCGCGCTCGACCACGTTCTGGGTGGCGATGCCGGCGTGGTCCATGCCCGGCTGCCACAGGGTCTCGAAGCCCTGCATGCGCTTGCGGCGGGTGAGGGCGTCGATCAGCGTGTGCTCGAAGGCGTGGCCCAGGTGCAGGCTGCCCGTGACGTTCGGCGGCGGGATGACGATGGTGTACGCGGGCTTGTCGCTGTTCGCGTCGGCCTCGAAGTAACCGCGCTCTACCCAGCGCTCGTAGAGCTTCCCCTCTACCTCGGCCGGCGCGTACTGGGTCGGCAGTTCGGAGTTGGGGGCACTGGGTGTCTGCGTGTTCTCGGTCACGGGGCACAGGATACGGCGGGCCCAGCCCGCGTCACGAATCCATTCCACCGGGGGCCCCGCCGTTGACCCCGGCCGGTACGGGGACGTCTCATGCGCCCATGGACGAGATCGACGCGCCCGCCGCCTTCCCCTACCGGCCCGTGTCGCCCGCGCGGCGCGGGCGCAAGCGCTTCCTCTGCGCGGCCGGGACCGTACTGGCCCTCGCGGCGGCGGCGTTCCTCGGCAGGTGGGCCGTGAACGCGGCCCTCGCCGGGCCCGGGGACGCCGGCCGGTACCGGCTGGCACCGCCCGCGTCCTTCCAGGGGCTGACCCGCCAGGAGACCGGGCCGCGGGTGGACGCGATCAAGCGCGGCCAGGGGACCCCCAAGCCGGGCACCACGCCGGTGGCCGTGGTGTACGCCGACCCGGCCGGCACCGCGCAGCTGGTGGTCAGCGGCGCGGCGGGCGCCTTCACGGACGAGGACCCCGGACACGTCCTCGTCCGCGGCCTCCACGACACGGGTGCCGACGGGACCGCTCCGCAGGACGCGGGAACGCCGGCCGGCGGGGCGATGCAGTGCGGCACCCTGGCGTCCGGGGCGGGGCCCGTGACGCTGTGCATGTGGGCCGACCACAGCTCCGTGGTGACGGTCACCGTCCCCGTCGAACACGCGCCGGTCCCGATCGGGACGCTGGCGGGACGCGTCCGTGCGCTGCGGGCGGCGATGGAAGTACCGGCCGCGTCGTAGCTCGGTAACGACTGGGACCCCGATGCCCTGGCCGGGCGGCCCTTCCGCCAGGATGTGTGAAACGGATAAGCAGACCTCACAGGGGGACTCGGGATGAGTTTCAACCAGCCAGGGCCGTACGGCCAGCAGCCGCAGCAGCCGGGTCCCTACGGGCAGCAGCCCCCGCCGCCGCCGAACCCCTACGGCCAGCCCGCCCCGCAGCCGGGCTACGGCTACCCCCAGCAGACCCCGCCCCCGCCGCCGCCCCCGCCGGCCTTCCCCCAGCAGGGCGGCTACCCGCAGCAGCCCCCGCAGCCCGCGTACGGCTACCAGCAGCCCCCGCAGCAGCAGGCGTACATGCCCCCGCCGGCGCCCCCGAAGAAGTCCAAGGCGGGCCCGATCATCGCGGTGGTCGCGGTCGTGGCCGTCATCGGCGGCGCCGGCTGGTGGTTCCTGGGCGACGGCGCGGGCGGCGTCTCCGACGCGACGAAGGGCTACAAGCTGGCCTTCCCCGCCGCGGTCGACAGCTACCAGAAGCAGCCGGACACCGCGGGCGCACCGAACCCCGACACCCCACTGGCCGGGGACAAGAAGACCAGGGCGCAAGCGCTCGGCGTGCAGAACGCCCACAGCGCGAACGCCAAGTACCAGGTCGGCGCGGACCCGAAGGGCAAGTCGCTCTCCGCCAGCGGGCTCTGGGGCGACATCGCCGATCCGGCCAAGGCGATCGACAACTACTACGCCGGCCTCAGCCAGAGCAACGGCGAAGTCGAGAAGATGGGCTTCAAGTACGAGGTGGTCGGCACACCGAAGGAGTTCAGCCCAGCGGGCTTCAAGGGCGCCGTGATGAAGTGCGCCAACGTGAAGCTGGTCAACCTCAAGCCCGCCGCCACGGGCAAGGAGCCCAAGGAGATCCAGGTGCCGTCCTGCGCCTGGGGCGACCACTCGACGCTGGTCGGGGTCAACGCCATCGACCCGGCGGTGCTGCTGGCCGGCGGCAGCAGCGGCACGCTCGACGACGTGGCCGCACTGGCCGCGAAGCTCTACAACACGAGCCGAACCAAGGTCTGATCACTCAGCGGGGGCCCGCACACCACGGAGCCCCCGCTTCAGGGCGTCTCTTCTAGGCATTCTGGCAGGCCCACTGCGCGGTGCTGTAGTCGACACCGATGTTGACGAGACCCGTCACGCACAAGGGATTCGGAATGCTCAGTCCTGCACCGATCACCACTGCACCGTTGCTACAAGCGGCCCCCACTTTGGGCCCCACCGTGTAGCCCTGAGAGCCCACGACGGCAGCGCAGCTGTTGGTGCCGGCTGCTTGCGCTGGCGCCGCAGCGAGGACCGGAAGTGCTCCCGCGATGGCCGTGGCAGCCGCCAGACCCATCACACGCTTGAACTTGGACATCGTTCCCCTTTGGTCGACGGCTCTCCGCCGTTTAAGGGAAGGAGATCATCTTCTATCGGACCAGTCGATACGACATCGAATCAATGACCTAATTCTTCACAGTCTTGTCCGATATGCGGAGCAACACTAAGCTTGGCGTTTAACCTCGCACGTCACTCAACCTGCTGATCTGCGGTTCTTCCCGGGACGGCGGAGGCGGCCGTTCTCCACGCTTCGAGGTGTCGAG
>NZ_JBFBDP010000017.1:0-199976 GCF_040701585.1 Streptomyces sp. NPDC093801 | reverse complement strand
TCATGTCCCCGATCCACAGGTCCATCACACGGCTGCCGGGGTTCGCCTCCAGGGCCTCTGCCAGCCGGGCGCCGGCCCGTTCGAACAGCTCGGGGCCCGGGGCGCTCGCCGTACGGGAGGGAGCCGGGCTCAGAGCTCCGCGAGGTCCAGGCCGGCCTGGGCGGCCGCGGCCTGCACGGTCTGCTCCAGCAGGACCGCGATGGTCATCGGGCCCACACCGCCGGGCACCGGGGTGATCAGGGAGGCGCGGGCGGCGGCCGACTCGAAGTGGACGTCGCCGACGTTGCCCTCGTTGTAGCCGGCGTCCAGGACCACGGCGCCCGGCTTGATGTCCTCGCCCCGGATGAACTCGGCCTTGCCGACCGCGGCGACCAGGACGTCCGCCTGGCGGACGATCGAGGACAGGTCCTTGGTGCGGGAGTGGCAGTAGGTGACGGTGGCGTTCTGCTCCAGCAGCAGCATGCCGGCGGGCTTGCCCAGGATCGCGCTGCGGCCGACCACGACGGCGTGCTTGCCCGTGAGGTCCACGTCGTACGCGGCCAGCAGGCGCATGATGCCGCCGGGGGTGCAGGAGACGAAGCCGGGCAGGCCGAAGCCCATGGCGGCGAAGGAGTGCATGGTGACGCCGTCGACGTCCTTGCCGGGGGCGATGGCCTCGAAGGCGGCCCGCTCGTCGATGTGGTGCGGGACCGGGTGCTGGAGCAGGATGCCGCTGATCGCGGGGTCCTCGGAGAGGGCCGTGATGGTGGCGACGAGCTCCTCGGTGGTGGTCTCGGCCGGCAGGGCCACGTGGCGGGAGGTGATGCCCGCCTTGGCGCAACGGTTCTGCTTCATGCGCACGTACGTGACGGACGCGGGGTCCTCGCCGACCAGGACGGTGGCCAGGCAGGGCGCGGTGCCGGTGCGCTCGGTGATCTTCGCCGCGAAGGCGGCGGTCTGCTCCGAGATGCGGCGCGCGAGGGCGGTGCCGTCCATGAGCTGGGCGGTGGCGGTGGGGGCAGTCGTCACGGGGTCTCCTGAACGTCGCTGCGGATCGCGGTTCGCCCAGGCGCGCGGCAGTCGACGTACGGGGAGGTGCGCACGCCGGGCCGCTCCCCGGTGGTGATCCACCCGAACGCCAGTCACGGCCCTGCTCCCACTGTAGTCGACCCGTCCCGCAGGGATATCCGGTGGATGACCGGCGCCCGGCCTGGGACGATCGAGACATGACGCGCACTTTCGACCATCTCGTGGCCGAGGCGGAATCCGTCTCGGTGGACGGGTGGGACTTCTCCTGGCTCGACGGCCGGGCCACCGAGCAACGGCCCTCGTGGGGGTACCAGCGGCTGCTGGGCGAGCACCTGTCACGGGTCCGCTCCGCCCTGGACATCCAGACGGGCGGCGGCGAGGTCCTGGCCGGAGCGGGCCCGCTGCCGCCGCTGACGGCGGCCACGGAGTCCTGGCCCCCGAACGTCGAGCGGGCCACCCGGCTGCTGCACCCGCTGGGCGCCGTGGTGGTCGTGGACGCCGACGAGCCGCCGCTGCCCTTCGGCGCCGCGGCCTTCGAGCTGGTGGCGAGCCGGCACCCGGTGACGATCTGGTGGGAGGAGATTGCCCGGGTGCTGACGCCGGGCGGCACGTACTTCTCGCAGCAGGTCGGCCCGGCGAGCGTCTTCGAGCTGGTCGAGTACTTCCTCGGCCCGCAGCCGGAGGAGGTCCGGCGCGCCCGGCACCCCGACGACGCGGTCGCCGACGCCCGGAAGGCCGGCCTGGAGGTGGTCGACCTGCGCTCCGAGCGGCTCCGCACGGAGTTCCACGACATCGGAGCCGTGATCTACTTCTTGAGGAAGGTGATCTGGATGGTGCCTGGCTTCACGGTCGGGCAGTACCGGGACCGGCTGCGGGAGCTCCACGAACGGATCGAGCGCGACGGCCCCTTCGTCGCGCACACCTCCCGGTTCCTCATCGAGGCCCGCAAGCCGGACTGATGCGGGGGCGTGCGCGCGAGGCGGATCCGGCACGGGTCCGGCGCGGATGCAGCGGCGCCGGATCGGTTGCCCGGACACAGCGTGGCGCAGGTCACTCAATTCAGCGCGTAACGAATCGACTCGGGCAGGCGATGAACCGACAGGTGTCCTCGTGCGGCCCCGGAATACAGCCCCCCTGGGGACTGTTTCCCGAGTCCGCGTGATGATTCCCGCCCACCCCTTATCTGTTCGCAACGAGAGGCTCCTTGTGTCGCTCAGCCCGTCCCGTACGTTCCCTCCGGAGATCGCCGAATCGGAGGCCCTCGTCGCGCTCGTCGAGCGCGGCCGCGAGCAGGGTCACATCAACGGTGACGATGTGCGCCAGGCCTTCGAGGCCGGCCGCATCCCGGTGGACCAGTGGAAGCGGGTCCTGCGCAGCCTGAACCAGGTCCTGGACGAGGAGGGTGTCGCCCTCCACGTCAGCGCCGCCCCCGCCACCAAGGCTGCTGCCAAGAAGCCCCGCAAGGCAGCCGCCGCCCCGGCCCGCACCGTGACGAAGAAGGCGGCCGCCGCGCCGCGCCCCATCGGCGCGCGCAAGGCCTCGGTCGCCGCCGCCCCGGCCGCCGCCGCGGCGATATCCGCTCCGTCGGCCGCCGCGTCGCAGGAGGTGTCGGCCGAGGCCGCCGCCGAGCCCAAGAAGCGCACGGTCAAGAAGACCGCGGCCAAGAAGGCCACGGCCACCAAGAAGACCGCCGCGAAGAAGACCACCGCCAAGGACGCCGACGACGCCGAGAACCCGGTCGTCGAGGGCGAGGACTGGGCGGTCGAGGACCTCGCCGACGAGACCGAGGAAGAGGCCCCCAAGGCCGGCGGCCAGGGCTTCGTGCTGTCCGACGAGGACGAGGACGACGCCCCGGCGCAGACCGTCATGGTGGCCGGCGCCACCGCCGACCCGGTCAAGGACTACCTCAAGCTCATCGGAAAGGTGCCGCTGCTCAACGCCGAGCAGGAGGTCGAGCTCGCCAAGCGCATCGAGGCGGGTCTCTTCTCCGAGTACAAGCTCGAAGAGGAGGAGGACCACAAGCCCGCGTTCAAGCGCGAGCTGGAGATCCTCGTCGAGGACGGCCGCCGCGCCAAGAACCACCTGCTGGAGGCCAACCTCCGCCTCGTGGTCTCGCTGGCCAAGCGCTACACGGGCCGCGGCATGCTCTTCCTGGACCTGATCCAGGAGGGCAACGTCGGCCTGATCCGCGCCGTGGAGAAGTTCGACTACACCAAGGGCTTCAAGTTCTCCACGTACGCGACCTGGTGGATCCGGCAGGCGATCACGCGTGCCATGGCCGACCAGTCCCGCACCATCCGCATCCCCGTGCACATGGTCGAGATCATCAACAAGCTCGCCCGCGTGCAGCGCCAGATGCTCCAGGACCTGGGCCGCGAGCCCACCCCGGAGGAGCTGGGCAAGGAGCTCGACATGACCCCGGAGAAGGTCATCGAGGTCCAGAAGTACGGCCGCGAGCCGATCTCCCTGCACACCCCCCTGGGTGAGGAGGGCGACAGCGAGTTCGGTGACCTCATCGAGGACTCCGAGGCGGTCGTGCCGGCGGACGCGGTGTCCTTCACCTTCCTCCAGGAGCAGCTGCAGTCGATCCTGGGCACGCTCTCGGAGCGCGAGGCGGGCGTGGTCTCCATGCGCTACGGCCTCAACGACGGCCAGCCGAAGACGCTGGACGAGATCGGCCGCGTGTACGGGGTGACCCGCGAGCGCATCCGCCAGATCGAGTCCAAGACCATGTCGAAGCTGCGCCACCCGTCGCGTTCGCAGGTCCTGCGCGACTACCTGGACTGATCCGCACCGGACACGCACGGAGCCCCCGGCCGCCAGGCCGGGGGCTCCGTCGTTCCCGGCCCGGGGAGCCCGGGCCGGGAGGGGTCAGTGGACGACGCTCCAGCTGCGCCACGGCAGGCTGGAGGGGGCCGTCACGTTCGACAGGGTGGTCGCGACGTAGATCCCGTCCTCGTGCTCGCCGGGCCGGCAGTCCGGCGTCCGGTAGAGGATCACGTCGACGAGGGTGTTGTTCTCGACGTGGGTGGCCCCGTGCGGCATGCCGATGCGGTGGCAGCCCTGCACGGAGGTGTTGGAGTAGCTGACCTCCACGGGTTTGTCGTGGCCCCTGAAGGTCAGCATGCCCACCGTGGTCTTGCCCGCCGAGCACGCGGTACCGGCCAGCAGGAGGGCTGCAACACCGGTCATGACGCCGATACGCCGGATCTGGGACATGGCGCGGTCCTCGTCTGTGGGTGGCGACGGTCGATGGCCACAGACTGCCCGGGCGTGGCGGCGGCGGCATCCGGGGTGGGCCGTCCGGGTGACGGCCCTCCGCGGTCAGGCGGTCGCGCGGCGCTTGCGGGCGGACATCAGGGCGTAGACCAGGACGCCCGCGAAGAGGAACAGCACGCCCTGGTAGACGGCCGCGTACCCGGACCCGGCGACCAGCCACATCGAGAAGGCGAAGGCCACGCCGGCGAGGACGCCGTCGCGCACCAGCTGCCCGCGCCGGACCCGCTCCGACTGGCCCGAGGCCAGGAAGTACAGCTGGGCGGCGGTGGAGAGCAGGTAGGGGACGGTCGCGGTGAAGGTCGTGATCAGGACCAGCGCCTCGAAGACGCCCGCGGAGCCGGCCGTGTAGTTGTAGACGGTCAGGGCGGAGGCCAGCACGACCGTGACGAGGACTCCGGCCACCGGGACGCCGCGCTGCTTCTTCTCGAAGACCTTCGGGAAGAGCCCGTCGCGGGCGGCCGCGTACGGGGTCTGCGCGCCCAGCAGGGTCCAGCCGTTGAGGGCGCCGACCATCGAGATCACGGCGGCGGCGGCGACCAGCGTGCCGCCCCAGGTGCCGCCGAACATCGCGTCGACGGCGTCGGTGAAGGGGGCCTGCGAGGAGACCAGCTTGTCGTGGGCGACCAGGCCGAAGACGGCGAGGGTGCCGAGCAGGTAGACGGTGGCGGCGCCGACGGTGCCGAGGACGGTGGCCCGGCCGACGTTGCGGGCCGGGTCGCGGACCTCGCCGGCGCTGACGGCGGCGGACTCGACGCCGATGTAGCTGAAGAGCAGGATCGCGGCGGACGCGGAGACCGCCCCGACCGGGCTCTGGCCGGTGGCCTGGAAGGGGCCGAGGTTGGCCGGGTCGAAGAAGAACAGCCCGCCCACGGCCACCAGGAGCAGCGGGACCAGCTTCAGGACGGTCGCGACCACCTGGACCGCGCCCACGTACCGGGTGCCGGCCAGGTTGGAGAGGGCCGGCAGCCACTGGACGACGAGGGCCGCCAGGCACATCGACCACTTGTGGGCCCCCACCGCCGGGAAGAGCACGGCGAGGTAGCCGACGGAGGCCACGGCGAGGGCGGCGTTCGACACCCAGGCGGTCATCCAGTAGCTGTACGCGGCGAGGAAGCCCGCGAAGTCGCCGAAGGCGGCCCGCACGTAGACGTAGGGCCCGCCGGTCTGCGGGTGGCGCTGGGCGAGGCGGCCGAAGACCAGGGCCAGGGCGATGGCGCCGAGGGTCAGGACGGCGAAGGAGAGCAGGCTGATGGTGCCGAACGGCGCGACCGAGGCGGGGAGCAGGAAGATCCCGCCGCCGATCACGTTGCCCATGACCAGGCAGACGGCGACGGGGAGGCCGAAGCGGCGGGCGTGCCGGTCGGCGGTTGCGGGCGCCCCGTCCTGCCCGGGGGTGGCGGGCCGATGGGATCCGGCGGCCCCGGGTGCGGTTCTTTCCTCGGTGGGCGGGGCTGCGGTGCTGGTCATCGGTGGTGCGCCTCTGGATGTCTCACATGGTGGGCAGGTCAACACATGGTTGACCACCGGGAAGTCCGCACCAAATCACCGGCTTTCATCCGGCCCCTGACCCTCTGCGGACGGAAAGGTTCCGCTCGAACCGCCCTGCGGCCGCCGATCCTCCCGTCGGGCCGGGAGGGGCACCTGCGGGCCGTCCGATTCGCGCAGCCAGCGGCGCAGTACCCGGTGCACCGCTTCCGCGCCCACCAGCTCCGTGTCCGGGGGCGACAGGTCCGTCGGCCACATCAGGAAGGGGCGCCCCTGTTCCCCGCCCAGGCCGCCGTGCGAGCCGATCTGCTCCTCGAAGGCGTGCACGGCCCCGGTGCGCGGGTCGTACGCCGAGTTGACCATGACGTCGGCGACGTGCGGGAAGGAGTCCGTCCGGCGGACCGCCTCCGCCGCCCCGGGGCCGAACGCCGCCAGGAGTTCCTCGGCCGCCCCGGGCTCGTCGAGCCGCGCCGAGGCCCCGTCGGGGCCCAGCACCTCGCCGTCGACCAGCAGGAAGCCCACCCCCGGGTGGTTGGCGAGGGTGGGCAGCAGGGCGGGGTGGGCCCGCTCGATCCGCCGGCGGGTGGCCCGTCCGGGCAGGTCGGGGAAGGAGATCAGCCCGAGGTTGCCCGAGGCCAGCACCACCGGGTCCGGGCCCGGCCCGGGGCGGGCCTCCTCCCCGTCCTCCTCCACCGGCCGGTGCAGGGCGGCCAGCACCGCGGCCCTGGCCTCGGCCCCGCTGCGGGTGCGGCCGGCCCGGCGGGACACGGGCAGCCCGCAGCCCGCCCGGACCAGGTCCTCCAGGCCGAGCCCGTACCGGCCGAGGAAGGTCTCCCCCGGGCTCTGGCCGTGGTCCGACAGCAGGACGAAGCGGTACTCGCGCGGCGCGTGCTCGGCGACCCGGGCGATCAGCGCGAGGCTCCGGTCGAGCCGGGCGAGCACCCGGTCGGTGTCCCGGCCGTGCGGGCCGGAGTGGTGGGCGACCTCGTCGTAGGCCACCAGGTCGGCGTAGACGGACGCGCGGGCGGCGAGCAGGTCGCCGATCACCGCCGCGACCACCACGTCCCTCTCGACGACCGTCGCGAAGGCCCTGATCAGCGGGTACAGCCCGCCGCGCGCCACCCGGGGGTGGTCGTCGCGCAGCCGTGAGCGCAGCGACTGGCCGATCTCCCGGCCCGCCTCGGCGACGAAGGACAGGGCGGTGCGGACGGCGTTGGCCGGGTCGGAGAAGTACGCGAAGTAGCCCGCGCGGGAACGGTTGGCGCGGCCGCGCCGGGCCGCGACCGAGAGCACCAGGGCCAGCTGGTCGGCGCCCCCGCTGAAGAGGTTGCCCCGGCTGGCCCCGTCGAGGGAGAGCAGCCCCCCGTCCCGGGTGCGCTGCACGGCACGGCGCTGGAGCTCGGCGGCACTCGTGGGCCGGTTGCAGACCATCACCTCGCCGGTCTCCTTCTCGTACCAGCGGAAGGCCGGCACGTCGAAGGTGGAGCCGTGCAGGATCCCGAGCTGGCTGGCGCCGGTCTGGCTGGACCAGTCCGTGCGCCAGGGCATGACCCGGTGGCTGCCGTCCAGCCAGCCGGCCACCGTCGGCATCAGCCCGGCGGCCGCCGCCCGGCACAGCTCCCGGTACCCGACCCCGTCGAGCTGCAGGAAGACCAGCCCGGGGGCGACGGCGCCCGGGCGCGCCCCGGAACGGCGGCGGCGCCGGGCGGCCAGCCGGTACAGCCGGCGCCGGTAGGCGTCGTCGTCGCGGACCGCGAGGGCGGTCGAGGTGGCCGAGGCGACGGCGGACATCACGGCGGCGACGACCACCGCCGTCTGCGGGGCGGCTTCCGCGCCGCGCCCCTCGGGGATCAGGCTGAGGGCCATGAGCAGGAGGGAGCCGTTGAGGAAGAAGACGAGCAGCCCGAGCACCAGGGCGGGCACCAGCAGCAGGGCCCGGACGACGACCGGCCAGACCAGGGCGGTCAGCAGGCCGAAGGCCCCGGCACCCCAGGCGGCGGTCAGCCCGACGCGGGTGACGCTGTCGCCGTCGGCGGACTGGAGGCGGAAGTCGGGCAGGAGCGCGGCGAGCACGAGCAGGGTGAGCGTGGAGACCGCCCACACGATCAGGATCCGCACCAGTGCGCCGCCCGCGTCCCGCCAGCGCCCTCGCCACCGCCCCATGACAGCCGCCTCGTGTCTCCCCCGGACTGCGTCCGGGGTGCCCGCGGTCCCGCGCCCCGCCCCGCGGTCCCCTCGCCAGCGTCGCACAGGGCGGCCCGGGAGGCCGGTCGGCCCGGACGGCGCACGGAGGTGCGGGAGACGGGGTCTCCGCGAGGACGGTGGCGCTCAGGTGCCGTCGTAGCCGGCGGTCGGCATGGACAGCCTGCGGTGCACCTCGGCCTTCATGGCGGAGGTGTAGCGGGGTTCGTCGAGCCCTGCCGTCTCCAGGCGCACCCCGCGGCGCGCGCACTCGGCGGTGAACTCCTCGACGGAGCGCAGCGCGCGGGCGAGCACCCGCCGGTTCGGGGCGACGAACAGGTCGACCCGGCCCGCCTCCACGTCGCTCCAGAGCCCGCAGTGGTCGGCCCGCAGCCCGTAGAAGAGCAGCTGGCGGGTGACCACGTAGCCCCGCGCCGCGGCCCAGCGCGCGCACATGGCCTGTTGGCTCCGGGTGTCCACGGCGAAGGGGTCGGCATCGAGTTCCTCGAGCGGGGCCAGGCTGGCGATCGCGGCCACGCGCAGCGCATCCATGGCGCCCGACCCTACTCCGATCCGGGCCCGGGGAGGAGGGGGGCGGCGGAGTTCCGCTTCCGGGCGAACCGGTGGGGGAAAGCCTAGGCTCGGGGAGTCGAGGGAAGGGGGTGCGGGGGTGCCGGTGGACATCACCTGGTGGGGGCACGCCGCGTGCACGGTACGGGACTCCGGGGTGAGGGTGCTGACGGATCCGCTGTTCGTCCGGCGGTTCGCGCACCTGCGGCGGCGCCGCGGCGCGGTGCCCCCGCCGGAGGCCGCCGAGGCGGACGTGGTGCTGGTCTCGCACCTGCACGCCGACCACCTGCACCTGCCGTCGCTGGCCCGGCTGGCGCGGGGCACCCGGCTCGTGGTGCCGCGCGGGGCGCTGCGGGCGGTGCCGGGGCTGGCGCGGCTGGCGGGGGCGCGGGGGCTGGCGGTGACGGAGGTGCTCCCGGGCGAGGAGGTCGGCGTGCGGGACGGCGTACGGGTGCGGGCGGTGGGCGCCCGGCACGACGGGCGGCGGCTGCCGGTCGGACCGCAGCGGGTGCGGGCGCTGGGGTACGTGGTCCAGGGCGCGGCGCGGACGTACTTTGCCGGGGACACGGGGCCGTTCGACACGATGGCCGAGGAGACCGGGCCGGTGGACGTCGCCCTGCTGCCGGTGGGCGGCTGGGGGCCGTACCTGGGTCCGGGGCACCTGGACGCGGAGGGGGCCGCTCGGGCGCTGGCGCGGCTGGCCCCGCGGGCGGCGGTGCCGGTCCACTACGGGACGTACTGGCCGATCGGCATGGACGCGGTGCGGCCGCACGAGTTCCACGCGCCGGGCGAGGAGTTCGCCCGGCTGGCGGGGGTGCTCGCGCCGGAGGTGGCGGTACGGGTCCTGGCGCACGGGGAGCGGGTGCGGCTGCCGTGACGCAGTGGTGGCAGGGGGCGGCGGAGGTGGTCGGGCGGGTGCCGCCGGAGACGACCCAGCGGGCGGTGGGCTATCCGGCACTGTTCGTGCTGGTCGCGCTGGGGGCGCTGGTGCCGGTGATCCCGACGGGGGCGCTGGTGAGCACGGCGGCGGTGGTGGCGTTCCATCAGCGGTCGCTGCCGCTGGGCGTGCTGGTGGTGTGCGCGGTGGCGGCGGTGGCGGCCTTCACCGGCGACGTCGCGCTGTACTGGCTCGGGCAGCGCGGGGTGCGGTCGCGGGGCGGCTCGCGCTGGCTGGAGTCCCTGCGCGGGCGGGCCTCGCCGGAGCGGCTGGAGCGGGCGCGGGCGGGGCTGGACGAGCACGGGGTGTCGGTCCTGGTGCTGTCGCGGCTGGTCCCCGCGGGCCGGATCCCGGTGATGCTGGCCTGCCTGCTGGGCGGGCTGCCGCTGCGGCGGTTCGCCCGGGGGGACGCGCCCGCCTGTCTCGCCTGGGCGGCGACGTACGGGCTGATCGGGATCCTGGGCGGGTCGCTGTTCTCCGAACCGTGGAAGGGCGTGGCCCTGGCGGTGGCCCTGACGGTGCTGATCAGCGGGGGCCCGGCGGTGTGGCGGCGGGTCCGGCACGGGCGGGGCGGAGCGGGGTAGGCTCCCTCCCTCCGGGACGACAGGGGTGGCCGATGACGCAGGAACTCCGCGGTGCCGACGGGGGCGCCGCACCCGCCGCCGGGGGTGCGGCCGCACCCTGGGCGACGGTCCGCGCCCTCGCCGCCCGCTTCGACGCGGCCTCCGCCGAGCGGGGGGTGGTGCCGCCGCAGAGCCATGTCCTGCAAGTGCTGAAGATCGGCGAGGAGTTCGGCGAGGCCGCCCAGGCGGTGATCGGCGCGACCGGGACCAATCCGCGCAAGGGACACTCGCACAACTGGGACGACGTGCACGACGAGGTGTGCGACGTGATCATCACGGGGATGGTGGCGCTGGCGCGGATGCGGCCGGACGCGGCGGAGTACTTCGCGGCCCAACTCGCCCTGAAGGCGGGCCGCTTCCTCCCGCCCGCCCCGGCCGCCGGCGAGGAGGAATGACCCGCTAGGCGGCCAGGGGCGGGATGCGGGCGGACCACGGGCGGGCGGACTCCAGTTGGGCCGCGACCCGGACGAGGGTCGGCTCCTCGTGCCGGCGGGCGACCAGTTGGACGGCGAGCGGCAGCCCGTCCGTGCCGAAGCCCGCCGGGACCGAGGCGGCCGGATGGCCCGTGACGTTCCACAGAGCGGTGTACGCGATCATCGGGCGCGAGCGCAGCAGCGCCCCCGCCAGCCCGGCCCCGTCCAGCGCCCCGACCCCCCGCGGCCGGTGCGCGAGCGTCGGGGTGAGCAGCAGGTCCGCCCCGGCGAAGGCGCGTTCGGCCCGTGCGGCCAGCCGCTCCCCCGCGCGCACGGCCCGTTCCACCGCGGCCTCCGGCGCCAGCCGGGCCAGCAGCAGGGTCTGGCGGGTGCGGCGCTCCAGGAGGTCGGGCCGCTCCACGGCCGCCGCCTCCGCGCGCACGCCGCCGCAGAACTGCGGCAGGAACGCGGCCGTGGCGTCGGGGTAGCGCGGGGAGACCTCCCGTACGTCGTGCCCGAGTTCGCGCAGCAGCTGCGCGGTCCGCCGCAGGGCCGTCACGTGTTCGGGGTGGGGGCGTACGCCGGGCACGGCCGGCTTGGCCGACCAGGCGATCCGGAGCCGGCCGGGCTCGGTGGACGCCGCCCGCAGGAAGCTCGTGCCGGTGGGGCGGGCCGTCCAGCTGTCGCCCTCCGCGGGGCCGCCGAGGACGTCGTAGAGCAGGGCGCTGTCGCGCACGGTGCGGGTGAGCGGGCCGATGGTGCCGAGGGCGTACCAGAGGTGGGGCTGCGGGGCGGTGGGGACGCGGCCGCGCTGCGGTTTGAGGCCGAAGAGGCCGCAGCAGGCGGCGGGGATGCGGAGGGACCCGCCGCCGTCGCCGCCGAGCGCCGCGCCGACGAGGCCGGCCGCGACGGCGGCGGCGCTGCCGCCGCTGGATCCGCCGGTGGTGCGGGAGGGGTCCCAGGGGTTGCGGGTGGGCCCGTGGGCGTCGGACTCGGTGAACGGCCACTGCCCGAACTCCGGCATGGCGGTCTTCCCGACGACCACCGCGCCGGCCGCGCGCAGCCGGCGCACGGCCTCGCAGTCGCGGGCGGCCGGGGTCCGGTTGGCGGCGCCGCCGAAGCCCGTGACCTCCCCCGCCACGTCCAGCTCGTCCTTGACCGCGACGGGCACGCCCAGCAGGGGCGGGTCCGTCCCGGCCGCCCGGGCCGCGTCGCGGGCGTCGGCCTCGGCGAGGACCTGCTCCCGGGCGCGCACCACGCGGAACGCGCCCAGCTGCGGGTCCAGCGCCCCGATGCGGCGCAGCGAGGCCTCCGCGAGGGCCCGCGCGGTCACCTTCCCGGCCCGGACCAGCTCGGCCTGCCGGGCCGCGCCCAGGAACAGCAGCTC
Organism: Streptomyces sp. NPDC093801; assembly: GCF_040701585.1. Lineage (NCBI taxonomy): Bacteria > Bacillati > Actinomycetota > Actinomycetes > Kitasatosporales > Streptomycetaceae > Streptomyces > Streptomyces sp. NPDC093801. Next base: position 188,093 of record NZ_JBFBDP010000017.1, on the reverse strand, counting down.
ACCGTCGTCCACGTACGCGCCTTCCTCCACGGGTGTCTCCGTGCCGGGCACCGTATGCCAGGCCGGGCCTGCTACGACAGGGGCATGTCAGGAGGGCCGGACCGGGCCAGGCGGAACCCGACGTCGTCGACCCGGTAGGAGGGGTGGCTGCGGCGGCGGGCGGATGCGCGCAGGCTCCAGTGCTCGTCGAACCAGCCGCCGCCGCGCAGCACCCGGTAGCCCCCGTAGACCTCGGGGTCGTAGACGTCCCAGCACCAGTCCCAGACGTTGCCGAGCATGTCGTGCAGGCCCCACGGGTTGGGCCGTTTGCCGCCGACCTCGTGGAGGGCCTCGCCCGAGTTGCCGCGGTACCAGGCGATCTCGTCGAGCGGGCCGTAGTGCGGTCCGTCGGTGCCGGCCCGGCAGGCGTGCTCCCACTCGGCCTCGGTGGGCAGCCGGTACCCGTCGGCGGCCCGGTCCCACTCGGCCGACTCGCCGTCGACGGCGTAGGCGGGGGTGAGCCCGGACCGCGCCGAGAGGGCGTTGCAGAAGCGGACCGCGTCCCACCAGGAGACGCCCTCGACGGGCAGCCGGCCGCCGCGGGCGGTGCTCGGGCGGGCGCCGGCGACCTCGGCGTAGAGGGCCTGGGTGACGGGGAACACCGCGATCCGGTAGGGCTCGAGCTCCACCTCCCAGCTGCGCCGCGTCCGCCGGTCCGACAGGGTCACCCGGCCCGGGGGCGGGGCGGCCATCGGGATGTCCGCGCTGAGGTCCATGGGAGTCGATCTTACGGAGTCCCCCGCCCGGCGTGCCCGGGCACCGGGCGCACCGGCCTGCGGGCGGCGGGCGGCAGGCGGCAGGCGGCAGGCGGCAGGCGGGGGTGTCAGTCGGCCAGGCCGGCCAGGACCGAGCCGAGCAGGGTGAGCGCGCCCCGGACGTGCGGCAGGTCCAGGGGGTCGCGGGAGCCGAGTGCGGCGAGCCGTTCCTGCGGGGTGGCGCCCAGCAGCGGTCCGGTGGACAGCCGTACGCGCAGCGCGCCCAGTTCGTCCGCGAACCGCTGTCCGCCGGGCGTCGGCGAGCCCAGCCGGCCGCCGAGCCAGTCCTCCAGCTCCATCGCGTCGCCCACCCCGTGGCGGGCCAGGCCCGTGCGCAGGGGGGTGAGGTCGGCGTACAGGTGGCGGCCGGCCTGTGGGGGCCGGGCGAGCGCCCCGGCGGCCAGCAGCTCCCGGTGCGCGGCGGCCGCCACCGCCCCGTGCAGGGCGGCCGCGGCGTAGGCCCGCCCGGCGACGGCGTCCGGCTCGTCCAGCGCGTACGCGGCGGCCACCGCGACCGGGCCGGCCACCAGCGCCCCGGTGGCGGTGAGGATGTCGAGGGTGCGGGCGCGCAGCCAGGTGCCGCGCGGCGTGGCGGGGAAGCGGGCCACGGCGGCGGACCAGCCGCCCGGCAGCAGCGCCCCGGACAGGTCGACCAGCACGGCGGCCGTGGCGGGCAGCATCTCGGCCGGGCTCAGCACGAGCGTGTCGTGCGGACGGTGGACGGTGTCGCGCCAGCTCTCGTCGCTGACCACGAACAGCCCGGCCCCCTCGGCCGCCTCGCAGGCCTCGCGCAGCATCTCGGGCGGCGGCACCGTGCCGGTCGGGTCGTCGGCCACCGACAGCAGCAGCACCCGCGGATCGCCGCCCTCGGCGCGCACCCGCCGTACGGTCTCCAGCAGGGCGTACGGGTCCGGTACGCCGCCGCACTCGGCCGGCGTGGGCACGTGGTAGGCCCGCCGCCCCAGCAGCCGGACCTGCGGGGTCCACCAGGCGGGGCAGGGCCGGGGCAGCAGCACGTCGCCCCCGTAGGCGCCGAGCAGCGCCAGCAGCAGCGCGGGGGCGCCGGGCCCGGCGGCCACGTTCTGCGGCTCGGTGGGGAGCCCGCGCCGCGCCCAGTGCCGGCAGGCGGCCTCGCGGACGGGACTCCCGCCGCCGGGGGGCTCGGGGGCGGCCCGGTCCGCCGCCCCGGCGAGGACGGCCCTCAGCTCCGGCAGGACCGGAAGGCCCGGCTCGGGGGCGGGGGGACCGTACCTGACGGGCCCGCGCCCCTCCGGGGCCAGGCGCCACGCTCCGGCCGGCCCGTCCGTCGTCCGCTCGGCCATCCCCGCCACGTGCCCGCCCTCCTACTGCCCGGTGCCCTTGCCGCCGCCACTGACCTGCCCTTTATACGATTGTTTTCACCACGTTGCCCGCTTTCCGTCCGCACCCCACGCCCTCTGCGCCGGTCATCCGCGCCTCCCCACCAGGGCCAGCAGCCTGGTCTGCGCGTCCGCCCCGGCCGGCACGTCCAGCGGCACGTCGTACATCCCGCTCGCCGCCAGGCTGTCGGCGTACGGCATGACCTCCTTGAGGGAGAACTCGACGAGCCCGTCCGGCAGCCGGTCGTCCGCGCCGATGGCCCGCGCGAGGTCCCAGGCGTGGACGACGCAGTCGGCGGTCAGTTCCGAGCAGTACGCCGCCCCGCGCGTCGGCCCGTACGAGAGCCGGACGGTCCGCTCCAGCGCCCCGGGCGCCCCGAAGGCCGCCCGGCCGGCGGCCGCCGCCCGCTCCCAGGCCCCCGCCGGGTCGGCGCCGAGGAGGTCCCCGGACAGCGCGTCCCCGACCTCGGCCACCGACCGGCCCTCCGTGACCAGGGGCGGGATCCAGAGCTGCTCGCCCGTGACGTGGTTGACCAGGTCCCGCACGCTCCACTGGGTGCAGGGGGTCGGCGCGTCCCACTGGCCGTCCGCGACGGCCCGCACGCCCTCACCGAAGAGCCGCAGCGCCGCGGCGTGCTGTTCGAGCAGCGTCTCCGGCATCGTCCTCACCGTCCTTGGCGATGGGGCGCCGGGCATGCCGCCGCCCCCTGGGCCCCACTGTCCTCGCCCCCGCACCGCCCTGCCACCGACCCGCCCAGCCCCCTTGGAACACAACGAGGCTGTCCACATGTCGAAACACGGATCTCATATGACGGTCGGATCCCCTACGGTGATCACAGCACTTCGACGACGACGAGGAGGAGCCCGCCATGAGCGACGCCCACACGGCGCCCGAGCCGACCGCGCACGAGACGGCCGTCTACACGCACGGCCACCACGAGTCGGTTCTGCGCTCGCACCGCTGGCGCACCGCCGCCAACTCGGCCGCCTACCTGGTCGGGGAGCTGCGGCCGGGCATGCGGGTGCTGGACGTGGGCTGCGGACCGGGCACCATCACCGCGGACCTGGCGGAACTGGTGGCCCCCGGCGGGCGGGTCACGGCCGTCGACGCGGCGCCGGACGTCCTGGCCGCGGCGGCCGCGTACGCGGCCGAGCGGGGGCTGGAGGATGCCGTCGAGTTCGCCGTGGCGGACGTCCACGCGCTGGAGTTCCCGGACGACACCTTCGACGTGGTCCACGCCCACCAGGTGCTGCAGCACGTCGGCGACCCGGTGCAGGCCCTGCGGGAGATGCGGCGGGTGTGCCGGCCGGGCGGGATCGTGGCGGTCCGCGACGCGGACTACGCGGCGATGACCTGGCACCCGGCGACGCCGGGGCTGGACGAGTGGCTGGACCTGTACCGCCGGGTGGCCCGCGCGAACGGCGGTGAACCGGACGCCGGGCGGCGCCTGCTGTCCTGGGCCCGGGCGGCGGGGTTCACGCAGGTGCGGGCGTCGGCGACGGCCTGGTGCTACGCGACCGCGGAGGAGGTGGCGTGGTGGTCCGCGCTGTGGGCGGACCGGACGACGGCCTCCTCGTACGCGGAGGCGGCCGTGGGCGGGAGGCACGCGACGGAGGGCGAGCTGTACGGGGTCGCGTCCGCGTGGCGGGAGTGGGGGACGGCGCCCGACGCGTGGTTCTCGGTGCTGAACGGCGAGCTGCTGTGCCGCGCGTGACCCCGTAGCCCGCGGACCGTTGCCGCTGCGCGGGGCGGGGAGACGCCTCCGTGCAGCGGCCACCGGGCCCGCCCCGCAGGGCCGCGGCCTACACCGGCGGGCGCATCCGGAAGTCGTACGCCGGCGGCAGCGGGGCCTCGGACAGCGTCGACCAGACCTCCGACAGGGTCTCCTCCCCCTCCCTCAGGTCCGCCGTCTCGAAGCCGTCCTCGAACACCCGCCGGGCCGCGCCCACGTGGCCCTCCGCCGCGAGCAGCCGCGCGGCCAGCAGCCGGAAGCGGCCCTGCTCCCGCAGCGCCGGCCGCAGCCGGTCCCAGACCGCCCGCGCCCCGGCCGGCCGGCCCGCCGCCAGCAGGGCGGTCATGGCCTCCCGGCCCAGCGCGGACTCCGCCGCCGCCCAGGCGTCACCGCCGCGGCTCTCCCCCGCCAGGTCCTCGAACGCCTGCGCGTACCGGTCGGCCGCCCGCTCCCGGTCCCCGGCCAGCTCGTCGGCCACCGCCAGGCACCGCAGCAGCGGCCAGCGCGACGGTGCCAGCTTCAGGCCGCGCTCCCAGCTGCGTACGGCCTGGGCCGTGTCGCCCGCGTGCCACTGGGCCACGCCCAGGTGGTACTCGGTCAACGGGTCCGCCGGGGCGGTCTCCAGCATGTCCCGCCAGTGCGGGGCCACGAGGCTCGGCCCCGGCGGGACGACCCTCGGCGGCGACGGGTGGGCGCCGGTGCGCCACAGGGCCAGCCACGGCTCCTGGGCCTCCTCCAGGCTGGACTCCGGGAACGGCGTGCCGGGCAGGGCGAAGCCCCCGCGCAGCACCTCCAGCGCGCCCCAGCCCGACCCCCGCGCCAGCCAGTCCCCCGGCCCGCCGTCCGGATCGGCGTCGGCGCAGCCGTCCCGCCACGCCGCGTGGGCCGCGTCCAGCGTGCCGGGCGGCAGCGCCGCGTCCAGCGCCGTCCCGGCCGCCGCGCGCGCCCGCGCCCAGTCGTCGCCGTGCACCGCGCCCGGCTCCGCCGACAGCGGCCCGTACGCCTCCAGCCAGCTGAACTCCTCGCCCGCGTCCAGCCGTACGTGCTCCAGCTGGGTACGGGCCAGGCCGGCCTGGATCTCCGCGTAGCCCCCGGTGCCGGGCTCCGTGAGCCACTCCTGCCAGCGCCGGCCGCCCGAGCCCGCGCCCCACACGAACAGCTTGCGCCCGCGCAGCAGCCCGGTGGAGGCCTGTGCCAGGCCGTGCCCGTCGGCGTCGAGGGCGGCGATCCAGGGCCGGTCGGCGGCCGCGCGCTCGACCTCGTAGAAGAAGTCGGCGGGGTAGGCGCTGTCCAGCGGGTACGTGCGGTCCGCGTCCTCCCACCGCGGCACGGGGATCCGCCGCAGCGCCCGCTCGTACCCGAAGTGCCAGGCCTCCTCGGCGGGGGCGAGGACCCGAGTGCCGGAGCCCTCCGGGACGGCGGTGTTGGACCACCAGTAGACGGCGGCGGGCCGTTCGTGCGGGTTGCGCACGCGGACCCCGACGTACAGGAAGTCCGAGTCCTCCGGCAGCCACAGGTCCACCTGGAACGGCAGGTCGCGCAGCCGCTCCCACTCCCACAGCCGCACCATCACCCCTCCGTCGGGCGCCGGGACCAGGGCCGCGTGCAAGGGGGCGCAGGACAGGGCGGTGTGGCCGGTCGCGCCGATGTTCCACTCGATACCGCCGGAGAACCAGGCCCCGTTGAGGGCGAAGTTCGCAGGCTGGAACACCGGGTTGCGGTAGAGGAGTTCACGGCCGGTGGGCAGGTGCACGAGGGAGTGGACGCGCCCTCCGAGCCCGGGGAGGACGGTGGCGCGCAGCCGGCCGTTGTCGATGACGACCGCCTCGAACTCCCTTTCCGCTCGCCGCCGTCCGTACCCGTCGCGGATCCGGACGGGCAGCAGGGAGCGCAGCGGCTCGTACCCGATCTGACGGGCCATGTCGCGCGGCAGCCCGGCGCGCGAGCGCTCGTCCAGGTCATGGACCCCGTCGGGGGCGCGCAGGGCGGGCAGCGGGTTGTCGGGGCCCAGGGGGGCGGCGGGGAGGGTCAGTGGGACACGTCGGACGGTGGTGGCCATGGGGGAATGGAACACGCCGCCACGGCCGGTGCACAGGGGTTCCGCACATCACCACCGGTCAGGATTACGCAAAGGCCCCCGCGACCGGGGCCGCGGGGAGGCCGCCCGCACACGCGTCCGGATCCGGCGGGGCGGGGCCGGGGGCGGCGGGCGGCGCGCCGTCAGGCCGCCGGGGCCGTGCGGGCCCAGCGCTCGTGGTCGCGCCAGGCTCCGGCCACGTGGAGGAAGTCCGGGGAGAGGCCCTCCCGCCGGAAGCCGCGGCCGCGGACCAGGGCGACGGACGCGGTGTTGCCCGGCTGGATGTTCGCCTCCAGCCGGTGCAGGCCCAGGCCGCAGTCCGCGAAGGCGTGGGCGAGGACGAGGTCCAGGCCCTCCCCCAGCAGCCCCCGCCCCGCGGCGTGCGCGAAGGCCCCGTACCCCAGGGCCCCGCACTGGAAGGCGCCCCGGACGATGTTGTTGACGTTGACGAAGCCCGCGATGGCCCCTCCGGCGAGCTCGCAGACCAGGAACCCGGCCCGGAGCTCCCCCTCGGCCAGGGCGGCGGCGTAGGGCCCGTACTCCTCCAGCGTGGCCGGCGGGAACAGCCATGGCCGGTGCAGTCGGCGGCTCTCGCGGACCCGGGCGGTGAACTCCGGTCCGTCGGCGGGCCGGAAGGGGCGCAGCCCGACCCGCGGGCCCTCTCTCAGGTACGGGGGCGTGGAAAACGGCATCGCCCCAGGCTACGGCCCGTGGCAGCATGCCCGGTGTGATCACCGACCCGGATCCCCGCGCGCTGCTGAGCGCCGCCGCCCGCAACAACGCCGAGTGGTGCGCCGCGGTTTCCCGCTCCGGCCACTTCCGCGACGGCGTGTGGTGCAGCCCCCGGCGCACTCCGCCGCTGTACCCCGACGCCGTCACCCTCGCCCCCGGGGCCTCGGCCGCCGACGTGCTGGCCGGGGTCGACACCGCGCGCCCCGGCTGCTCGGTCAAGGACAGCTTCGCCTCGCTCGACCTGGCCCCGGCCGGTTTCGCCGTGCTGTTCGAGGCGCAGTGGATCCACCGCCCGGCGGGGGCCGCGGTTCCCGCCGCCCCGGCCGGCGTCCCGCTGGAGTGGGACGAGGTCGAGGGCCCCGGGGAGCTGGAGGCCTGGGAGGCCGCCTGGTCGGACGGTGAGGGCCGGGGGCTCTTCCACCCCGGGCTGCTGCGGGAGGGGATCCTCTTCCTGGCGGGCCGCGCCGGGGGCCGGATCACGGCCGGGGCCGTCCTCAGCACCGGCGGCGGGGCGGTGGGCGTCTCGAACGTGTTCGCCCGGACCGGGGCCGGCGCCGGCGGTGCCTGGGCGGCCGCCCTCGACGCGGCCGCACGCCACTGGCCGGAGCTCCCGGTCGTGGGCTACGAACACGGGGAGGACCTCGACACCGCCGTCCGCGCCGGCTTCACCCCCATCGGCCCGCTGCGCGTCTGGCTGCGGACGCGCTGACGGGACCGCTCCCGGGCCGGCCCGCTCAGGCCCGGTCCCCGTGCAGCTCCAGCCGTGGCACGTCGGGCCGGTCCAGGCCGAAGACCCTGGCGTACAGCGACAGTTCCGCCTCCAGGGCCCGGACCATCGTGTCCGCGCGCCGGAAGCCGTGGCCCTCGCCCTCGAAGGTGAGGTACGCGTGCGGGACCACCGGTGTGCGGGTGCGCAGGGCGGCCAGGAGGCGTTCCGCCTGGGCGGGCGGGCAGACCGGGTCGTCCAGGCCCTGGAGGAGCACGAACGGGGCGGTGATCCGGTCGGCGCGGGAGACCGGCGAGCGTTCGCGGCAGCGCAGTTCCAGGGTCTGCGGCGGGCCGGCCAGGCCGTCGAGGTAGCGCGACTCCAGGTCGTGGGTCTCGGCCGCGAAGCCGCGCAGGTCCAGGACCGGGTAGATGACCGCCGCGCAGGCGTACAGGCCGGTGGCGGCCAGGGAGGCGGCCGCCGTCCAGCCGCCCGCGCTGCCGCCGCGGATGGCGAGCCGGCCGGGGTCGGCGGTGCCCTCGTCGGCCAGGGCCCGGGCGACGGCCGCGCAGTCCTCGACGTCCACCACGCCCCACTGCTCGCGCAGCCGCTCCCGGTAGGCGCGGCCGTAGCCGGTGGAGCCGCCGTAGTTGACCTCGACGACGCCGATGCCCCGCGAGGTGAAGTAGGCGATGTGCAGGTCCAGTACGGGCGGCACGTGGTCGGTGGGCCCGCCGTGCGCCCACACCACGTACGGGGGCAGCTCCTCGGCGGGCGCCCGCAGGGCGGGGTGGTGGGGCGGGTAGACGTGGGCGTGGATCTCGCGGCCGCCGGGGCCGGGGAAGGTCCGGCTCTGCGGCTCGGGGTAGTACGACGGGTCCACGGGGTCCTCGGCCCGGGCGCCGACCACCCGGGCGCGTCCGGTGGCCGTGTCCAGTTCGACGACCTCGTAGGCGCTGCGCGGGCTGGCGGCGACCCCGTAGACGCGGCTGCCGCTGACGGCGAGGCCCGGCTGCCAGGCCGTCCAGGGGCCGGCGGCGTCCACCAGGTCCCCGCTGTCGGGGTCCAGGACGCCCAGGACGCAGGAGCCCCGGCCGTGCAGGACGGCCAGCGGGCCTCCCCCGGAGCCTTCGGCCTGGGCGGGGGTCCCCCCGGCGGCGGCCGGGGGAGCGCCCCCGGGCAGCGGCGCCATCCAGGTCAGCCCCGGCTTCCACAGGGGGCCGCCGAACTCCTCCTCGCGGGGGCACAGGTTGACGGCCCCGCCGCCGTCCGCGTCCACCCGGTACGGGTTCCACCAGCCGCTGCGGTCGCTCACCGCGAGCAGGCTCCCGTCCGCCGCCCACGCCACCTGGGCCACGGCCTCGTCCGGCCCGCCGAGCACCGTGCGGGGCGTGCCGAGGGTCCCGTCGGGTCGGACGTCGGCGAGCTGGAGCTCCGTGCCGTCCCAGGGCATCCGGGGGTGGTCCCACACCAGCCAGGCGGCGCTGCGCCCGTCGGGGGAGGGCTTCGGCCCGGTGCGGAAGCGGTGCCGGTCGTCGGTGAGCTCCCGTACGGCGGCCCGGTCGCCGGCGGCGGAGCCGTCCAGCGGGACGGCGGCCGCGACGCGCCGCACGTCGCCCGGGGCGGGGCCGGTGAACTCCTCCAGCACGCACCAGACTTCGCCGGCTCGCAGCACCGGGTCGGCCCAGCGCAGCCCGCCGCCGGTCGGCGAGACGGGGGTGAGCGGGCGGGGCGGGGGCGCGCCGGGGGCGTCGGGCTCGTAGGCGTACAGCCGCTGGTCGGCGTGGTGGACGAACACCACCAGCGGCCCGCCGTCGGCCCGTTCCGCGCCCGCCCAGGGCAGGCCGCCGTACTCGGTGAGCCGGCTGCGCACGTTCCAGGGGGCGGGCAGCACCGGCCGGGCGGGGCCGCCGTCGGCGGGCCGGCGGACCAGGGTGCGGCGCCCGCCCTCCTCGGGGCGGGGTTCGGTCCACCAGACCTCGGGGCCGATGGTGCCGACGTACTCGGGCCGTCCGTCGTGGGCGGCCGCGTGTGCGGCGGCGAGCGGGGAGGGCCAGCTGCCGTAGGGGGCGCAGGCGGCGGCCGCCGCCATCACCGGGCCCCCATCACAGGTTCCGCAGCGCGCGGTCCAGGACGCGGACGCCGAAGTGCAGGGCGTCGACGGGGACCCGTTCGTCCACGCCGTGGAAGAGGGACCAGTAGTCGAAGCCGGGCGGAAGCCTGAGCGGGGAGTAGCCGTAGCCGGTGATGCCCAGGCGGGAGAACTGCTTGGCGTCGGTGCCGCCCGCCATGCAGAAGGGCACGGCGCGCCCCTCGGGGTCGAAGTGCTCGACGGCCTCGCGCAGGACCGCGTACGTCGGCCCGTCCACCGGGGCTTCGAGGGCGACCTCCCGGTGGTGGTACTCCCAGTCCACGTCGGGGCCGGTGAGCTCGTCGAGGACGGCGGCGAACTCGGCCTCGCCGCCGGGCAGGGTGCGTCCGTCGACGTACGCGGTGGCGTGTCCGGGGACCACGTTGAGCTTGTAGCCGGCGCTGAGCATGGTCGGGTTGGCGCTGTTGCGCAGGGTGGCCTCGACGAGGGCGGCGGTCGGGCCGAGGGCGTCGAGGACGGCGTCGAGGTCGAAGCCGGGGGCGCGGGGGTCGCCGGACAGGCCCTGGAGGGCGGCGAGTTCGCCGATACAGGCGGCGACGGTGCCGGTGAGGCGGACCGGCCACTCGTGGGCGCCGATGCGGGCGACGGCGGCGGCGAGCCGGGTGACGGCGTTGGCCCGGTTGGGTTTGGAGCCGTGCCCGGTGCGGCCGTGCGCGGTCAGTTTCAGCCAGGCGGTGCCGCGTTCGCCGGCGGCGATGGGGTAGAGGGGCCGTCCGGCCCCCGTGTGCAGGGTGAAGGCGCCGGACTCGCTCAGGCCCTCCGTACAGCCCTCGAAGAGGTGCGGGTGGCGGTCGGCGAGGTAGCCGGAGCCGTCGACGGCGCTGTCCTCCTCGTCGGCGGTGAACGCGATGACGACGTCACGGCGCGGCCGGGTGCCGGTGCGCGCCCAGGCCCGTACGACGGCCAGCACCATCGCGTCCATGTTCTTCATGTCGACGGCCCCGCGGCCCCAGACCACCCCGTCGCGGACCTCGCCGGAGAAGGGGTCCGCGCTCCAGTCGGCGGCCTCGGCGGGGACCACGTCGAGGTGGCCGTGGACGAGGAGGGCGGGCGCGGAGGGATCGGTGCCCTCCAGGCGGGCCACCACGTTGGTGCGGCCGGGAGTGCGCTCCAGGAGGACGGGGTGCAGGCCCGCGGCGGCGAGGCGTTCGGCGGCGTACTCGGCGGCGGGGCGTTCCCGGCAGTCGCCGCCGCCCCGGTTGCTCGTGTCGATGCGGATGAGCCCGGAGGTGAACTCGACCACCTCGTCGAAGGCGGCCGCGTCGAGCGCCGCCCCGACCGGGGCCGGGGCCCCGCCGAGGACCGCCGCGCGGTCGGCGGGGATCCCGTCGGGGCCGGCCGCGCGCAGGGCCGTCGCGCCGGGGGCCGTGCCGTGGGGTCCCGCCGTGCCGGGGCCGCAGTCCACCCGTTCCATGTCAGCCATACTGCTCCTCCAGAGCCGCCGAGACGACCGTGGTGACCGCTTTGAAGGTGCGGATCGCCTCGTACATGGTCCCGCTGGTGTAGGCGATCCTGCGCTCGCCGGTCCGTTCGACGCCCGGGACGACGGTGGCTGCCATCGACAGGTGCTCGGCGTCGAACTCCACTTCCATCGTGTGCGGCCCGCCGCGCACCGGCTCGTGCCGGACGGCGAGCTTCACCGCCTCGGTGGCCGCCGCGCGGATGTCGGCGGCGGTACGGGCCGGGGTGCGGCAGACGGCCGCGTAGCGCGAGACGTGGTCCTTGACGGCGACGGTGCGCGCGTCCGGGGCGTAGCCGGCGGCGTCGGCGCAGGTCAGGTCGTCGCCTGTGACGAGGATGACGGGGACCCCGTACTCGGCGACGACATGGGCGTTGAGCACGCCCTCGCTGGCGCGGAGGCCGTCGAGCCAGACGCCGGTGAGGGAGTTGGCGAGGTAGGTGTGGGCGAGGACGCCCTCGGCGCCGGCGCCGGTGTGGTAGCCGACGAAGGCGACGCCGTCCACGTCCCCGTGCTGGACGCCCTCGACCATGGAGAGGGACTTGTGCCGGCCGGTGATCATCTCGGCGCGGGCGTCGAGCTTCTCCAGCAGCAGGTTGCGCATGGTCCAGTGGGCCTCGTTGATGAGGACCCGGTCGGCGCCGCCGTCGTGGAAGCCGAGTACGGCGGCGTTCACGTCGGAGGTGAACATGCCCCGGCAGCGCTCCCATTGAGGGGTTCCGGGGAGCACGTCGGCGGGCCAGGTGACGCCGGTGGCGCCTTCCATGTCGGCGGAGATGAGGATCTTCATCGGGCCCCCGGTGGGTCGCTTCGACAGGGGCCCCACCCTAGCGGCCCGGCCGCGCACCCGCCCCGGGGCCACGCCCGGACCGTGCGGGCGCGGGCTGCGGGCCCGGCGCGCGTGCGGCCGGGGCGCCGGGTACGTCCCCCGCGGGTGCGGGAATTCCACCCGAACCGGTGAGCCGGCCGCGGGGAGCCGTCCTGACGGCGGCCGGCGGCGGCGGTCAGGCCTCGACTTCCCGGGCCAGGTTGTCGAGGACGGTGTCGTAGATGCGGCCGAGGCCCTTGGGCGCGAAGGTGCGCTCGAAGAAGCCGCCGATGCCGCCCGCGCCGTTCCAGACGGTGCTGACGACGGCCTTGGACTTGCCCTCGCCGGCCGGGGTCACGGTCCAGGTGGTGACCATGGAGGAGTTGCGGTCCTTCTCCACGAGCTGGCCGTCCGTGGGCTCGGTGACCTCCAGCAGGCAGTCCCGGACGCGCTTGCTGGTGGCCTGGAGCTTCCAGTGGACCAGGGTGCCCTCGCCGTCGCCGCCCTCGCGCACCTCGTACTCGCTGAAGTGCTCGGGGAGCAGCTTGCCCCGGGTGCCGGTGTAGTCCGCCAGCGCGTCGAAGACGGTCTCCGCGTCGGCCCCGATGATGCGCTCCGTGGTGGCCTCGACCTGCGCCATAGCTGTTCCTCCAGCAGTTGTGTCCGTTCTTCGCGGCAAGCCAACCACCTCGGGGGCGGCCGCCCAAATCCGGGGTGCGGGCGCCGGCACGGGCCGGCGGGCGGCCCGGGTGGCCGGGCGGCCCCCGCGTGACACCCGCGGTACTCCATCTGCGGCTCCGGGCGGGGCGGGGCGCGGCCGCGCCGGGCCGCCGCCGGCCCCGGCCGCACCGATCCGTTCGGGCTCCCCCGCGGCCCCGGACGCCCGGCCCGTGACCCGGACGCCGCCCGAGGGGTCATCACATCGGGCCAATGGGCAGCCCGATTCCCGTATTCCGGGCGCGGTTTCCGGGACGATTCGGCCCAGACCCCTCGGCTGGGAGGCCCCATGCTCCACCCCGTACCGCACCCCGCGAAGCAGCGCGGCCCCGCGAAGAGGCGCGCCGCCCTGCTGCTGGCGATCTCCACGGTCGCCGCCGGACTCGCGAGCCCCGTCACCGCCGCCCCGGCTCCGGCGCCGGCCCCGGCCGCCGCCGGCCTGCGCTGGACCGGCTGCGCGACCCCCCGCTACCCGACGCTGCAGTGCGCCTCCCTCAGGGTCCCCCTCGACCACGAGCGGCCCGCCGGGCGGCAGATCTCCCTGGCCCTGACCCGGGTCCCGCACACCGCCTCCGCCTCCCAGGGCCCGCTGCTGGTCAACCCCGGCGGTCCGGGCGGCAGCGGCCGCGCCCTGGCCGGGTTCGTCGCCTCGGCCCTGCCCAAGGACGTGGCGGCCCAGTACGACGTGATCGGCTTCGACCCGCGGGGCGTGGGCAAGAGCGAACCCGCCCTGGACTGCGGGGCGGGCCACTTCAAGCCCGTGCGGCCGGACTCCGTGCCGCTGGACGCGGCGACCGAGCAGGCGAACCTGGAGCGGGTGCGGTCCTTCGCCGAGTCCTGCCAGGCGAAGCACGCGGACGTGCTCCCGTACATCGGCACCGTCTCGGCCGCCCGCGACCTGGAGGTGCTGCGCACCGCCCTGGGCGCGCCGAAGGTCAGCTACTTCGGCTACTCCTACGGCACCTACCTGGGCGCGGTGTACGCCAAGCTGTACCCGGGGCGGGTGCACCGGCTGGTGCTGGACTCCGTGGTCGACCCGGGCGGGGTCTGGTACGAGGACAACCTGGCCCAGGACCAGGCCTTCGACGCCCGCCACAAGGCGTTCCTGGCCTGGGTGGCCCAGTACGACTCCACCTACCACCTGGGCGGCGACCCGGCCGGCGTCGAGCGGCGCTGGTACGAGATGCGCGAGGCCCTGCGCGGGGCGCCCGCCGGCGGGAAGGTGGGGCCGGCCGAGCTGGAGGACACGTACATGCCGGGCGGCTACTACAACGGCTACTGGCCGCACCTGGCCGAGGCCTTCGCGGCGTACGCGGTGAAGCAGGACCCCAAACCCCTGGTGGCGGCGTACGAGCGGTTCGGGGCGGTGGAGCCGTCGGCGGGCAACTCCTACAGCGTGTACACGGCGGTGCAGTGCCGGGACTCGGCATGGCCGAAGGACTGGAACCGGTGGCGGGCGGACATGTGGCGCACCCACGCGAAGGCGCCCTTCATGACCTGGAACAACGCCTGGTACAACGCGCCGTGCGCGTTCTGGCCGACGGAGCCGCTGCGGGCCCCTGACGTGACGAACACGGAGCTGCCCGGGGCGCTGCTGTTCCAGGCGACGGAGGATGCGGCGACCCCGTACGAGGGCGCGGTGACCATGCGGCACCGGCTGGCGGGCTCGGCGCTGGTGGTGGAGGAGGGCGGGGGCAACCACGGCATCGCGCTGAGCGGCAACAAGTGCCTCGACGAGAAGCTCGCCGGCTATCTGAGGACGGGTCAGGCGTCCGACGCCACCTGCCCGGCGCAACCCGCCCCGAAGCCGACGACGGCGACGCGCGCGGTCCCGGCCTCGGCGGGCGGCGCGGCCCTGCACGGACTGCTGGGCTTCCGCGGCTGAGCCCGGGCGGGCAGGATCGCCCCATGACCACACCTCCTCCTTCCTCCACCGCGCACGGCGGCGGCCGCCACCTCACCCGGATCGCCGCGCCGGAGGGCGTCGCCCCGGGCACCGGGTACAGCCACGTCGTCTGGGGCACCGGGCGGTTCGTGGCCGTCTCGGGGCAGTGCGCCCTCGACGAGAAGGGGGAGGTGGTGGGCGAGGGCGATCCCGCCGCCCAGGCCCGCCAGGTGTTCGAGAACCTGCGCCGGTGCCTGGCGGCGGCGGGCGCGGGCTTCGAGGACGTGGTGAAGCTGACGTACTTCGTCACGGACGTGGCCCACCTCCCGGCGGTGCGGGCGGCCCGCGACGAGGCCATCGCCCCGCACCTGCTGCCGGCCTCCTCGGCCGTGCAGGTCGCGGCCCTCTTCCGCCCGGAGCTGCTCCTGGAGGTCGAGGCCTTCGCGATCGTCCCGGCGGCCTGCTGAGGGCCCCGCGCGTCCCGGGTGCCCCGGGGTCCGGGCTCAGGCGTCCGGGTGCCGGGTCCGGAGTCGGTTCAGGGCGTCCGTGGCCGCCAGGGCGAGGCGGGGGTGGGCCTGGGCGCGGACCAGGACGTCGCGGGCGCGGGCGTCGGCCAGGACGCCCAGCCCCTCCACGCAGGCCAGGGCGATCCGCCAGTACGGGTCGTGCGGGGCCAGGAGCCGCGACAGGGTCGAGATCAGGGCCGGGGCCGACTCGGGCGCCCGCAGCGCGGCCAGCAGCCGGACCGGGTGCAGGGCGTAGGCGGTGCGCAGGGTGTTGGTGGCGAGCGCCGCGGCGGCGCGGGCGGTGCGCGGGTCGCCGAGCACGCCGAGCGCCTGCGCGGCGGCCTCGCAGCGCGCGGGGTCGCGGTGGTTGAGCAGCAGGACCAGGGGTTCGAAGGCCCGCCGGTCCCGCGCCATGCCCAGCCGGTACGCCGCCAGTTCGCGGGCCCACAGGGGCTGCCCGGCCGATGTCAGCGAGGCGGCCAGCCCGTCGGGGCCGGCCGCCAGCAGCGCCTCGTACGCGGGCGACCCGTCCGCCTCCGCCCGCAGGCGCTCCAGTACCTCGTTCACGCGGCCACCCTAGGGCTCCGCGGGCCGCGCCGCGCCGGGTTCGGGGCAGTTCCGCCCACCCGCCTGATCGATCATCGATGATCGGTACATTTGGGCGGTACAGCTCACATCTCCGCGCTCTGGCGCGCCAGTTACTGCGGGGTTAATGTCGTTCCCACACGCACGGGACCGGCCTGGTGACGCAGCCGCCCCGTGCCAGTCGGTTCACGCACCACCCGTACGCACGGCAGGACCCCGGGACAGGGTCGCGCCGTCCAGGTCCGCAGCGCCCGTTCTCCCGGGCGCGGGCACGCCGGGCCCGTCCGTACGGCCCGCTCGTACGGCCCTCCACGCACCGCGTCGACGCACGGCTCCGCGCACGGCGTCCCGCACCGCGTTCCCGCACGCTCCCGCACCGCTCCGCCGTACGGCACCTCCGCGCGCACCGTGCGCCGCGCGCTTCCCAGTCGTCACCCTCATTCCACTGGAGTCCCGCGATGGACCTTCCGTCCACGTCCAGTCCCTCCTCCCTCCGCACGATCGCCGTCGTCGGCCTCGGCACCATGGGCACCGGCATCGCCGAGGTCCTCGCCCGGACCGGCCGCGAGGTCGTCGGCATCGACGTCAGCGAGGCGGCCGCCCGCCGGGCCGTCGGGGCCCTCGCGGCCGCCACGGCGCGCTCGGTGGCCAAGCGGAAGCTCACCGAAGAGGAGCGCGAGGAGGTCCTCGCCCGCTTCCGCACCTCCACCGAGCTCTCCGCCGCCGCCGACGCCGACCTGGTCATCGAGGTGGTCCCGGAGGACTACGACCTCAAGCACCGGGTGTTCGGGGAGCTGGACGCGATCGTCCGCCCCGACACCGTGCTGGCCACCGGCACCAACGCCCTGTCGGTGACCCGGCTCGCCGCCGAGTCCCTGCGCCCCGAGCGCGTCCTGGGCCTGCACTTCTTCAACCCGGCCCCGGCGATGAAGCTCGTCGAGATCGTCTCCAGCGTCCTGACCTCGCCGCCGGCCGTCGAGGCGGTCACCGCCCTGGCCCGGGAGCTCGGCAAGGAGCCCGTCGCGGTCGGCGACCGGCCCGGCTTCGTCGCCGACGGCCTGCTCTTCGGCTACCTCAACCAGGCCGCCGCGATGTACGAGGCCAAGTACGCCTCCCGCGAGGACATCGACGCGGCGATGAAGCTGGGCTGCGGCCTGCCGATGGGCCCGCTCGCCCTGCTCGACCTGGTCGGCGTGGACACCGCGCGCACGGTGCTGGAGGCCATGTACGCCTCCTCCGGCGACCGCCTGCACGCTCCGGCCCCGATCCTGGGCCACCTCGTGGAGGCCGGCCTGACCGGGCAGAAGGCCGGCCGCGGCTTCTACACGTACGAGGCCCCGGGCAGCTCCGTGGTGGTCCGCGACCTCCAGACGCCGCTCGACGGGTCCCTGCTGGGCGCGGGCCGCCCGGTGCACTCCGTCGGCGTGGCCGGTTCCGGGACCATGGCGAGCGGTATCGCCCAGGTCTTCGCGCAGGCCGGCTACCCGGTGGTGCTGGCCGCCCGCAGCCAGGAGAAGGCCGAGGCCGCGAAGGCCGCGATCGGGAAGTCCCTGGACCGTGCGGTGTCCAGGGGCCGCCTGAGCGAGGAGGCCGCCGCGCAGACCCTCGCCCTGGTCACCCCGGCCGGCTCGCTGGAGGCCTTCGCCGAGGTGGACCTGGCCGTGGAGGCCGTCGCCGAGGACCTCGAGGTCAAGCAGCAGCTCTTCGCCGGCCTGGACAAGGTCTGCAAGCCGGGTGCGGTGCTGGCCACCACGACCTCCTCGCTGCCGGTGATCGCCGTGGCGCGGGCGACCGAGCGGCCGCAGGACGTGATCGGCATGCACTTCTTCAACCCGGCGCCGGCCATGAAGCTGGTCGAGGTGGTCCGGACCGTGCTGACGGCCGACGACGTGCACGCCACCGTCCGCGAGGTCTGCGGGAAGGTCCGCAAGCACGCGGTGGACTGCGGGGACCGGGCGGGGTTCATCGTGAACGCGCTGCTGTTCCCGTACCTGAACAACGCGGTCAAGATGGTCGAGCAGCACTACGCCAGCCTCGACGACATCGACGCCGCGATGAAGCTGGGCGGCGGCTACCCGATGGGGCCCTTCGAGCTCCTCGACGTGGTCGGCCTGGACGTGTCCCTGGCCATCGAGAAGGTGCTCCACCGGGAGTTCCGCGACCCGGGCCTGGCCCCGTCCCCGCTGCTGGAGCACCTGGTCGCGGCGGGCTGCCTGGGCCGGAAGACCGGCCGCGGTTTCCGTGAGTACGCCCGCCGGTAACCCGACGGGCCCTGAGCAGGATGCGTGGGGAGGGCTGCTCGGGTCCGCCGGACCCTCACGGCGGACACACCCTCCCGAGCCCAGTGCGGGCCCTCCCCCGCATCCACCCCCCTCCGACCCCCCTCCGGCGCGCGCGCCCGCGCGGATGAAGTACTTTCGCTCTATGTCCCAGCCCGCCAAGACCTCGTCCCGTTCCGCCTCGGCCTCCGACGCCCCGGAGGGGACGGCGGGCACCCGGGCGGCAGCCCAGCGCCTGAAGATGCGCCGCGAGCTCGCCGCGGCGGCCATGGAGCTGTTCGCGACGAAGGGGTACGAGGCCACGACGGTCGACGAGATCGCCGCGGCGGCCGGGGTGGCGCGCCGGACCTTCTTCCGGCACTTCCGCTCCAAGGAAGAGGCGATCTTCCCGGACCACGACGACACCCTGACCCGCGCCGAGGCGGTCCTGGACGTGGCCCCGGCGCACGAGCACCCGCTCGACACGGTGTGCCGGGGGATCAAGGAAGTCATGAAGATGTACGCCGCCTCGCCGGCGGTCTCGGTGGAGCGCTACCGGCTCACCCGCGAGGTGCCGGCGCTGCGGGAGCGGGAGATCGCCTCGGTGGCCCGCTACGAGCGGCTGTTCACCCGCTACCTGCTGGCCCACTTCGACGAGACCGACCACCACGACGGCAACGACGACCCGCTGCTGGCGGAGGTGGCCGCCTCGGCGGTGGTGACCGCCCACAACCACGTGCTGCGGCGCTGGCTGCGGGCCGGCGGGCAGGGCGACGTGGAGGCGGAGCTGGACCACGCCTTCGCGATCGTCCGCAGGACCTTCGGCTCCGGGATCGGGGCCGGCCGCACCGCGGGCAGCGGGGCGGCCCCGCAGGCGGCGGTGCGCACCGAGGGCGAGGTGCTCGTCGCGGTGGCCCGGACCGACGCCCCGCTCGACGAAGTCATGCGGACCATCGAAGAAGCGCTCAAGAACAAGTAGGCCGACCTCCTCGGCATCGAAAAGCGACCCTCGTCACAGCGGCCGCTCCCGTTCAGGGAGCGGCCGCTCTCGTTTGTCCAAGTTGCCCCTACTCGCGGGTAACTCTGATCGATCATCGCTCATCTGTGCAGGTCAATGGGCAAATGAGAGAAAGTTTTGGCACGCAGTGCCTTGCCGAGTGACACGGGGTGCCATACGTTGAATGCGTCCGGACGTCCCCGCGGTCCACGCCCACTCGGCACGGAACGCGCCCCGGATGCCTGCGTCACCAGGCCCCCGCCCGCCCCACCACAGGCGCGGCCGCACCACCCAGCTCCGCCGGACCGACGGCACCCGCAGCACCCAGCCACACGCTCCCACGCACGCAACGCGTACCCCTCAGCGCACCCTCGACCAGCGCTCAGCCGGAGGCAACACCGTGAAGGACATCCTGGACGCGATTCAGTCGCAGTCCGCCACCGCCGCAGACTTCGCGGCGCTGCCGCTGCCCGACTCGTACCGCGCGATCACCGTGCACAAGGACGAGGCCCAGATGTTCGAGGGTCTCGCCAGCCGCGACAAGGACCCGCGCCAGTCCCTGCACCTGGACCAGGTCCCGGTGCCGGAGCTCGGCCCGGGCGAGGCCCTGGTCGCCGTCATGGCCTCCTCGGTCAACTACAACTCCGTGTGGACCTCGATCTTCGAACCGGTCTCCACCTTCGGCTTCCTGGAGCGCTACGGCCGCCTCTCGGAGCTCACCAAGCGCCACGACCTCCCGTACCACGTCATCGGCTCCGACCTCGCGGGCGTCGTGCTGCGCACCGGCCCCGGCGTCAACTCCTGGAAGCCCGGCGACGAGGTCGTCGCGCACTGCCTGTCGGTCGAGCTGGAGTCCTCCGACGGCCACAACGACACGATGCTCGACCCCGAGCAGCGCATCTGGGGCTTCGAGACCAACTTCGGCGGCCTGGCGGAGATCGCCCTCGTCAAGTCCAACCAGCTGATGCCCAAGCCGGGCCACCTCAGCTGGGAGGAGGCCGCCTCCCCCGGCCTGGTCAACTCCACCGCCTACCGCCAGCTGGTCTCCAACAACGGCGCCGGCATGAAGCAGGGCGACAACGTCCTGATCTGGGGCGCCAGCGGCGGCCTCGGCTCCTACGCCACCCAGTTCGCCCTGGCCGGCGGCGCCAACCCGATCTGCGTCGTCTCCTCCCCCGAGAAGGCCGACATCTGCCGGTCCATGGGCGCCGAGGCGGTCATCGACCGCAACGCAGAGGGCTACAGGTTCTGGAAGGACGAGCACACCCAGGACCCCAAGGAGTGGAAGCGCTTCGGCTCGAAGATCCGCGAGCTGACCGGCGGCGAGGACATCGACATCGTCTTCGAGCACCCCGGCCGCGAGACCTTCGGCGCCTCCGTCTACGTCACCCGCAAGGGCGGCACCATCACCACCTGCGCCTCGACCTCCGGCTACATGCACCAGTACGACAACCGCTACCTGTGGATGTCCCTGAAGCGCATCATCGGCTCGCACTTCGCCAACTACCGCGAGGCGTGGGAGGCCAACCGCCTGATCGCCAAGGGCAAGATCCACCCCACCCTCTCGAAGGTCTACTCCCTGGAGCAGACCGGCCAGGCCGCCTACGACGTCCACCGCAACCTCCACCAGGGCAAGGTCGGCGTCCTCGCGCTCGCCCCCGAGGAGGGCCTGGGCGTCCGCGACCACGAGATGCGCGCCCAGCACCTCGACGCCATCAACCGCTTCCGCAACATCTGAGACGCCCAAGGGCCAGAGGGACAGCCTGAGATGACAGAGCGCCAGAAAGACCGTCCGTGGCTCATGCGGACGTACGCCGGCCACTCCACGGCCGAGGCGTCCAACGAGCTGTACCGCCGCAACCTCGCCAAGGGGCAGACCGGCCTGTCGGTGGCCTTCGACCTGCCGACGCAGACCGGCTACGACCCGGACCACGTCCTCGCCCGCGGCGAGGTGGGCCGGGTCGGGGTCCCGGTCTCCCATCTGGGCGACATGCGGCGGCTGTTCCAGGACATCCCCCTGGAGCAGATGAACACCTCGATGACGATCAACGCCACCGCCATGTGGCTGCTGGCGCTCTACCAGGTGGCCGCCGAGGAGCAGGGGGCGGACATCTCCCGGCTCCAGGGCACCACGCAGAACGACATCGTCAAGGAGTACCTCTCGCGCGGGACGCACGTCTTCCCGCCGGGACCGTCCCTCCGCCTGACGACGGACATGATCGCGTACACGGTCAACCACATCCCGAAGTGGAACCCGATCAACATCTGCTCGTACCACCTCCAGGAGGCCGGGGCCACCCCGGTCCAGGAGATCTCGTACGCGATGTCGACCGCGATCGCCGTCCTGGACTCCGTGCGCGACTCGGGCCAGGTCCCGGAGGATCGTTTCGGCGAGGTCGTCGCCCGTATCTCGTTCTTCGTGAACGCGGGCGTCCGCTTCATCGAGGAGATGTGCAAGATGCGCGCCTTCGGCCGCATCTGGGACCAGGTCACCCGCGAGCGCTACGGCATCGAGGACGCCAAGCAGCGCCGCTTCCGCTACGGCGTCCAGGTCAACTCCCTCGGCCTGACCGAGGCGCAGCCGGAGAACAACGTCCAGCGCATCGTCCTGGAGATGCTGGCCGTCACCCTCTCCAAGGACGCCCGCGCCCGCGCCGTGCAGCTGCCCGCCTGGAACGAGGCGCTGGGCCTGCCCCGCCCCTGGGACCAGCAGTGGTCGCTGCGCATCCAGCAGGTCCTCGCCCACGAGAGCGACCTGCTGGAGTACGGGGACATCTTCGCCGGCTCCCACGTCATCGAGGCCAAGGTCGACTCCCTGGTCGCCGACTGCCTGGCCGAGATCGACCGGATCCAGGAGATGGGCGGCGCGATGGCCGCCGTCGAGTCCGGGTACCTGAAGTCCCAGCTGGTCTCCTCGCACGCCGAGCGGCGCGCCCGGATCGAGTCCGGCGAGGACAGGATCGTCGGGGTGAACTGCTTCCAGCAGACCGAGGAGAACCCGCTCACCGCCGACCTCGACGGCGCCATCATGACGGTGGACCCGGCGGTCGAGGAGCTGACCGTCGAGCGGATCCGGCGCTGGCGCTCCGAGCGCCAGGAGGCCTCGGACCGCCAGGGCGGCGGCGACCCGTTCGTCTTCCCGACCGTCGGCCAGACCCTGGAGCGGCTGAAGGAGGCCGCCGCCGGCACCGACAACCTCATGGAGGCCACCCTCGAGTGCGCCCGCGCCGGGGTCACCACCGGCGAGTGGGCGAACGCCCTGCGCGAGGTCTTCGGCGAGTTCCGCGCTCCGACCGGGGTCTCCTCGGCCCCGGTGGCCGTCGCCGCCGAGGAGGGCACGCCGCTGGCCGCGGTCCGCGAGAAGGTCGCCCGGACGGCGGACGAGCTGGGCACGGGCCGGCTGCGCCTGCTGGTCGGCAAGCCCGGCCTCGACGGGCACTCCAACGGCGCCGAGCAGATCGCCGTCCGGGCCCGCGACGCCGGCTTCGAGGTGGTCTACCAGGGCATCCGGCTGACGCCGGAGGAGATCTCGACGGCGGCGCTGGCCGAGGACGTGCACTGCGTGGGACTGTCGATCCTGTCCGGTTCGCACAGCGCGCTCGTCCCGGACGTCCTGGAACGCCTGCGCACGGCGGGGGCGGGCGACATCCCCGTCATCGTCGGGGGCATCATTCCGAACGCCGACGCCGTGACCCTGAAGGAGGCGGGGGTGGCCGCCGTGTTCACCCCCAAGGACTTCGGCATCACGGAGATCATCGGACGTATCGTCGACGAGATCCGCACGGCCAACAAGCTCCACCCCCTCACCATCGCAGAAAGCACGGAGGTCCCCGCATGACCACGCCCTCTTCCCCGGTCAACCGGCTGCGCCCGCGCCGTTCCTGCCTCGCGGTGCCGGGTTCCAACCCCCGGTTCCTGGAGAAGGCCCAGGGCCTGCCGGCCGACCAGGTCTTCCTGGACCTCGAGGACGCCTGCGCGCCGCTCGCCAAGGAAGGCGCCCGCCACACGATCGTGGACGCGCTGAACAACGGCGACTGGACCGGCAAGACCCGCGTGGTGCGCGTCAACGACTGGACCACCCACTGGACGTACCGCGACGTCGTCACGGTCGTCGAGGGCGCCGGCCAGAACCTCGACTGCATCATGCTGCCGAAGGTCCAGGACGCCCAGCAGGTCGTGGCGCTCGACCTCCTGCTGACCCAGATCGAGAAGACCATGGGCTTCGAGGTCGGCAAGATCGGCATCGAGGCGCAGATCGAGAACGCCAAGGGCCTGGTGAACGTCGACGCGATCGCCGCCGCCTCGCCGCGCCTGGAGACCATCATCTTCGGCCCGGCCGACTTCATGGCCTCGATCAACATGAAGTCCCTGGTCGTGGGCATGCAGCCGCCCGGCTACCCCGCGGACGCCTACCACTACATCCTGATGCGGATCCTGATGGCGGCCCGTACGCACGACCTCCAGGCGATCGACGGCCCCTTCCTCCAGATCCGCGACGTGGACGCCTACCGCGAGGTCGCCGGGCGCGCCGCCGCCCTGGGCTTCGACGGCAAGTGGGTGCTGCACCCGGGCCAGGTCGAGGCGGCCAACGAGGTCTTCTCCCCCTCGCAGGAGGACTACGACCACGCCGAGATGATCCTCGACGCGTACGACTGGTGCACCTCCGAGGCGGGCGGCAAGAAGGGCTCCGCGATGCTCGGCGACGAGATGATCGACGAGGCCAGCCGCAAGATGGCCCTGGTCATCGCGGGCAAGGGCCGGGCCGCCGGCATGGAGCGCACCACCAAGTTCGAGATCCCGGAGGCCTGAGCCCCATGCAGTTCGGACGCACCTACGAAGAGTTCGAGGTCGGCGCGGTCTACAAGCACTGGCCCGGGAAGACGGTCACGGAGTACGACGACCACCTCTTCTGCCTGCTGACCATGAACCACCACCCGCTGCACATGGACAGCAATTACGCCGAGAACACGACCGACTTCGGCAAGAACGTCGTCGTGGGCAACTACATCTACTCCCTGCTGCTGGGCATGTCCGTGCCGGACGTCTCCGGGAAGGCCATCGCCAACCTGGAGATCGAGTCCCTGCGGCACGTGGCGCCGACCTTCCACGGCGACACGGTCTACGGCGAGACCACGGTCCTCGACAAGACCCCGTCGAAGTCCAAGGACGACCGCGGGATCGTGTACGTGGAGACCAAGGGCTACAAGCAGGACGGCACCCTCGTCTGCGTCTTCCGGCGCAAGGTGATGGTCCCGACCGAGACGTACATCAAGGCGCGCGGCGGCGAACAGCCCGGCCGGCCCGAGCTGAAGGAACAGGGGAAGTAGCCATGGCCCGACTCGCCCAGACCGCCGGGCTCACGGACGTCCAGCAGGAGATCCTGAAGACCGTCCGCGAGTTCGTCGACAAGGAGATCATCCCGGTCGCGACCGAGCTGGAGCACCGCGACGAGTACCCGCAGCAGATCGTCGACGGGCTCAAGGAGCTCGGCCTCTTCGGCCTGATGATCCCCGAGGAGTACGGCGGCCTGGGTGAGTCGCTCCTCACCTACGCGCTGTGCGTGGAGGAGATAGCCCGCGGCTGGATGTCCGTCTCGGGCATCATCAACACCCACTTCATCGTGGCGTACATGCTCAAGCAGCACGGCACGCAGGAGCAGAAGGAGTACTTCCTCCCGCGCATGGCGCTGGGCGAGGTGCGCGGCGCGTTCTCGATGTCCGAGCCGGGGCTGGGCTCCGATGTGTCGGCCATCACGTCGAAGGCGGTCAAGGACGGCGACGAGTACGTCCTGAACGGCCAGAAGATGTGGCTGACGAACGGCGGCACCTCGACCCTGGTCGCGGTCCTGTGCCGGAGTGACGAAGGACACCCCGAGGGCACGGCCCCGCACAAGTCGATGACCACCTTCCTGGTCGAGAAGGAGCCGGGCTTCGGGGAGGTCCGTCCGGGCCTGACCATCCCGGGCAAGATCGACAAGATGGGCTACAAGGGCGTCGACACCACCGAGCTGATCATGGACGGACTGCGCATTCCGGCCAATCGGGTCCTCGGGGGGCAGACGGGCCGAGGGTTTTACCAAATGATGGACGGCGTCGAGGTCGGCCGCGTCAACGTGGCGGCCCGTGGCTGCGGCGTCGCTCAGCGTGCGTTCGAGCTGGGTGTCTCCTATGCCCAGCAACGTCACACTTTCGGCAAGGCGATCGCCCAGCACCAGGCCATCCAGTTCAAGCTGGCCGAGATGGCTACCAAGGTCGAAGCCGCCCATGCCATGATGGTGAACGCAGCACGCAAAAAGGACTCCGGGGAGCGAAACGACCTCGAAGCCGGGATGGCGAAGTACCTCGCGTCCGAATACTGCAAGGAGGTCGTCGAAGATGCCTTCCGCATCCACGGCGGCTACGGATTCTCGAAGGAGTACGAGATCGAGCGCCTCTACCGGGAGGCCCCGATGCTTCTGATCGGTGAAGGTACCGCCGAGATCCAGAAAATGATCATCGGGCGCCGCCTGCTCGAGGAGTACCGAGTCCAGGGCTGAAAGTCCCTTTTGCGGTGATTCATCCCACGGTTTTCCGTGGGAGGGTCACCGCCAGTCACTGGCTGGGGGCCATCGACTCGGCTTCTGGCTTGCCCAGTTGTTGCGCGCAACCGATAGCATTCCAGTAAAGCCGCCGTCCCGTCCCCCCGTTTGCGGCGCGGCAATCACTCGCTACGAAGGTCATCCATGCCCCACAGCCAAACCTCTGCACCTCGCGACAGCCGACTCGGCGTACGCCTCGCGCGCGGAGCATCGCCGTGGCTTCTGCCGACCGTTGCCACCGCGGCCCTCAGCCTCGCCCGGGCCCGCAAGTCCGGGCGCTGGGCCGCGGTGGCCGTGCCCACCACCGCGCTCGCGGCGGGCATGCTGTGGTTCTTCCGCGACCCCGAGCGCGAGATCGCCCAGGGCCGCGTCATCTCGCCCGCCGACGGTGTGGTGCAGAGCATCATGCCGTGGAAGGACGGGCGCACCCGCGTCGCGATCTTCATGAGCCCGCTGAACGTCCACGTCAACCGCGCGCCGCTGGCCGGCACGGTGACGTCCGTGGAGCACGTCCCCGGCGGGTTCGTCCCGGCGTTCAACAAGGAGAGCGAGAACAACGAGCGCGTCGTCTGGCACTTCGACACCGAGCTCGGCGACATCGAGATGGTGCAGATCGCCGGCGCCGTCGCCCGTCGCATCGTCCCGTACCTGCCGGCCGGTACCAAGGTGGAGCAGGGCGAACGCATCGGTCTGATCCGCTTCGGCTCCCGCGTCGACATCTACCTCCCGGAGGGCGTCGAGGTCGCGGTCGAGGTCGGTCAGGCCACCACCGCGGGGGTGACCCGAATTGACCGTGACTGACCCCGAGACTCCTGCCACCGGCTGGGTGCCCGAGTCCGCCCCGGAGGAGTCCGCCGAGGACGACATGCCGCTCTCGCTGCGGCTGTCGATAGCGGACACCCTCACCCTGGGCAACGCGACCTGCGGATTCATGGCGGTGTACTTCACCACCACCGGGATCCTCATCCCGCACCTCACCGGCAGCGGCGAGTCCGGCATGGCCCGGCACAGCGCGGCGACCGCGGTGATACTGATGCTGCTCGCGGCGGTCTTCGACCTCTTCGACGGCATCGTGGCCCGCAAGCTGCGCAGCTCCCCGATGGGTGCCGAGCTGGACAACCTGTCCGACCTGATCAGCTTCGGCCTCGCGCCGGCGTACTTCGTGCTGGTCTACGGCATGGTCGCCGACGACGCGCACCAGAAGGTGTCGGCGCTGGCGGCCATCGTGGTCCTGCTCGCGGTCGTGCTGCGCCTGGCGAGATTCAGCTGCGTGACGATGAAGGACGGCATGTTCCAGGGCATGCCGAGCCCCTTCGGCGCGCTGACGGTCGTCTCGATCGTGCTGCTGGAGCTGCCGTTCGTGCCGACCCTGCTGGCGATCGTGGGCGTGGCCTGGCTGATGGTGAGCCGGGTCGAGTACCCGAAGCCGCGGGGTGCCCTCGCGGCGGCGATGCTGAGCTGGATCGTCGGGGCGATGGGCCTCCTCGCCGCCTGGGCGTTCGACGCGCCGGGCGGGCAGCTGCTGCTCCAGACGGGCTGCGCGCTGCAGATCGCCCTCGCGGCGACGATCCCGCTGTTCGCGACGACGCGGCGGGCGAACACCTTCCGCCACAACCGGCGCGAGGCGCGTGCGGCGCAGCTGCCGTAGCGCTGCCGCTCGGCCGTACGTCCGAAGGCCCCGGGGTGCCACTTGGCCCCCGGGGCCTTCGCCGTCCTCCGGGCAGGGCCGCCGTGTCCCGCTGCGCAGAGCCGCTCCCCGCCCCACCCTTCCACCGTTCCCGCCGCACACGCCGGCGGGGCTGCGAACACGGCGCTGCCGCGCCCGGCACGCCGGCGGGGCTGGAATGTGCTCCGCACATCCGGCCCGCGCGGCGTTTGAGCGCACCGGGCGCGGTAGCGCACGGCACGGGGTCCGGGGCGGAGCCCCCGGGAGCGGTGGAAGGGCGGGGAGGGCCGGCTCCGCACAGCGGCGGCCCGGGCCCTCCGGGAGGGCTAGGCTTGATGTCGGAAAACCGCCAGCCCGACGCCCGGGTGACCGGGATGCTGGAGCCATGTACACCGACACCGACCGCTGCGTCAGGGCCGTGCAGTCGAAGGACGCCCGTTTCGACGGATGGTTCTTCACCGCGGTCCGGACGACCGGCATCTACTGCCGGCCCAGCTGCCCGGCCGTGCCGCCCAAGGTCGAGAACATGACCTTCCTGCCCAGCGCCGCCGCCTGCCAGCAGGCCGGGTACCGGGCCTGCAAGCGGTGCCGCCCCGACACCAGCCCCGGGTCGCCCGAGTGGAACGCCCGCGCCGACGCCGTCGCGCGCGCGATGCGGCTCATCCAGGACGGGGTCGTGGACCGCGAGGGGGTGCCGGGGCTCGCCGCCCGGCTCGGGTACTCCGCCCGCCAGGTCGAGCGGCAGCTGGGCGCCGAGCTCGGCGCCGGCCCGCTCGCCCTGGCCCGGGCCCAGCGCGCCCAGACCGCCCGGCTGCTCATCGAGACCTCCGAGCTCCCGATGGGCGACGTGGCCTTCGCCGCCGGGTTCTCCTCCATCCGGAACTTCAACGAGACGGTGCGCGAGGTCTTCGCCCTCACCCCCGGCGAGCTGCGCACGCGTGCGGGCCGGCGGGGCACGGGGCGGGACGGGCCGCGGATCCCCGGGACCATCAGCCTGCGGCTGCCCTACCGGGCCCCGCTGAACCCCGACAACCTCTTCGGGCACCTCGTCGCCACCGCCGTCCCCGGCGTCGAGGAGTGGCGCGACGGCGCCTACCGGAGGACGCTGCGGCTCCCCCACGGTTCCGGGATCGTCGCCCTGACCCCCGGCCCCGACCACATCGGCTGCCGGCTCGCGCTGACGGACCTGCGGGACCTGACCATCGCCATCAGCCGCTGCCGCTGGATGCTCGACCTGGACGCCGACCCCGAGGCCGTCGACGACCAGCTGCGCACCGACCCGCTGCTGGCACCGCTCGTGGACGGGGCTCCCGGGCGCCGGGTGCCCCGTACCGTCGACGCGGCGGAGTTCGCCGTACGGGCGGTCCTCGGCCAGCAGGTGTCCACGGCGGCCGCGCGGACCCACGCGGCCCGCCTGGTGACCGCGTACGGGGAACCCGTCGAGGACCCGAGGGGCGGGCTGACCCACCTGTTCCCCTCCCCCGGGGCACTGGCGGACCTCGACCCCGAGGCGCTGTCCATGCCGCGCAGCCGGCGTACCACGCTCACCACGCTCGTCGCGGCCCTGGCCGACGGCTCCCTGCCCCTGGGCATCGACAGCGACTGGGAGGCGGCCCGCGCCCGGCTGAACGCCCTGCCCGGTTTCGGGCCGTGGACCACCGAGATCATCGCGATGCGCGCGCTGGGCGACCCCGACGCCTTCCTCCCGTCGGACCTCGGGGTCCGCAAGGCCGCCCGGGGGCTGGGGCTGCCGTCCACGCCCGCGGCACTGGCCGCCCGCGCGGCCGGCTGGCGGCCCTGGCGCGCGTACGCCGTCCAGTACCTGTGGGCGACGGACGACCATCCGATCAACCGCATGCCCGTCGATCCCGCACCGCCCGCAGCACCTGTAGCACCTGTAGCACCTGTAGCACCCGTCGAAGGAGCACCGTCGTGAGCAGCGCCAGCAGCACGTCCCACACCGTTGTCGACAGCCCCTACGGGCCGCTCACCCTCGTCGCCACGGACGGCGTCCTCAGCGGGCTGTACATGACCGGACAGCGCCACCGCCCGGCCGAGGAGTCCTTCGGCGAGCGCGTCGCGCAGGAGGAGGAGCCGTTCCCGGAGGTGGTGCGGCAGCTCGCCGCGTACTTCGCCGGGGAGCTGACCGAGTTCACCGTCCCGGTCCGGCTGGAGGGAACCGCCTTCCAGCGCAGCGTCTGGGAGCAGCTCGTCCGGATCCCGTACGGGCAGACCTGGTCGTACGGTCGCCTCGCGGCGGAGCTGGGCAAGCCGGGCGCCTCCCGTGCGGTGGGCCTGGCCAACGGGAAGAACCCGGTCGGGATCATCGTGCCCTGCCACCGCGTGATCGGCGCCTCGGGCTCGATGACGGGCTACGGCGGCGGGATCGAGCGCAAGGTGCGGCTGCTGGAGTTCGAGGGCGGCCGCGGCGTCCGGTAGGCGTCAGACCACGGCCAGGGGGACCAGGAGCGCGAAGCCCGCGCCCGCCTCGACGGCGTAGGCGTACAGCGACGGGTGCTGGACCGGCGCGGCGAGCAGGACCACGCTCTGCTGGGTCGCGGCGGCCTTCACCCAGTCGTCGTCGGCGCCCAGCCGCCCCTGGTACCAGCCCTCGCACGGGCCGGGGCCGGTGACGGCGAGGACGTCGTCCTCGCGGCGGTAGAAGGCCTGCCAGCCCTCGGCGGGCGCGGCCCATGCCTCGAAGTCCTCGAAGGAGGCCCAGCCGCCCTCGCGTATCGCCGTGTCGAACAGCCAGACCGGCATCCCCTCCGGGGACAGCTCACCGCCCGACTGCTCTTCGGTGGTGAAGTGGACCATGGGGAGGGCGTCGGGACCGTCGGCCGTGCTGGGCCAGGCGTACATCGTGATCATCTGTTGATTCTGCCCTGGGTGGAGGGGTTCGGGACAGGCCTGGTCTCGGGCGGTGTCAGGTGTTCCCGGGGCGCCGGCCGTTCTCGAGTTCCACGGTCCCCTCGCCCGACTCCAGGACGCGGCAGGCCTCTTGGGTGCGCCGGCCGAGCGATCCGAGGAGGTACGCCGGGAGTTCGGCGGGTTCGACGAGCTTCCAGGAGAGCAGCTCCTCCTCCTGGAGGGTGAGGGAGGCCAGCTGCCCGGCGTCGAGCACACCGCCGTCGTAGAGGTAGGCGACCAGCGGCGGGCGGCCCTCGCCGACGCTCCAGTCGACGGCGAGGAGGCGGCCGAGGGGGAGGTCGAGGCCGATCTCCTCGGCGCTCTCGCGGCGGGCGGCGGTGCGCGGCGACTCGTTGCGGTCGGATTCGACGGTGCCGCCCGGCAGGGCCCAGCCCTCGCGGTAGTTGGGCTCGACGAGCAGGACGCGGCCCTGCTCGTCGCGGTAGAGGGCGGCCGCGCCGGCCAGCACCCGGGGCAGGCTCGCGATGTAGGTGGCGTAGTCATCCGTGGTGGTCACGCCGCCACCCTAACGGGCGGTCCGGGGCCCCGGGCGGGGCGGGCCCGCGGCTCACCCGTGCGGGTCCGGCCCGTCCTCGCGGTCGCGTCCGCGGGCCGCGGCGGCGCGGCGCGGCCGGGGGCGGCGGCCCTGGCCGGCCTCCTCGACGGCCTCGCCCACCATGGCCCGTACGGCGTCGCGCAGCCCGTGCAGGGCGGGGTGGCGGGCGGGTCCTGCGCCGGGGTCCTCGCGCAGTTCGCGCAGCAGCGCCCAGCACAGCAGGAGCATGACGACGACGAAGGGCAGGGCGACGAGGATGGTCGCGGTCTGGAGGGACTTCAGGCCTCCCGCGACGAGCAGGACGGCGGCGACGGCGGCCATCAGGACGCCCCAGGTGACGACGAGCCAGGTGGGCGGGTGCAGGGAGCCCCGGCTGGTGAGGGAGCCCATGACCAGGGAGGCGGAGTCGGCGCTGGTGATGAAGTAGGTCATGACCAGCGCCATGGCCACCCACGAGGTGAGGGTGCCGAGCGGGAGGGCGTCGAGCATCGCGAAGAGCGAGGCCTCGGCGCCCTCCTTGGCCTTGGAGGCGAGGTCGGCCGCCCCGGTGGAGTCCAGGCGGATGGCGGTGCCGCCCATGACGCAGAACCAGACGACGGTGGCGCCGGAGGGGACGAGCAGCACCCCGATGAGGAACTCGCGGATGGTGCGGCCGTGGGAGATCCGGGCGATGAAGGTGCCGACGAAGGGGGCCCAGGAGAGCCACCACGCCCAGTAGAAGATCGTCCAGGCGCCGAGCCAGGTCCTGTCGGTGAAGGCGCCGGTACGGCTGGCCATGGGCAGCAGCTCGTGGAGGTAGCTGCCGACGCTGGCGGGGATCACGTCGAGCACGTAGACGGTCGGGCCGAGGAGGAAGACGAAGGCCATCAGGGCGGCGGCGAGGACGACGTTGAGGGTGCTGAGCCATTTGACGCCCTTGTGCAGGCCGGAGAAGGCCGACAGGACGAAGGCGGCGGAGAGCGAGCCGATGATGGTCAGCTGGACGGCGGTGGAGTCCTCGATGCCGGTGGTGATGCCGAGGCCCTCGGAGACCTGGAGGGCGCCGAGGCCGAGGCTGGTGGCGGTGCCGAAGACGGTGGCGAACACGGCGAGCAGGTCGACGGCCCGGCCCGGCCAGCCGGCGGCCCGGCGGGTGCCGATGAGGGGGACGAAGGCGGAGCTGAGCCGGTTGCCGCGGCCCTTGCGGAACGTGGCGTAGGCGAGGGCGAGGCCGGCGATGCCGTAGATCGCCCAGGGGGTGAGCGTCCAGTGGAAGAAGGAGTAGTCGAGGGAGGCGCGGGCCGCGTCGCCGGTGCGGGGGGCTGCTCCGCTGGCGGGCGGCGGGGCGAGGTAGTGGGTGAGGGGCTCGCCGACGCCGTAGAACATCAGGCCGATGCCCATGCCGGCGCTGAACATCATCGCGATCCACGCGAGGTTGCCGAACTCGGGCTCGGAGTCGTCGGCGCCGAGCCGGATCCGGCCGAAGCGGCTGACGGCGAGGACCACGCACAGGACGAGGAAGACGTCGGCGGCGGTCACGAAGAGCCACGCGAAGTTGTTCAGCACCCAGGCGAGCGCGGAGCCGGAGGCGGTGTCGAAGGACTCCTTGCCGAGGGCCGCCCAGGCGACGACGGCCAGCACGGCGACCACTCCGGCGGTGACGACCGTCCGGTCGGGGCTGCCGTCCGGAGTGCCGCCGGACCCCGCGCCGGAGGCGTCCGGAGGGGCCTGTTCCAGTGATTCCGCGCTCATGCGGCCACACTATGCAGCCATATATCCCTATTTAGGCGCATGGCGCGCCGCATGTGGCCCAGGCCACTCATGGGCATAGGAGGATCCTCCGGATAAGCTCATGGTGGCGCGACTGCACTGTTCGATAGCAAGGGATTAGCAAGGTGACGGACGGAGCAGTAACTGAGGCCGCGCGCGTGCTCATCGCCGCGGACAAATTCAAGGGCTCGCTCACGGCCGTTCAGGTCGCTGAGCGGGTGACGGCCGGCCTTCGCAGGGCCGTACCCGGCGTGGAGGTCGAGACCCTCCCCGTCGCGGACGGCGGCGACGGCACGGTCGCGGCCGCCGTGGCGGCCGGGTTCGAACGCCGGGAGGTCCGGGTCACCGGTCCCGTCGGCGAGCAGGTCACGGCCGCGTTCGCGTTCCGGGACGGCACCGCCGTGGTCGAGATGGCGGAGGCCTCCGGGCTCCAGCTGCTCCCCGCGGGCACCTTCGCCGCACTGACGGCGACCACGTACGGCTCCGGCGAGCTGCTGAAGGCCGCGCTGGACGCGGGCGCGCGCTCGATCGTCTTCGGCGTGGGCGGCAGCGCCACCACCGACGGCGGCGCGGGCATGCTCGCCGCGCTGGGCGCGGTCTTCCTGGACGCGAACGGCGAACCGGTGGGCCCGGGCGGCGGCGCGCTGGCGTCGCTGGCGTCGGCGGACCTCTCCGGGATCGACCCGCGCTTCGCGGACGTGGACTTCGTCCTGGCGAGCGACGTGGACAACCCGCTGACCGGCCCCAAGGGCTGCGCCGCGGTGTACGGCCCGCAGAAGGGGGCTTCGCCGCAGGACGTGGAGACCCTGGACGCGGCGCTGGGCCACTACGCGCAGGTGCTGGAGAAGGCGATCGGCCCCCGGGCCGCCGAGCTCGCCGCCTCCCCCGGCGCGGGCGGCGCGGGCGGCATCGGCTACGGCGCGCTGCTGCTGGGCGCGAGCTTCCGCCCGGGCATCGAGCTGATGCTGGAGGTGCTGGGCTTCGCCCCGGCGCTGGAGCGGGCCACGCTGGTGATCACCGGTGAGGGCTCCCTGGACGAGCAGACCCTGCACGGCAAGGCCCCGGCCGGTGTCGCGGCCGCGGCGCGGGCCGCCGGCAAGCCGGTGGTGGCGGTGTGCGGCCGGCTGCTGCTGGGCCAGGAGGCCCTGGAGGCCGCCGGCATCCGCCGGGCGTACCCGCTGACGGACCTGGAGCCCGACCCGGCCAAGTCCATCCCGAACGCCGGTCCGCTGCTGGAGCGCGTCGCGGAGAACATCGCCGCCGACGTCCTGTAGTCCCCGGCTCCCGGGCCCGGCATCTCCGCGGGGGTGCCGGGCCCGGGGCGTGTCCGGGGGCGGCCGGCGGGCGGCGGGCATCCGCTACGCGGGCCCGGCCGCCGCCAGCAGGTCGGCGGTGGTGGTCACCCGGGCGAAGCCGCCGCCGTGCAGGTTGACGGCGGTGGCGGCGGCCAGCTGGTCGGCGGTGAGGGCCGGGCCCGCCGGGCCGGCGAGGTCGAAGGTGTGGGTGGCGTCCAGCGGGACGAGCACCTCGTAGCCGAGGTTGCCGCCCATCCGCGCCGTGGTCTCGACGCACATGTTGGTCTGGATGCCGACGAGCACCAGCTGGCGGATGCCCCGGCCCTCCAGCCAGTGCGCGAGGTCGGGGGTGCCGTAGAAGGCCGAGTTGACGGTCTTGGTGATCAGGAGGGACTCCCGCCCGGCCCGCTCGGCGACGAAGTCCTTGAAGGCGTACCCCGGGTGGTCGGCGGCCAGGACGGACCCGGGCCGCAGCGAGGCGTGCCGGACCAGCACCACCGGGCGGCCCGACTCCTGCCAGGCGTCCATCAGGGCGGCGATGTTGTCCTCGGCGTCCGGGTTGTTGCGCGGGCCCCAGAAGGAGGCCTCGTCGAAGCCCTTCTGCACGTCGATGACGATCAGGGCACTGTCGGGGGCGATCTCGATCGCGTTCTCGGTCATGGATCGATCATGTCCGCCGGACGCCCGGTGCCCCAGGCGCTGCGGGGACGCCGAACGATGGGATCCTGCCAGGCTGGCAGGATCGCCGGAGCGGTCTCTGGCAGAGTGGGCGCATGCACCGCGTCGCGATCGTCGCCCAGCCCGGGATCCGCGCCTTCGACCTCGCCGTCATCACCGAGGTCTGGGGGCCCGACCGCAGCCGCTCCGGGGTGCCCCCGTTCGAGCTGCGCCGCTGCGCGCTGGAGCCCGGGCCGATCACGCTGCCCGGCGGGCTCACCCTCGCCCCCGACCGGGGTCTGGACTGGCTCGACGAGGCCGACCTGGTCGTCGTGCCGGCCCTGGCGGAGCCCTGCGACCCGACGCCCGAACCGGTGCTGGCCGCCCTGCGCCGGGCCCACGCCCGGGGGGTGCCGGTGGCCGCACTGTGCGCGGGGGCGTTCGTCCTGGCCGAGGCGGGGCTGCTGGACGGGCGGCGGGCGGTGACGCACTGGTGGCTGGCCCCCCGGCTGGCCGCCCGCCACCCGGCGGTGCTGGTGGAGGAGGCCCCGCTCTTCGTGGAGGACGACGGGCTGTGGACCTCCGCCGGAGTGGCCTCGGGCATCGACCTGTGCCTGCACCTGGTGCGCGAGGCCCACGGCGCGGAGGCCGCCGCCGCCATCGCCCGTTCGATGGTGACGGGCCCCTTCCGCACCGGGGACCACGCCCAGTACCTGGACCGGCCCACCCCGGCCGCCGACCGGACCGCCGAGGCGCTGGCCGCCGTACGCCAGCAGGCCCTGCGCCGGCTGCACGAGCCGCTGGACGTGGCCACCCTGGCCCGCTGGGCGGGGATGTCCCCGCGCTCCTTCGCCCGGCACTTCGCCGCCTCGACCGGAACCACGCCCCACCAATGGGTGCTGAGCCGCCGACTGGACGAGGCCCGCAAGCTCCTGGAGCGCACGGACCATCCGGTGCCCGAGGTGGCCCGCCGGGCGGGCTTCGCCAGCGAGGTCACCTTCCGCCAGCACTTCCGGGCCGCCTTCGGGCGCGGGCCCCGCGCGTACCGCACGGCGGCCGCCAACGCTCCCCTGACCGGTGACAGTGTTAGAAAGGGCTCATGACCGGACGTTCGGGTCGGAACAGGGAGACGCGGCCGGCGAGCCTGCTCGCGCGCATCTCCCTGGCCCGGGACAGTCTCGCCGGTCAGGTGTTCTCGCTCCAGGCCCTGATCGTGCTGCTGCTGATCACGGCCGCCGCCGTGGCCCTGGTCTTCCAGGCCCGCTACGACAGCGAGAAGGACGCCCGCAACCGCTCGCTCGCCGCCGCCGAGGCCTTCGCCCACGCCCCCGGCCTGCCCGCCGCCCTGGACTCGGCGGACCCCACCGCCGAGCTGGAGCCGCTGGCCGACGGCGCCCGCAAGGCCTCCGGGCTCGACTTCATCGCCGTCATGACCCGGGACGGGATCCGCTACACCGACTCCCGCCCCGAGCTGATCGGCAAACGCGCCACCGGCGACCTCTCCCGGGCCGCCGCCGGGCAGTCCTTCACGGAGGTGTTCCGGGGCGCCCCCAGTGACGCGGTCCGCGCCGTGGTCCCCGTGCGGGACGCGCGGGGCAAGGTGGTCGGGCTGGTCTCCACCGGCATAGAGATCGAGAACGTCGGCCATACCGTCGAGGGGCAGTTCCGCCTGCTGATCGGCGCCGCCGTGGGCGCCCTGCTGCTGGGCACCGCCGGCGCCGCCCTGGTCAGCGGGCGGCTGCGGCGCCAGACCCGGGGCCTGGGCGCCGCCGAGCTGGCGCGGATGAACGAGCACCACGAGGCGGTGCTGCACGC
The DNA here is from genome assembly GCF_040701585.1 of Streptomyces sp. NPDC093801. Taxonomy (NCBI): domain Bacteria; kingdom Bacillati; phylum Actinomycetota; class Actinomycetes; order Kitasatosporales; family Streptomycetaceae; genus Streptomyces; species Streptomyces sp. NPDC093801. Next base: position 152,101 of record NZ_JBFBDP010000017.1, on the reverse strand, counting down.
CGTGCGCGAGGGCGTGCTCATCGTGGACGCCGACCACCGGCTGCTGCTCGCCAACGACGAGGCGCGCCGGCTGCTGGACCTGCCGCCCGACGCCGAACAGCGGCACGTCGCAGAGCTCGGCCTCGATCCGGGCATCGCCGGACTGCTGCTGTCCGGGCGGGTGGCGACCGACGAGGTCCACCTGGCGGGCGACCGGCTCCTGGCCCTCAACGTCCGGCCCACCGCGCCCTTCGGCGGGCGGCTGGAGGGCAGCGTCATGACCCTGCGCGACACCACCGAGCTCGCCTCGCTCTCCGGCCGCGCCGAGGTGGCCCGCGAACGGCTCCAGATGCTCTACGACGCGGGGGTGCGCATCGGCACCACCCTGGACGTGGTGCGCACGGCGGAGGAGCTGTCGGAGGTGGCCGTGCCGCGCTTCGCGGACTTCGTCACCGTCGAGCTGCTGGAACCGGTGCTGCGCGGGGACGAGCCCTCGCCGGTGGAGGGGATGCACACGCGGATGCGGCGGGCGGCGATGAGCGGGGTGCGCACCGACCAGCCGCTCCAGCCGGTCGGGGACACGATCTTCTTCGCGGTGCCGACGGCTCCGATGGCGGCGGCCCTGGACGCCGGGCACGCCGTGCTGGCCGCCGATCTGCACGCCGCGATGGGCTGGCGGGCGGCCGACGCGCCCGGGACCCGGGTGGCCCTGGAGTACGGGTTCCACTCGCTGATCTCCGTACCGCTCCAGGCGCGGGGCGTGGTGCTGGGCATGGCGAACTTCTGGCGGGCGGCGGACACCCCGGAGGCCTTCGACGAGGAGGACCTCTCCTTCGCGGAGGAGCTGGGGGCGCGCGCGGCCGTCTCCATCGACAACGCCCGCCGCTTCACCCGCGAGCACGCCACCGCCGTGACCCTCCAGCGCAGCCTGCTGCCGCGGGTGCTGCCCGACCTGAGCGCGGTGGAGACCGCCTTCCGGTACCTGCCGGCGAAGGCGGGGGTGGGCGGGGACTGGTTCGACGTGATCCCGCTGCCGGGGGCGCGGGTGGCGCTGGTGGTGGGCGACGTGGTCGGGCACGGGGTGCACGCGGCGGCCACGATGGGCCGGCTGCGCACGGCCGTGCACAACTTCTCGACGCTGGACATGCCGCCCGACGAGCTGCTGGGCCACCTGGACGAGCTCATCGACCGGATCGACCAGCTGGAGGGGGGCGGGGCGGCCGGGGGCGAGGGGCCCGGCGACGGGCTCGGCGACGGGACCGAGGAACCGGCCGCCGACATCACGGGCGCCACCTGCCTGTACGCCGTCTACGACCCGGTGTCGGGGCACTGCGTCATGGCCAGCGCCGGCCATCCGGGACCCGCCCTGGTCCACCCGGACGGGCGGGTGGAGTTCCCCGAACTGCCGACCGGGCTGCCGCTGGGCGTGGGCGGGATGCCCTTCGAGGCGGCGGGGCTGATCCTGCCCGAGGGAAGCCGGCTGGTGCTGTTCACGGACGGGCTGCTGGAGGACCGCGACCGGGACTTCGACGCCGGGCTGGAGCTGCTGGGCCGGACCCTGGCCCGGCCGGGCCGCAGCCCCGACCAGGCCTGTGCGGACGTCCTCGCGGCGATGCTCTTCCCCGCGCCGAGCGACGACATCGCGCTGCTGATCGCCGAGGCCCGGCGGCTGGACCCGCGCCGGATCGCGGAGTGGGAGGTGCCCGACGACCCGGCGGCCGTCTCCCGGGTACGCCGCGCGGCGGCCGCGCAGCTGGAGGCCTGGGGGCTGGAGGAGCTGTCGTTCACCGTCGAGCTGATCCTCAGCGAGCTGATCACCAATGCCATCCGGTACGCGAACGAGCCGATCCGGGTCCGGCTGCTGGACGACCGGAACCTGATCTGCGAGATCTCCGACGGCAGCAGCACCTCCCCGCACCTGCGGTACGCGGCCACCACCGACGAGGGCGGCCGCGGGCTGTTCCTCGTCGCCCAGTACGCGGAGCGCTGGGGCACCCGCTACACGCAGCGGGGCAAGGTCATCTGGGCGGAGCTGTCGCGCTCGGCGGGCGCGGAGCCGCCGCTGCCGCTCGACCTGGACCTGGACGCCTTGGGCGACCTGGCCTGGTGAGGTGAGGGGCGGGCCTACGCGGTGGTGCGGGCCAGCAGGACCGCGACGTCGTCCTGGGGGGCGGGGGGCAGCAGCCCCAGGATGCCGTCGCAGAGCTCCTCCAGCGGCCGGGCGGGCCGGCGCAGGGCCCGGGCGAGCCGGTCCATCCCCTCGTCGAGGTCCCGGTCGCGGGCCTCGATCAGGCCGTCGGTGTAGAGCGCCAGGAGGCTGCCGGGGGGCAGCGGGACGGTTTCGGTGCGGAAGGCGCGGCCGCCGGTGCCCAGGGGGGTGCCGGAGGGGCCCCGCAGGAAGGTGACCGTGCCGTCGGCGGCGACCACGGCGGGCGGCGGGTGGCCGGCGCGGGCGATGACGCAGCCGCCGGTGGCCGCGTCGTGGACGGCGTAGACGCAGGTGGCCATCTCGTCCTCGCCGAGGTCGGAGACGACGGCGTCCAGCGAGCGGAGCATCCGCGCCGGCGGCACGTCGTGCCGGGCGAGGGTGCGCACGGCGGTGCGCAGCTGGCCCATGACGGCGGCGGCGTGGATGCCGTGGCCCATGACGTCGCCGATGACCAGGCCGGTGCGGCCGCGGGGCAGCTGGATGACGTCGTACCAGTCGCCGCCCACGTCGTGGTCGCTGGCCGGCAGGTAGCGGCCGGTGAGTTCGAGGCCGGGGACGCGCGGGAGGGCGTGGTTGGTGAGGCTGCGCTGGAGGGTGAGGGCGGCGTGGCGCTGGGTGGTGTACATGCGGGCGTTGTCGATGTTAAGGGCGGCCCGGGCGACGAGTTCGTCGATGAGGACGCAGTCCTGCGCGTCGAAGGGTTCGCGGCTGCGCAGCCGGGTCACGGCGACGGCGCCGAGCACCTTGCCGCGGGCGACGAGCGGCACCATGCGGGCGGAGCCGAGGGTGGCGAGGTAGGCGCGCAAGGCGTCGGCGCGGGGGTCGGTGATCAGGGCGGGGACGTCGGAGGCGTAGAGGTTCATGGGCACGCCGTCGGCGACGACCCGTTCGTAGACCGTCCCGACCGGGATCTGGAAGGTCTGGCCGGCGGCCAGGCGGGCGGTGGGGGCGTCGGGGTCGGGGAAGGAGGCCGCGAGGCGGCGCATGAGCCCCTGGGTGGCGGCGGCGGCCGCGGCGGTCTCGTCGGGGTCGAGGACGGATTCGAGGAGCTGCACGTCGGCCGAGTCGGCGAGCTGCGGGACCAGCAGGTCGACGATCTCCTGGGCGGTGCGGCCCAGGTCGAGGGTGGTGCCGATGCGGGTGCCGGCCTCGGCGAGGAGGGCGAAGCGGGTCCGGGCCCGTTCGGCCTCCAGCTGGGCGCGCTGGCCCTCGGTGATGTCGATGAGGGAGGCGATCAGGCCGAGGGTGCGGCCGGAGCCGTCCAGGAGCGGGGCGTAGGAGCAGGACCAGGTGTGGTCGTGGCCGGGGTCGGCGGGGGTGCGGCCGGTGCGGCGGACGTCGAGCACGGCGGTGCCCCGTTCGAGCACCTGCCGCATGGTGGCCTCCAGGGCGGTGGCGTTGACCCCGGGGACCACTTCGGTGAGGCGCCTGCCGAGGTGCTCGGCGGCGGAGACGCCGTTCATCCGGGCGAGGGCGTCGTTGACGCGCAGGAAGCGCAGGTCGGGGCCGAGGGTGGCGAGGCCGATCGGGGACTGCGTGAAGAGGCTCTGGAGGGCGGCGAGGGAGTCCCGCATGTGCAGGACCTGGGAGGTCTCGACGGCGATGAGCATGGCGCCCCGGCGGCCCCGCGGGTCGGCGGCGGGCACGATCCACATCTCCATGGCGACGCGGTGGCCGTCGCGGTGGCGGACGGGCAGGGTGCCGACGACGGTCTCGCCCGCCTGGACGCGGCGGGTCAGGTCGTCGGCGAGGGCGCGGTTGGCCTCGGGGACGAGGACGGCGGCGCCGGGGCGGCCGAGGACGTCCTCGGGGCGGTGGCCCAGCAGCTCCTGGGCGGCCAGGGACCACTCCACGACGCGTCCGTCCGCGTCCTCCCGCCACAGGGCGATCGGCAGCAGCTCGCGGAGCACGCCCGCGTACCCGACGGCCGCCTCCGGCGGATCGGGCACCCTGCTCGTCGACTGGTACGTGTCCAATGCACCGACCTCACCCCGAGGGGTCCCCTTCGTACCGATTCACCCTATCCGAGGGCTTGGCGCGGGGCGCTGTGGCGAGGTCGGGGAAGGTGCCGGGGGCCGATCCGCTCCCCCGGCACCGGGCGCGCGCCGGTCCCGTCAGAAGTCCACCAGGGCACGGACGTCGGCCCGGCCCACGGACTCCAGCTCCCAGGTCTTGCAGTACAGGCGCCGGATGTACTCGATGTCGGCGTTGCGGGCGGCGGCCTCGCGCACCGGGTACATCACGGTGAGCTCGTACGATCTCTCGCGGTTGATGTCGCCCTCCTTGTCACGCCACTGGCCCCGCCCCTCCTGGAGGGTCAGCCCGGACGGGAACCGGGGGGTGACGACGTCGGCGACGAACTTGTTGAACTCCTCCTCGGTGATCGGCGGGTTCCCGTTGTGCCGGCCCGTGCCGAAGTAGAGGTGCGTGGAGATGTACGGGCTGCCCTGCTCGACGGCGGGCTGTGCGGTCGGGGCGGCGGAGGCGGAGGCCGCGGGCGTGCCGAAGGCGGCCTGCGAGGCCGGGCCGCCGAAGGCGAAGAGGAGGGCCGCCGCGGCCAGCAGGCCGGCCGCGGGGGTGGAGATCCTTGGGGAGCGCATGTCGTCGTCCTGTCTGTGAGGGGTGCGTGTCCGTGTCGCGTCAGGGGGCCCGCCCGGCGGGGTCGGTCCGGGCGGCCGGGGGCCGGTCAGGCCGGCAGGGATTCCCGGAGGAAGGCGGCCGCGTCCCGCAGTGAGGCCGGCGCGCCGGAGCGGCGGTGCAGGGCGGCCGCGGTGGCGGCGAGCGTCTCGGTGGTGCGGGCCGAGCCGATGCCCGCGGCGCGGGGGGCGACCCGTCCGATGAGCTCCTCCGCCTCCCGCCAGGCCCCGGCCCCGGCGAGGGCCGCGAGGAGCTCCGCGGTGAACAGGTGCCGGTAGGAGGGCCCGGGGGCGCCGGCCGCCTCGTACAGCAGGGGGATGGCCCGGTCCCAGCGGCGCAGCCGGGCCTGGACCCAGCCCTGGTGGCCGAGGAGCTCGGTCTGGTCGATCCACCAGGCCCAGTGCGGGTCCCGGCGGGAGATCCCGTCCAGGAAGCGGCTCTGCGCGCGGGCGATCAGCTCCAGGGGCTCCCGGCCGCCGCCGAGCACGGCGATCGCGTGCGCCCGGCGGATCAGGACGAGGCTGGCGACCCGGGCGGGCAGCGGGCGGGGCCCGGCCACCCGGGCGGCCGCGGCGAGGGCGGCGCGCGGCCGGCCGGTGTGGGTGGCGAGCATGCTGTGGTTGAGCAGGGTCAGCCGGGCCGTCCAGCGGTCCCCGCACAGCCCGGCCAGGGCCAGGGAGCGGGCGTTCATCCGGTGGGCGGGGCGGTAGTGGCCCGCGTCGAAGAGGATCCAGCCGATGACCTCGGCCAGCTCGGCGAGGGCGGCGAGCCGGTCGGGGCCGAGACCGCCCAGGGCGGCGGGGTCCGCCGACAGCTGCGGGACCGCGCGCACGGCCTCCCGTACGGCGGGCACGGCGGCGGCCGCGCCCCGCCCGGCGTCGAGGGCCACCAGGCGTGCGACGGTGCGCAGCGCCAGCGGGACCAGGTCTTCGTGGCCGTCGGGCTCCCGCCCGGGTGCCGTCATGACAGCAGGCCGGCGTCGACCGGCCCGGGACGGCCCTGGCTGAGCCGGTTGAACGACGAGGCCACCTGGCTCAGCCACTCCACCTCGTCGCGGAAGTCCTCGTACGGGGGCCGCGCCGGGATCTCGGAGGCGTCGGCGCGCTCGGCCCGCTCCTCGGCCGGCCAGCTCAGGACGGCGCGCACCTGGAGGGCCTCGCCCAGCGGCGAGGTGGGGTCCTCGGGGAGGTCCAGGGAGCGGGCCACGTGCACGAAGTCCTCCAGGGAGAGCGAGGTGCGCAGGATGAGCTGGCCGTCGCGGATCTCGATGACGCGGCGGTAGAGGCTGTAGTGCGGGTCCCGGGGCGGGACCAGGTCGCGCAGCCAGGACCGGGGCGGGTCCAGCGCGATGTCGGGCGAGGCCTGGTAGAGGGCCCACCACAGGGGCCGCAGCCGGCGGTAGGAGCGGTAGGAGCGGGCCCAGCCCCGGGCGCGGGTGATGCGGATGCCCCAGGAGGGGATGGTCCAGCCGGCGATCTGGAGGAGGGCGCCGACACTGCCGGCCGTCCACTGGATGGGGTCGAGGCCGCTGCCGTCGAAATCCAGGCGGGTCCCGGCGATCTGGACGCCGCGGGTCACGCAGTAGACCAGGATCATGCTGGCGCCGACGGTGACGGTGCGCATGCCGACCTTGAGCCACTGGCGGTTCGCCATGGTCGTGAAGCGCAGCGACAGGCGTACGGTCTCGAACTGTCCGACGGCGCAGATCAGCAGGTAGAAGGACATGTAGAGGGCGTATCCGCCGTGCTGGATGCTGAGCAGGATCGTCGAGGTCGCCGTCTCGGAGTGCGCCACCGGTCCGACGGCGAAGGAGGAGACGACGAGCACGGCGAGCGCGCCGCCGAAGACCAGGACGCGGTTGCGCGCCATGCGCCGGGCCTCGGCGGGCGGCGAGGACCAGTAGACGAGGACGACCTGCTGGGCGGCGGTGAGCACCACGACCGCCGCCTGGGTGATCAGCGAGGTGATGTTGGGCAGCCCGAAGAAGGCGGAGATGTGCAGCCGCAGCAGGTCCAGGTCGACCAGGAAGCTGATGCCGGAGCAGAGGAAGTAGGTGCACAGCGCCCACAGGGCGACGTCGTGCCGGCGCCGCAGCAGGTCCGGGAGCCGGTAGGCGAAGGCCGCCAGCCCGACGAAGGCGCAGACCCAGGCGAGGATCGCGTAGATCACGCGGGCCCCTGCTCGGGCCGGCCCAGGCCGCTCTCGATCCGGGCCACGATCTCGGCGGCCTCGTCCGGCACTCCCCAGGCGGGCTCGGTCCAGCGCTTGTTGGCCCGGGCCAGGATCAGGGAGGCCATGGTCTCGGCCTCCTGCTCCTCGTCGTCGCTGTAGCGCGAGCGCATCAGCACGCTGCGGACGGCCTCGGGGTCCACGTCGGAGAACAGCAGGCCCGCCTCCCCCGCCTCTCGCACCTCTCCCGCACCGTCCGGCTCCGGCGCACCGGGGTCGGCCTGGTCCAGTTGCAGGGACCCTTTGTGGTCGAAGGCGATATGGGCGAGTTCGTGGGCGATGATGTGTTCCTTGTGCGACGCCGAGGCCGCCTTCTCGAAGGCGATGATGTCGAAGTCATCCGTTTTCAGCCATATCCCGAACAGGTGGCGTTCGGGGAAGGCCGTCGGAATCAAATGGATCGGACGCCCGCGCTGCGCGCTGAGATAAGCGTGGAGTTCGTCGATGCCGCAGCCGTGCTCCATGCCCCATTCCGCGAGCAGCCCCTCGCAGGTCCGGCGCACCTTCTTCAGGCGACGCCTGAGCGTCCGGTCCTCCGACGCCGGTAACGCGGAGCCAGGTAACTTCATCCCTCAGTCCTCCGGCGAACCCAGCGGTCGACAACGCGGCCATGATGCCATACGGTCAACTCCCCACCGCGCGCGGTGAGTTCTATCCGGCCATTCTCCAGGTGCTTTCGACCGGGGTTAGTCCGCCGCCCGCTCTTCGCACACGGGGAAACGCGCGGGGAAATCCGCGGTGCGCCGGAATTCGGTCTTCCGGCGCACCGGTTCAGCGGCCCGCGAGCACGCCCGCCACTCCGCGGGCGAGGCAGGGGATCCGCCCGGCCTCGATGCCCGCGATGTTGATCCGCCCCGCGGTGGTCCCGTAGATCGCGTACTGCCGGCGCAGCCGGAGCATCTCCTCCGGGGTGAGGGGCAGCATCGAGAACATCCCCCGCTGCCGGGCGAGCGAGGCCGCCTGCGCCTCCCAGCCCAGCTCGCCCAGGTGGGCGGCCAGGCTCGTGCGGTTGGCCTCGATGCGGCCGCGCATGACGTCGAGCTCGGTCCGCCAGGACGTCCGCAGGCCCTCGTCCTCCAGGATGGCCGTGACGACGGCGGCCCCGTGCTCGGGCGGCATCGAGTACAGGGTCCGGGCGGCGTTCTGCAGGGCCGTCTCGGCGTGCCGGACGGCCCGCTCCGAGGCGCCCAGGACGATGGCGCAGCCCGTGCGGTCGCTGTACAGGCCGAAATTCTTCGAGCAGCTCACGGCGACCAGCATCTCCGGCACCCGCTCGGCGAGCAGGCGGGTGGCCCGCAGGTCGGCCTCCAGCCCGTCGCCGAGGCCGTGGTAGGCCAGGTCGACGAACGGCACCCAGCCGTCACGGGCGGCCAGTTCGGCCAGCGCCGCCCAGTCCTCGGGTTCGGGGTCGACCCCGGTGGGGTTGTGGCAGCAGCCCTGGAGCAGGACGACGTCGTCGCGGGCCGCCGCCGCGAGGTCGCGGAGCACGTCCGCGGCGTCGAAGCCGCCCTCGGCGTCGCGCCAGCCGTACGTGCGGACCCTGAGCCCGGCCGCCTCCAGGATGGGGCGGTGGTTGACGTACGCGGGATCGCTGATCCACACCGTGGCCCCGGGGCGGGTGCGGCAGATCAGGTCGGCCAGCAGCCGCAGCGCGCCGGAGCCCGCGACGGTCTGGACGGCCGCGGCGCGGGCGGCCGGGCCCTGCGGGCCGCCGTCGCCGAGGATCAGGGTGAGCAGCGCGCGGTTGAAGGCGGTGTTGCCGGAGAGGCCCCGGTACTCCTTGGACTCGGAGCGCTCCGCCAGCCGGATCTCGGCCTCGCGGACGGCGGCCATGACGGGCGTGCGGCCCGTGTGGTCCCGGTAGACGCCGAGCACCAGGTTCAGCCGTTCGGCCCGCTCGTCGGAGCCGAACTCGTACGTCAGGTCCCACAGCGGGTCGGTGGGCGGCGGGGGGAGGAGCTCAAGCATCTGCGGGGACCTCGGGACGGGGGTGGGCGGACGGACGGGTACGGGCGGCGGGGCGGCGGTTGGCGAGGACGACGCCGACGGTGATGAGGGGGACGCCGACGAGCACGGCGGCGGTCGGGGACTCGCCCAGTACGGGGATGGCGAGCAGGACGACGGCGACGGGGCTGAGGCTGCCGACGACGGAGCTGCGCTCGGCGCCGAGCCGACGGATGGCGAAGGCGTACAGCAGGCCCGCGCAGAGTCCGACGCCGAGCCCCTGCACCACGAGGAACAGGACGATGTCACCGCCGGCGGCGTGCGCGAGGCCCGTGGGGAGGGCCCCGGTGAGGACCAGCAGCGCGATCACGGCGAAGGAGGGCAGGCACAGCAGCCCGATCGACCCGACGGGGTCGAGGTCCACGTCGCGCAGTCCCACGGTGTACAGGGCCCACAGGCCGCTGGCCACCAGCAGGGTGCCGGCCCCCTCCAGCACGTCGGCGTCGACGGGGACCACGTAGCGCCACACGAGGGCGGCCACGCCGGCCGCGATCAGCGCGAGGCCGGCCACCTGGGCGCCGCGCGGGAGGTCGCGGCCGCGGGCCGCCATCAGGGCGGCGACGAAGAGCGGGACCATGCCGGGGACGATCGAGCCGACGAAGGCCGCCGAGGTCAGGGCCCCGCCGTGCATCGCGGCGAGGAAGAAGGGCACCCCGGCCCCGCAGACGATCTTGACCGCGGCGCCGGGGCGGACGGCGGCGATGCGGCGCCGGCGCCGCCACAGGGCGGGGGCCAGGACGAGGACGGGGACGCCGAAGCGCAGCAGGGCGGCGTCGGCGGGCAGCAGGGTGGAGGCGCCGAGGGCGCGGGCGCTGAGCGCGAAGGCGGCCCAGATCGCCACGGTCACCGCGAGGGCCACCATGCCCTCGGCGTGCGGGGAGAGCCCGAACCGGCCGGTGTTTCCGGCCGGCGGGCCCGCCGTGTCGACAGGCGCGGACGCGCCGGTGGTGTGGGTCGCGACCAAGGGATGCACTCCAGCCTGTGAGAGCGGGCCGGTCCGGCCCGTTCACCGGCAACGTTAGGGCGTGGGCCGGGGCAGCCGATTGCCAGTTCTGTCGTTCGGACATACGTTTGGGGCAGGATCTGCCAAGAATCGCCGAGAAAACACCGAGGGACCCCGGGAGTGGCCATGGACGCCGTCGACCTCCAGATCATCCGGGAGCTGCAGGCCGACGGGCGGCTCTCCAACCAGGACCTCGCCGACCGCGTCCGGCTGTCCCCCTCGCCCTGCCTGCGCCGGGTCCGCCGGCTGGAGGAGGCGGGCCTGATCCGGGGCTACACGGCGGTGGTGGACCAGGTCGCCTTCGGGCTGCCGATCACGGTCTTCGTCCGCATCCGCCTGGAGCGGCACACGAAGGAGGCGGTCGCCCAGTTCGAGCAGCACGTGGCGGTGATCGAGCACATCCAGGACTGCTATCTGATGGCGGGCAGCAGCGACTACCTGCTGCGGGTGGTCATCGAGGACCTGGAGGCGTACGAGGCCCTGGTCCGCCACCGGATCCACGCCATCCCCGGGATCGCCTCGATCGAGTCCAGCTTCGCCTTCGGCAGCGTCAAGCAGTCCCGCACCTATCCCCGGCCCACCCCGGGGACAGCCGCCCGGACCCTCTGAGGCCTCCGGCCTCAGCCGTCGCCGCGGAAGTGCGCGACGGCGAAGTCGGCGAAGTCCCGGACGGCGGCGGGTGCGAAGGCGTCCCGGTCGCGCACGAGCCACAGCACCCGCCGGCTGTCGGGGGTGGCCAGCCGGGCCCAGGCCACCGTCGCGCGCGGGCCGGCCTCCCGTGCCATCGCCGGGAGCAGGGCGACCCCCAGGCCCGCGCCGGCCAGGTCGAGGAGGGCGCCGGGCTCGTTCCCCTCGCAGACCACCGCGGGCCGCAGCCCGGCCCGGGCGAACAGCCGGTCGGCGAGCTCCCGCTGCCAGTGACCGGGCCCGGGCGTGAGGAACGGCTCCCCCGCCAGCTCGGCCACGGCCACGTCCTCGCGCCCGGCCAGCCGGTGCCCGGCGGGCACGGCCAGCAGCACCTCCTCCCGGAGCAGCTCCACCGACTCCAGCCCCGGGCCGGCGAGCGGCTCGGAGGCCAGGCAGAGGTCCGCCTCCCGGGTGCGCAGCAGGTGGGCCATCGCGTCGGCGGGGCACTGGCGCAGCCGCAGGTCGACGCCGGGACGGGCGGCGCGGTGGCGCCGGAGCAGGGCGGCCAGGGTCATCAGGGTCTCGGTGGCCACCGTCACGGCGCCGCTTCCGGCGCCGGCCGCCTCCGCCAGTTCGCGGCGGCCGTCCTCCAGTTCGCCCAGGGCCCGGTCGACGCGGCGCAGGAAGGCGGCGCCGTGCCGGCCGAGGCGGATGCGGCGGCCCCGGCGCTCGAAGAGCTCCACGCCGAGCTCGGCCTCCAGACGGGCGATGGTGCGGCTCACCGAGGGCTGCGCCACGCGCAGTTCGGCGGCCGCCCGGCTGATGTGCTCGTGGCGCGCGACGACCTGGAAGCAGCGCAACGCGAGCAGATCCATTCCCCGCCCCCCTCATCACCGTGGAGGCATCTTTTCATGGCCGAACCGGTCTTGGACCGCGCGAAGGGCGCGCCCCTAGCCTGCGGAGCATGACCGAGAACCCCGAGAACACGTACAACCAGGGCCCTGCGCAAGGGAGTTACGTCGAGGCAGTGCTGGAGGTGCTCGCACGCTCCCCCCACCGCCCGGCCCTGGTGCCGGCACGGGGACCCGCCCTGCTCGCCGGGGAGTTCCGGGACGGGGTCCTGCGGACGGCGGCGGAGCTGGCGGAGCGGGGCGTCGGCCGGGGCTCCACCGTCACCTTCCTGACGGGCAACCAGCCCGAGGCGCTGCTCGCCCGGTACGCGGTGAACCTGCTCGGCGCCCGGGTGGTGTTCCTGGGCGGGGGCACGGCCCCGCAGGCGCAGGCCGGGATCGTCGAGAGCGTCGACACCGCCGTGCTGCTGGTGGCGCCGGGCTCGGAGGCCGCCGCCCGGGCGCTGCTCGCCCGGGTGCGCGTGCCCGCCGTCCTGTCGCTGGGCCCGGCGCCGGCCGGCCAGGAGCCGGCCGGCGAGGACCTGACGGCGGCCGCCGCGCTCCGGCCGGCCCTGCCCGTACCGGGCGGGGCGCGCCCGGAGGACGACTGGTGCGTGCGCTTCACCGGCGGCACCACCGGGAACCCCAAGGGCGTCCGGATGGCGCACGGCCCCTACGCCCGGGCGCTCGCCCTCTACGCGGGCCGGATCCCGGCCGGGAGCCGGCCCCGCGCCCTCGCCTGCACCCCGCTCGCGCACATGGCGGGCATCCTCGCGGACATCACCCTCCTCGCCGGCGGCAGCGTCGTGCTGCGGCCCGCGTTCGACGCGGGCGAGGTGCTCGCCGCCCTCGCCCGCGAGCGCGTCACCGACGTCTGGCTGCTGCCGCCCCTGCTCTACGAGCTGCTGGACCACCCGGACCGGCCCGCGGCCGACCTGTCCGCCCTGCGCCGCGTCTTCTACGGCGGGACCGGAGCGTCGGCGGGGCGGCTGCGGGAGGCCGCCCGGGCCCTCGGGCCGGTGCTGCACGGCTGGTACGGGCAGACGGAGGCGGGCAACATCGCCGAGGTGCTGCCGCACGAGCACGGGGTGACGGGCCCCGGCGGCGTGCCGACGGCGGGGCGGGCGGCGCCCGGCGTCGCCATCGAGATCCGCGGCGCCGACGGCGGGCCGCTGCCCGCCGGGCGGGCCGGGGAGATCGTCGTCCGCACGCCGATGGCGATGAGCGGGTACTGGCGCCGGCCCGCGGCGACCGCCGGGGTGCTGCGCGACGGGTGGATCCGTACCGGGGACGTCGGCTGCCTCGACTCCGAGGGCCGCCTGTACGTCCTGGACCGGCTCGGGGAGCAGATCGTGGTGGTCGGCGGGCACGTCCACCCGGCGGAGCTGGAGGAGCTGCTCCTCGCCCATCCCGCCGTCGCCCGGTGCGCGGTGTTCGGGGTGCGCCGTGCGGACGGGAGCGAGGAGGTGCACGCCGCGATCGTCCCGGTGCCGGGGCGGGACGCGGGGCGGGAGGTGGTCCGGGAGTACGTCGCCCGGCACAAGGGGGCGATGTACGCGCCCCGGGCCGTGCACACCGTGGACCGCATCCCGCTCACCGCGGTCGGCAAGCCCGACAAGCGGCTGCTGGCCCGGACCCTGGGCGGTCCGGGGGGACGGCCCGCGGCTCAGGCGTAGCGCTCGAAGAGGGCGTCGAGGTAGCGCTCCAGCCGGTCCGCCATCACCCGCGGGGTGAGGTCGGTCCGTCCCAGCGCGCGCCAGGGCACGGCGACCTTCTCCGCGTCCGGGGCGAAGGCCAGGGCGTCGAGCAGGCGCCAGTAGAGGTGGTCGGCCGGGTCCTCGGCCAGGGTCCCCCCGGCCGCCGTGTAGCGGTCGGCGAAGCCCATGCCCGCGGGCACCCCGTGCAGCAGGGCCAGGGAGGTCGAGCAGTGGGCGACGTCGAGGTCGGCCGGCCCCCAGGAGGTCTCCACCCAGTCGACGACCCCGCTGACGCGCAGGGCCCCGCCGGCCCCCTCGAAGAGGACGTTGCCGGGGTGGAAGTCGCGGTGCAGGAAGCAGGCCCGGTGCTCCGGGGGCCGGCGGCGGATGGCGTCCGCGGCCCGCCGCCACAGCTCGGGCCGCCCGGTGTGCTCCGGCGGGGCGACCTGCTCGGCGGAGGTCCACGCCTGGTAGGCGCGGGGCCGGTCCGCAGCGGGCACCCGCAGCCGGTGGATGCCCAGCAGCTGCCGGGCCATCAGCTCGGCGCGCGGCCCCTGCTCCTCCTCGTCGACGCGCACGGCCCCGGGCAGCAGGGACATCAGCAGGGAGGGGTGGTCGCAGTGCTCCGCCGTCGGGTCCACGGCCACGAGGGAGGCGGCGGGGACGTCCGTGCCGGCGAGCAGCCGCAGGATCGCCGCCTCGCGCGTCAGCAGGCCCTCGGCGTGGCGGAGGTAGAAGGGCCGGACGAAGGACCGCAGCACCAGCGACCGGGGGCCCGCAGCCCCGCCGGCCAGCTCCAGACGGCGCATCCGCGAGGTCCAGCCGCCCTGGAGCGGCGCGGCGCCCCCGATGCGCTCCCCGTCGGGCAGCGTCCCCTCCACCCAGGCGCGGGTCGCCGCCCAGTCCTGCTCCGTCTCCGCGCGCGTCACCATGGCCGCAGCCTAGTTGCACGCAGCACGGACCGCAGGAAAATCGAGGTGACCACGCGGCCCGGGCGCCTAGGCTCACCCCATGCCCGGCTCGGAGATACAGCAGATCAAGACCTTCCTCGCGGCCTTCGCGCGCCGCAAGGCCGCGCGGACCGTCGACTTCCCCGGCGGATTCGCCGCGCTCGACGACGCGTTCCCGCTCTCGCACGGGAACAACCACGCCGTCGTCGACGGTGCGGTCGACCCCGGGGCGCTGCCGGCCCTGGCGGACGAGGTGCTGGGGCACCTGCCGTACCGCCTGCTCACCGTCCTCGACGACGAGGCCGGCAAGGCCTGCGCCGAACCGCTGCTGCGGGCCGGCTACGCGCACTCCGTCTACCTCTTCATGCTGCACGGGGGTCCGGTGCCGGCGGGCGGCGGGGCGGAGGAGGTGGACCTCGACGCGTTCCGCGTGCCGCTCGCCCGGCGCTGGCGCGGGTTCCTGCCCGAGGCCGGCGAGGAGGTGATCCGCCAGCTCGTCGACCGCCGCGAGACCGGCCGGCGCGGGGCCCACACCGTGCAGTTCATCGGCGCCCGCACACCGGAGGGCGAGGTCGCCTCGTGGGCCGACCTCTACCTGGACCCGGCGTCGGGCACGGCCCAGATCGAGGACCTCGTCACCTCCGAACTCCACCTCGGACGCGGCTACGCCGACGCGGTCCTGGCCTCCGCCCTGCGCCGGGCCGCCGACGCACACTGCGCCACCCGGTTCCTGACCGCCGACGCTTCGGACTGGCCGCGCCACTGGTACGAGCGCCGGGGCTTCTCGGTCATCGGCCGGTGCCACGGCTTCGAGCGGACCTG
Organism: Streptomyces sp. NPDC093801; assembly: GCF_040701585.1. Lineage (NCBI taxonomy): Bacteria > Bacillati > Actinomycetota > Actinomycetes > Kitasatosporales > Streptomycetaceae > Streptomyces > Streptomyces sp. NPDC093801. Next base: position 137,054 of record NZ_JBFBDP010000017.1, on the reverse strand, counting down.
AGGCCGCACTGTCCGGAGGGGTCGGGCGGCAGCTCGGGCAGGTACTGCTCGAAGAAGACCTGCCCGACCAGCTCGCGGCGGGAGCGCACCCCGGTCTTGGTGAACACCGACTTGAGGTGGTCCTGCACCGTCAGCGGGGACAGGGCCAGGCCCGTGGCGATCTGCGCCGTCGACGCGCCGCGCAGCACCTGCCGCAGCACCTGGCACTCCCGCGGGGTCAGCGCGTACGCCCGCAGCAGCGCGGCGATCCGGTCGGGCGGCGAGGCCGGGCCGACGGACAGGGCGATCTGCGGTGAGGATCCCCCCTCCAGGCGCCAGCCCTCGATGCCCGCCCAGCCGCCCGAGCGGGTGGGCACGCACACCCGGCAGCCGCCGCCCGCACTGCGCAGGGCGGCCGCCGCCACCCCGTACGCGGTGGCCGGCAGCCCGGCGGCGCCGGACGCGGGCACCTCGGCCAGCTCGGCGAACCAGGCCCGGGCCGTGGCCGAGGTGGTGAGCACCTCGTACTCGGCGCTGAGCAGGACCATCGCCCGGGCCTGCGGATCGCGGCCGCCCGGCACGGCCGTCAGCGAATCGCGCAGGGCCCGGCCCAGGGGGGCCGAGAGCCGGCCGGCGAGGTCCGTCTCGGCGGCGGAGAACGGCGGCCCGCCGGCGTCGCGGACCATGACCAGCGCGCCCCACACCCGCCCGGCGTCGCGCAGCAGCACCCGCATCTCGTCGCCGAGCCCCTGCGGACGGTAGATGTCGCGGTAGCGGGTGCTGCGTTCGAGCCGGCCGCCGAGTCCGGTGTGGAGGGTCCCCACGGGCGCGGCGCCCGAGCGGGCGAGGGCGGGCATCTGGAGGGCGTCGCCCTCGCGGTACTCGATGTCGAGCATCCGGGGCATCCACTCCGCGCCCACCCCGTGCCGGTAGACGCCGCCGACGTTGAGGAGGGTGTCCGGGTCCAGCAGCACCCCGGCCCACAGCTCGAAGGGGACCGTTCGCGCCAGTTCGGCGGCTGCCGCCTCCAGCACGGGTACGGGTCCGGTCGCGTCCTGCGCGGCCCGGACCGTACGCCGGTACGCGTTCTGCCAGTGCGTGGGGCCGGTCATGGGTCCTCCTGATCGGCCGCCCGGCGGGGCGGCCATGGACCCAGAATCGGCCAGGGCGCTGAACGTTCGCTAAACGCCTCCGGGCGGCGGCCGCACCCCCAGGTTCCTGGGATGGCGCCGCGGGGCCGCCGTCCGCACACTGCGAAGGACCTCCGGGACCGGAGGAGATGCGTGCGGGGGGAACCATGACGGGGAAATCGGCGGGCAGGGGCGTGCTCGACGGGGCGTTCGCGCTGCTCGACGCGCTGCGGCGGGCGGGCGGGGAGGCGGGGCTGACGGAGATGGCCGTGGCCTGCGGGGTGCCGAAGGGGACGGCGCACCGGCTGCTGGAGCAGCTGGCCGCGCTGGGGGCGGTCGAGCGGCACGGGCGGCGGTACGTGCTGGGGCCGGAGCTGTTCCGGCTGGGGCAGTCCTGGCAGCCGTATCCGGGGCTGCGCACGGCCGCCCGGACACCGCTGCTGCGGGTGCGGATGACGACGGGGGCCAGCGCGGTCCTGGTGGTGCTGCGGGACGGGCTGGCGCTGACGGTGGCCTCGGTGCCGGGGCGCGCCGAGCCGCTGGTGCCGGTGCGCGACGGGATGGCCTTCCCGCTCACCACGGCCGCCGGTCTGGCGCTGACCAGCCGGGAGCGGGGTCCGTTCGTGGACCGGGAGGGCGTGATGCCGGGGCTGTGCTGTGCGGCGCTGCCGGTGCGGGGCCGAGGCGGGCGGGTGGTGGCCGCGCTGGCCGCGCTGGCCCCGGCGGACCAGCCGCCGGCCCCGCTGACCGCGGCGGTCGCGGGGGCGGCGGCCGCGGTGGGCGACCGCCTGACCCGCGCCGACGGCCCCTGGCCGGACTGCCCGGCGCAGGCGTACGCCAGCTGGTCACGACTGCTGCGGCGGACCCGGGGCGGGGAGGCGGAGGGCGCCTAGTCCAGGGCGGCCGCGAAGGCCGCGTAGGCGGAGGCGTCGAAGAGGACGAAGCGGACCTCCTCCACCCGGGTGGGGGTGGTGCGGACGGTCTCGATCGCGATGCGGGCGCCGTCGTCCATCGGCCAGCCGTAGATCCCGGTGGAGATGGCGGGGAAGGCGACGGTGCGGGCGCCGAGTTCGTCGGCGACGCGCAGGGATTCCCGGTAGCAGGAGGCCAGGAGCTCCGAGCGGTCCTCCTCGCGGGACCAGACGGGTCCCACGGTGTGGATCACGTGCTCCGCCGGGAGGCGGCCGGCCGTCGTGGCGACCGCCCGGCCGGTCGGCAGACCCTTGCCGTAGTGGGAGCGGCGCAGGTCCTCGCAGGCGGCGAGGATCTCCGGGCCGCCGCGCCGGTGGATGGCGCCGTCCACTCCCCCGCCGCCGAGGAGCGAGGAGTTGGCGGCGTTGACCACCGCGTCCGCCTCCTCGGCGGTGATGTCTCCCTGGACGAGGGTGATCCGGACCATCAGCGTTCCTTTCGCAGGTGGCGCCAGACGGCCTTGGCCGCGTTGTGGCCGGACATGCCGTGGACGCCGGGGCCGGGCGGGGTGGCCGAGGAGCAGAGGAAGACCGCCGGGTGGGCGGTGGTGTACGGGGAGAGGGTGATCCTCGGCCGCAGCAGCAGCCGCAGGCCCGCGGCGGAGCCGCAGGCGATGTCCCCGCCGACGTAGTTGGGGTTGCGGGCGGCGAGCTGCGGCGGGCCGGCGGTGGCGCGGGCGAGCACGAGGTCGCGGAAGCCGGGGGCGAAGCGCTCCAGCTGCCGTTCGACGGCCTCGGTGAGGTCGCCGTCCCAGCCCGCCGGGACGTGCCCGTACGCCCAGAAGACGTGCTTGCCCTCCGGTGCGCGGCCGGGGTCGGCCAGGCTGGGCTGGGCGGTGATGAGGAAGGGGTTGCGGGGGGCGCGGCCGCCGGAGGCCAGCTGGAGGGCGGCGTCGATGTCGCGGCTGCCGGGCCCGATCTGGACGGTGCCGGCGCGGCGGGGGGCCTCGGCGGTCCACGGGACGGGTCCGTCGAGGGCGTAGTCGAGCTTGAAGGCGGCGGTGCCGTACCGGTAGCCGTCGTAGGCCCGGCCCAGGCGGGCGATCCGGGCCAGCGCGGTCGGCGAGGTGTCGAAGACGTACGCGCGGGCCGGCGGGAGGTCGTCGAGCCGCTTGACCTCGAAGCCGGTGTGGACGGCTCCGCCGAGGTCGGCGAGGTAGCCGGCGAGCGCGTCGGAGACGGACTGGGAACCGCCGCGCGCCATCGGCCAGCCGCCCGCGTGCGCGGCCAGCGCGAAGACCAGGGCGACCGCGCCGGTGCCGATCCCGCTGAGCGGGGCCATGACGTGCGCGGCGAGCCCGGCGAGGAGCGCCCGGGCGCGGTCGTCGCGGAAGCGGCTCAGCAGCCAGGTGGAGGGCGGCAGGCCGGTGAGGCCGAAGCGGGCGAGGAGGAGCGGGTCGCGGGGCAGCGCGGTGTTCGGCAGGGACATGAAGTCGCGGGCGAGGGTGTCCCAGCGGCCGAGGTAGGGCGCCACCAGGCGCCGGTACGCGCCCGCGTCCCGGGGCCCGAAGGAGGCCGCCGTCTGCGCGACGGAGCGGGAGAGCACGGCGGCCGTGCCGTCGTCGAAGGGGTGCGCCATGGGCAGTGGGGCGTGCAGCCACTCCAGGCCGTACCGGTCGAGCGGCATGGTCTTGAACACCGGGGAGCCGATGCCCAGCGGGTGCACGGCCGAGCAGGGGTCGTGCCGGAAGCCGGGGAGGGTGAGCTCCTCGGTGCGGGCCCCGCCGCCCACCGACCCGGCGGCCTCGAACACGGCCACCGAGTGGCCCCGGCGGGCCAGTTCGACCGCGGCCGTCAGGCCGTTGGGCCCCGCCCCCACCACGACTGCGTCGAGAATCGACGGCACTTGACAGCTCCTTCGTCCGACGACGGCCACTGCCCCCAGCTTATTGCGCCCGCCCCCGCCCGCTCAGGCCCCGCCGCGCAGCAGCTCGCGGACGCGGACGGCGGTGGCCTCGTCGCGGCCCACCGCGAAGGGCAGCGCGTTGTCCCGGTCGATCCGGAAGGGCACCCGGTCCACCGTGCTCTGCGCGCCGCCCGCCTCGGCGACCAGCAGCAGCCCGGCCGCGTGGTCCCAGGCCGAGGGCCAGGTGAAGGCCAGGGCGTCCATCTCGCCGCGCGCGACCCTCAGGTACTCCAGGCCCGCCGAGCCGCAGGCCCGGGGGGCGACGCCGGGGACGTCGAGCCGGGACAGGAAGCGCCGGTCCTCCTCGGAGGTGTACAGCGGGTGGGCGGTCGCCACGCGCAGGTCGGCGCCGGGCTCCGGCGAACCGCTGTGGATCCGCTCCCCGTTGACGTACGCGCCCTGTCCGCGCACGGCGGTGGCCAGCACCTCCAGGGCCGGCGCGTAGGTCCAGGAGGCGAGGATCTCGCCGTGCCGGGCGAGGGCGACGAGCGTGCAGAAGTGGGGGTCGCCCTCCACGAACTGCCGCGTGCCGTCGACCGGGTCGACGATCCACACGGGTGCGTCGCCGCGCAGCGCCCCGTAGACCGCGGGGTCGGCGTGCACGGCCTCCTCCCCGACGACGGCGGAGCCGGGCAGCAGCCGGGTCAGGGAGGCCGTGAGGTGCTCTTCGGCCTTGCGGTCGGCGACGGTCACCAGATCGTGCGGGCCGCTCTTCTGGTCGACCTCGTGCTGGGCGAGCTGCCGGAACCGCGGCATGATCTCGACCGCCGCCGCCTTGCGGACGGCCTCTTCCACGTCGGGCAGGCCCTGGGCCAGGAACTCATCGATCATGCCCCCATCACATCACGGCGGGCCGCCGAACCCCACCGACGGCCCGGGGCGGCCGGCCGGACACCGGGTGACGCCGGGGTGAACCCGGCCGGCCGCGGGGCCCCGGGTCCGGCGGCCGGGACGAGGGACGGCGGAGTCCCGCTGGAGCGGCCGCTCGGGGCCGCGGTTCCTGGGTATGGCCCCCGCATGAGCTCTGTAGGCCCCGCCAAGGGGTACACCCGCGACAGCCGCTACATCACCACCCGGATCACCGCCGACGGACGCGACGGTTTCCCGGTGGAGCCCGGCCGCTACCGCCTCGTGGTGAGCCGCGCCTGCCCCTGGGCGCACCGCACGGTGATCACCCGGCGGCTGCTGGGCCTGGAGAAGGCCCTGCCCATGGCGATCGCCGGGCCGACGCACGACAAGCGCAGCTGGACCTTCGACCTGGACCCGGAGGGCCGTGACCCGGTGCTGGGGATAGAGCGGCTCCAGGAGGCGTACTTCGCCCGCTTCCCCGGCTACGACCGGGGCATCACCGTGCCCGCGATCGTGGACGTGCCGAGCGGCGCGGTGGTCACCAACGACTACGCGCAGCTGACCCTCGACCTGTCCCTGGAGTGGACGGCGTACCACCGCGACGGGGCGCCGGACCTGTACCCGGCCGCGCTGCGGCCGGAGATCGACGAGGTCGGCGAGGAGATCTACCGGGACGTGAACGACGGGGTCTACCGCACCGGGTTCGCCAAGTCGCAGGAGGCGTACGAGGAGGCGTACGGGCGGCTGTTCGCCCGCCTCGACCGGCTCTCGGAGCGGCTGGAGCGGTCCCGCTACCTCGTCGGCGACAGCATCACGGAGGCGGACGTCCGGCTGTTCACCTCGCTGGTGCGCTTCGACGCCGTCTACCACGGCCACTTCAAGTGCAACCGGCAGAAGCTGACCGAGATGCCGGTGCTGTGGGCGTACGCCCGGGACCTCTTCCAGACGCCCGGCTTCGGGGACACGGTCGACTTCGACCACGTCAAGCGGCACTTCTACGTGGTCCACGCCCACATCAACCCGTCCGGGATCGTTCCCGCGGGCCCCGACCCGTCGGGCTGGCTCGAACCCCACGGCCGGGAGGCGCTGGGCGGGCGCCCGTTCGGGGACGGCACCCCGCCGGAGCCGCCCTCCCCCGCCGAGACCGTCCCGCCCCTGCGACCGGCGTCACACCCCTGACACGGGCCGGCGGGCCCGGCGCCCGCCGGCGGGCGCCGGGCGTCAGGCGAACAGGGGGATGACGTCGGAGCCGTACGCGTCGATGGCCGCCTCCCGCGCGTCGTGCATGGCGTAGACGGCGAACTGGTCGACGCCCAGGTCGCGCAGGGTGCGCAGTTTCTCGACGTGGGCCCCGGCCGGGCCCAGCAGGCAGAAGCGGTCGACGATCTCGTCCGGGACGAAGTCGGTGGAGGGGTTTCCGGCGCGGCCGTGGTGGCTGTAGTCGTAGCCCTGGCGGGCCTTGATGTACTCGGTGAGTTCGTCGGGGACCATGCCCGAGTGCTCGCCGTAGCGGGAGACGAGGTCGGCCACGTGGTTGCCGACCATGCCGCCGAACCAGCGGCACTGGTCGCGGGCGTGGGCCAGGGCGGCCGGTGAGTCGTCGGCCGTGACGTACGCGGGGGCGGCGACGCAGATGGTGACCGACTCCGGGTCGCGGCCCGCCTCGGCGGCGGCCCGGCGCACGGCCTTGACCATCCATTCCGTGAGGAAGGGGTCGGCGAGCTGGAGGATGAAGCCGTCGGCCTTCTGGCCGGTGAGGGCGAGGGCCTTCGGGCCGTAGGCCGCCATCCAGACCGGGAGCCTGCCGTCCTTGATCCACGGGATGCGGAGCGGCTTGCCGTCGACCTCGGCCTCGCGGCCCTCGGCGAGGTCGCGGATCACCTCGATGGCCTCGCCGAGGCGGGCCAGGGTGTTGGGGGCGCGGCCGGCGACGCGCATGGCGGAGTCGCCGCGGCCGATCCCGCAGACCGTGCGGTTGCCGTACATGTCGTTGAGGGTGGCGAAGGTGGAGGCGGTGACCTCCCAGGTGCGGGTGCCCGGGTTGGTGACCATCGGGCCGATGTGCAGCTTCTGCGTGTTGGCGAGGATCTGGCTGTAGATGACGAACGGCTCCTGCCACAGCACGGCGGAGTCGAAGGTCCATCCGTAGCGGAAGCCGTTGCGTTCGGCGCGCTTCATCAGGCTGATCACCTGCGAGGCGGGCGGGTCGGTCTGCAGGACGAGACCGAAGTCCATGCGTCGCTCCTTGCTGGGGAGTACGGGCGCCGGGGCGTGCGGGCCCCGGGCGCCGCCTAGAGGTACTGGCAGGTGGAACGGTGGACGAAGGCCCCGTGGCCGGCGCGGCCCGTGTACGCGCGCCGGTCGATGACGAGTTCGCCGCGCGAGAGGACCGTGTCGACGCGGCCGGTGATCCGCCTGCCCTCGTACGCGGAGTAGTCCACGTTCATGTGGTGGGTCTCGGCGGAGACGACCTGCTCGGCGTGCGGATCGTAGAGGACGATGTCGGCGTCGGAGCCGGGCGCGATGGTGCCCTTCTGCGGGTAGAGGCCGAACATCCGGGCCGGCGTGGCGCAGGCGATCTCGATCCAGCGGCGCCGGCTGATGTGCCCGTCCAGGACCGCCTGGTGCAGGAGGTCCATCCGGTTCTCCACCCCCGGCAGGCCGTTCGGGATCTTGGAGAAGTCGCCCCGGCCCAGCTCCTTCTGCCCGCGGAAGCAGAAGGGGCAGTGGTCGGTGGAGACCACCTGGAGGTCGTTGGTGCGCAGCCCGCGCCACAGGGCCGCCTGGTGCTCGCGCGGCCTCAGCGGGGTGGAGCACACGTACTTGGCGCCCTGGAAGTCCGGCTCGGCCAGGTTGTCGGTGGACAGGAACAGGTACTGCGGGCAGGTCTCGCCGAAGACCGGGAGCCCCTTGTCGCGGGCCGCCGCCAGTTCCGCGACCGCCTCCTCGGCCGACACGTGGACCACGTACAGCGGGGAGCCGGCGACCCTGGCGAGCTGGATCGCCCGATGGGTGGCCTCGGCTTCGAGGAGGACCTTGCGGACCTCGCCGTGGTGGCGGGGGTCGGTCTCCCCGCGGGCGAGGGCCTGTTCGACGAGGACGTCGATGGCGATGCCGTTCTCGGCGTGCATCATGATCAGCCCGCCGTTGCCGGAGGCCCGCTGCATGGCCCGCAGGATCTGCCCGTCGTCGCTGTAGAAGACGCCCGGGTAGGCCATGAACAGCTTGAAGGAGGTGATCCCCTCGCTGACGAGGAGGTCCATCTCCTTCAGGGTGTGCTCGTTGACGTCCGAGAGGATCATGTGGAAGGCGTAGTCGACGGCGCAGTTGCCGTCGGCTTTGGCGTACCAGGTGTCGAGCCCCTCCCGCAGGGATCGGCCCACGCTCTGGACGGCGAAGTCGACGATGGTGGTGGTGCCGCCCCACGCCGCGGCCCGGGTGCCGGTCTCGAAGGTGTCGGAGGCGGAGGTGCCGCCGAACGGCAGCTCCATGTGGGTGTGGGCGTCGACGCCTCCCGGGATGACGTACTTCCCGCTCGCGTCGATCGTGCGGTCGGCGGTCCAGGCCCCGGCGGCGGCCGAGCCGGTGGCGGCGAGGGCCGCCACGCGGCCGTCCTCGACGAGGACGTCGGCGTGCAGCTCGTCGGCGGCGGTGACGACCAGGCCGCCTCTGATCAGGGTGCGGATGCTCATGTCGGTCCCCTACTCGATGCTGCGGAGCGCCTGTCCGAGGATCTCGGCCCCCTCTTCCGCCTCGGCGACGGTGAGGGAGAGCGGCGGCGCGATGCGCAGCACGCTGGTGTCGTGCCCGCCGCCCTTGCCGATCAGCAGGCCGCCCGCCCGGGCCGCCTCCAGGACCGCGGCGGCCGCCTGCGGGTCGGCGCGGTCGGTGCCGGGCTCGGTGATCTCCAGACCGGCCATCAGGCCCCGGCCGCGGACCTCGCGGACGGCGGGCGAGGCGGCGGCGAGGGCGCGCAGCCGCTCCAGGAGGAGGCCGCCGACGCGGCGGGCGTTGCCCTGGAGGTCGTGTTCCAGGAGGTAGGAGAGGTTGGCGAGGCCGGCCGCCATGGTGACGGGGGAGCCGCCGAAGGTGGAGATGGAGTTGGAGTCGAGGCAGTTCATCACCTCGGCGCGGGCCACGACCCCGCCGATGGACATGCCGTTGCCGATGCCCTTGGCGAAGGTGAGCACGTCCGGCGGGCCGCTGCGCGCGTGGGCCTGCCAGCCCCAGAAGTTGTCGCCGGTGCGGCCCCAGCCGGTCTGCACCTCGTCGCTGATCCAGAGGATGCCGTGCCGGTTGAGGACCTCGCGGAAGGCCCCGTACAGCCCGTCGGGGGGTGAGGTGAACCCGCCGACGCCCTGGATCGGCTCCGCGATGAGGGCGGCCACTCCCCCGCGCGCCTGGCCGAGCACGTCCTCCAGGTCGGCGACGGCCGCGGCGGTGAAGGCGGCGTCGTCGAGGGCGGCGAAGGGGCCGCGGGTGCGGACGGCGCCGTGGACGTAGTACGTCTGGAGCGGGGACAGGCTGGTCGGGGACCAGCCCCGGTTGCCGGTGATGCCGACGGTGGAGAAGGACCGGCCGTGGTAGCTGTTGCGCATCGCCAGGATCTGGTTGGAGCGGCGGTACGTGGTCGCGAGCAGCAGGGCGGCGTCGTTGGCCTCGGTGCCGGAGGTGGTGAAGAAGACCCGGGCGTCCGGGATGCCGGACAGGGCGGCGATCCGTTCCGCCAGCTCGATCATGGGCCGGTTGAGGTAGAGGGTGGAGGAGTGGATGATCCGCCCGGCCTGCTCGGAGACGGCCTTGGTGACCTCCGGCAGGGCGTGGGCGGTCATGGTGGTGAGGATGCCGCCGAAGAAGTCGAGGTAGCGGTTCCCGTCGGCGTCCCAGACGTGGCGTCCCTCGCCGTGGGTGAGCTCGATGGGGCGGTCGTAGTAGAGCGCGAGCCAGTCGGGCAGGACGGTGCGGTGGCGGCTGTGCAGGGGGGTCGGGTTGGTCACGGCTGAACCAGTCCTCCGTAGGCGTCGGGGCGGCGGTCGCGGTAGAAGGCCCACTGCTCGCGGACCTCCTTGATCAGGTCGAAGTCGAGGTCCCGGACGAGGAGTTCCTCCTCCTTGTCGCTGGCGACCTCGCCGACGAACTGGCCGCGGGGGTCGACGAAGTAGCTGGTCCCGTAGAAGTCGTTGTCGCCGTACTCCTCCTGGCCGACGCGGTTGATGGCGGCGATGAAGTACTCGTTGGCGACGGCGGAGGCCGGCTGTTCCAGCTGCCACAGGTACGCGGACAGGCCCCGGGAGGTGGCGGACGGGTTGTAGACCAGCTGGGCCCCGGCCAGGCCGAGTTGGCGCCAGCCCTCGGGGAAGTGGCGGTCGTAGCAGATGTAGACGCCGACGCGGCCGACGGCAGTGTCGAAGACCGGCCAGCCGAGGTTGCCGGGGCGGAAGTAGTACTTCTCCCAGAAGCCTTTGACCTGCGGGATGTGGTGCTTGCGGTACTTGCCGAGGTAGCTGCCGTCCGCGTCGATGACGGCGGCGGTGTTGTAGTAGAAGCCCTCGCCCTCCTTCTCGAAGACGGGGACGACGATGACCATCCCGGTCTCGCGGGCCAGTTCCTGCATCCGGCGGACGGTGGGGCCGTCGGGGACGGGCTCGGCCCAGCGGTAGTGCTCGGGCTCTTGGACCTGGCAGAAGTAGGGGGCGTTGAACACCTCCTGGAAGCCGATGACCTTCGCGCCCTGGGCGGCCGCCCGGCGGGCGTGCGCCTCGTGCTTGGCGATCATCGACTCGGTGTCTCCGGTCCAGGTGGCCTGGACGAGTGCGGCGCGGACGACTTGGGCCATGAGCTGCTCCTCGCGACGGGAACGCCGACTTCTACGCACGTAGACGGTGTCCGTAGGGAGTCGAAGGTAGGCCCCGTCACAGCGTGGGGCAAGACCACCTTGCGCGGTTGGAGTAGTCGATCAAGTTACGTCGCCACACGGTCGATTGCGGTCATCGGACGGGCGGTTCACGCGGGCCGCCCCGGCGGCGCGGCGGACGGACTCCGCGCGGGGGCTCCCGGGGGCGGGCGTACGCGGGAGCCCCGGCATCGCCGCGGGTGCGGTGCCGGGCGGCGCGGCCGGAACGGTCCGGAAGGGGTGGCCCGGGGGTGTCCGCGAAGGAGCGCCGGCCGCCCGGAGGGCGGGCCCCGCGGCGTCATGGGGGTCCCCCCTGATCGAGCGGAGCCGAGAGCTCGGGGGAGCGTGCTCCCGGCGTGCCGGGCGGAAGACCTCGTACCGGACGTGCTCGGTCTTGCGCCCGGTGCGGCGAGCGTGCGTGCCGGACGTCGCGGGGCAGGCGGGACTTCGCGGACACCCCCTAGGTCGCCGGGAGGCCGGCGACGCGCAGGGCGTGGGAGAGGTCGCGGTGGCGGGCGGCGGAGAGGGCGCGGGCGGCCCGCAGGAGGCGCGGCGTCAACCAGTGGGGGTCGTGGCGGGCCAGCGCGGCCGTCTCGTCGGCGGTGCGCAGCCGGACGTAGGCCTGGAGCAGGGACCCGGTCTCGCGGTCGCGGCCTGCCGCGCCGAGGGCCAGGGCGGCTTCGGCGACCTCGGCGGCCGGGCGGGCCACGCCCTGGCGCAGCAGCCGGTCGGCGTCGGCTTCCCGGCCCGCCTCCCCGAGGGCCCCGGCGGCCGCGGCGAGCCGGTCGGGCGGCAGGGAGGCCGTCTCCCACAGCAGGGTGGCCCAGTCGGCGGCCAGCCCGGCGTGCCCGAGTTCCTCGGCGAGGCCGGGGAGCTCCCCGGCGGGCCACAGGGCCGCCTCGCAGAGCAGTGCGTGCGCCTCGCCGCTGCGGCCCCGGGCCCGCAGGGTGAGCAGCTCGGCGACGAAGGCCCCGCGTGCGACCCCCCGGGGCACGGTCCCGGCCCCCTCCGCGGGGAGGGCGTCGCCGGGGGCCTCCCCGAGGGCTGCGGGCGAGCGGTCCGTCCGGGCCCCGGGCCCCGGATCCGGCGGCCGCTGGGCGGAGGCGTCCGCCGGTCTTCCGGCGGGGGCGGCTCCCAGCTCGGGGGCCGGGGGCGTCGGGGTCGGCGGCGTCGCGGTCCGGCCGAAGCGGGCGCCCCGCAGGGCACGGAGGGGCACCGCGGATGCGGCCTCGGCGGGAGCGGGGACAGGGGCCGGGACCGGGGCCGAGGTGAGACCCGGGGCCGGAGCCGGGACAGGGGTCGGGACAGGGACCGGAGCCGGGGGCGCGGTCCGGCCGAAGCGGGCGCCCCGCAGGGCACGGAGGGGCACCGCGGATGCGGCGTCGACGGGAGCGGGGACAGGGGCCGGAGCCGGGGGCGCGGTCCGGCCGAAGCGGGCGCCCCGCAGGGCGCGGAGGGACACCGCGGGTGCGGCGTCGGCGGGAGAGGGGGCCGGGGCGGGAGAGGGGGCGGGGGCCGGGGCCGGGGCGGCGTGGTGTGGCTCGCCGGGCCGGCGGGCGCCGCGCAGCCACCGGCCCTCGGCCCGCCCGACCGGCGGCTCCGGCCGGCCCGACCGCGGATGGGGCCGGCCGGCCGGCGGCCCGGCCGGGTCGGCCGGGGGTAAGGGGCCGGCGGGGTCGCGCTGGCGGGGGACGCCGGGCAGGGAGAGGGACGACAGGCGGGTTTCGAGGTCCGCCTGGCGGGCCGCCGCGCGAGTCGCGTCGTCGCGGGTCCAGGCCAGTTCGCGGGAGAGGGCCTCCGCCTCCGCCGGGTCGGTCGCGCCGCCCAGCCGGGCGCTCAGGTACCGCAGGGCCTCCTCCATGGCGACCCGCTGCTCCGTCGCCGCGGCGAGCAGGATCCCCAGCTCCCGCGCCCCGCCCGGCCGCGCGTCCCACGCGGCGACGGCCGCGGCCCGCAGACCCGCCGCGTGCGCCGCCTCCCGCGCGGACTCCCCGGGGGCTCCCGGGAGGTCCAGCAGGAGGGATTCCAGTACGTCCCACGGCGGCAGGGCGATCCCGTCGAGGCAGGCCCGCATCCCCTCCGGGTCCCGCCGCAGGAACTCCCCGTACCAGCCGGTCCCGGGATCCAGTCTCTGCGTCAACCCCCGCAGATAGTCCGTGAGTTGCCCGATCACCAGCGCAGTCGGCGTCTCCATCCCGGCATTGCATACCACCCGTGTTACGGGCGCACTACGGGAGTCTCAAACCTTGACGGCGAACCCGCGTCCGCCGGAGTGGGGCGGGCGGCGGAGCGCCGCGTCAGGCCGGGACCAGCGCGCAGCGGCGCATGACGTCGTCCAGGGAGAGGCCGAGCGTCCCGGCGAGGGCGGCCACGGTGAAGAAGGCCGGAGTCGGCGCCCGGCCCGTCTCGATCTTGCGGAGGGTCTCGGGCGAGAGCCCGGCGCCCGCGGCCACCTCGACCATGCTGCGGCCGCCGCGCGCCTCGCGCAGCAGCGCGCCCAGCCGCTCGCCGCGCTCGCGCTCTTCGGGGGTCAGGGGGGTTCGCACCATGACCCCATCCTACCCCGCGCGCCCATAACTATCCCGTTAAACTTATACCGGTATAGTTATCGGCATGGTGCACTTGAAAACGGACGAAGCGATCGACGAGATGCGTGCCGCCGGCCGGGTGGTCGCGCACGCCCTGGCAGCCGTGCGGGAGGCCGCCCGGGTGGGCGTGTCCCTCCTGGAGCTGGACGCGGTGGCCCGCGCGGTCCTGCGCGAGGCACGGGCCACCTCCCCCTTCCTCGGCTACCGCCCGCACTTCGCGCCGGTGCCCTTCCCCGGCGTGGTGTGCGCCTCGGTGAACGACGCGATCGTGCACGGCGTCCCCGACGGCTACCGGCTGCGCGACGGCGACCTGGTCAGCATCGACTGCGGGGCCAGGCTGCGCGGCTGGGTCGGCGACGCGGCCGTCAGCTTCACCGTCGGCCGGGCCCGCCCCGCCGACCTGCGGCTGATCGGGACCGCCGAGGCGGCCCTCGCCGCCGGCATCGCCGCCGCCGTCCCCGGCAACCGGATCGGCGACATCGCGCACGCCGTGGGCCGCGCGGCGGGCTACGGCATCCCGGAGGGCTTCGGCGGCCACGGCGTGGGCCGCAGCATGCACGAGGACCCGGGCGTCCCCAACGAGGGCCCGCCGGGGCGCGGCATGAAGCTGCGCCCCGGCATGGTCCTGGCGATCGAGCCGATGCTGATCGCGGGCGGCACGGACGACTACGCCTGCGACCCCGACGGCTGGACCCTGCGCACCACCGACGGCTCCCGCGCCGCGCACGTGGAGCACACGGTCGCCATCACCGCCGGCGGCTCCAGGATCCTGACGGCCCCGTAGGCCGTCCGGCGGGGTGCCGGTACCCGGCCCGCGGGCCGGCCGCGGCTACGGCTTGCCCTGCGGGTGCACGACCATCGCCGAGCCCCCGCCCCGCCGTGTGGTCTCGGCCGCCGCCAGCCAGCGGCCGTCCGGGAGCCGCTGGACGCCCGTCGCGGCGCCGATCTCCGGGTTCTGCCGGAACGCCTGCCCCAGCCCCTCCAGTTCGGCGCGCAGCGGACTGTTCCACAGCTCCGGCTCCAGCTCCGTCGTCGTCTGGTTGCGCTGGCTCGCGCGCGGCGCCCTGATCGCGTCGACCAGCGGCAGTCCCCGGTCCAGGTGGCCGGTCAGGGTCTGCAGGACGGTGGTGATGATGGTCGCACCGCCCGGGGAGCCGACCGCCAGGACCGGGCGGCCGTGGTCGAGGACGATGGTCGGGGACATGGACGAGCGCGGCCGCTTGCCCGGGCCCGGCAGGTTCGGGTCCGGGACGCCGGGGGCCGCCGGGGCGAAGGAGAAGTCCGTCAGCTCGTTGTTGAGCAGGAAGCCGCGGCCCGGGACGGTGATGGCGCTGCCGCCCGTGGACTCGATCGTCAGGGTGTACGAGACCACGTTGCCCCAGCGGTCGGCGACCGTCAGGTGCGTGGTGTTCTCCCCCTCGTAGGTGGTGGGAGCCGCCTGCCCGGTGGTGGCGCAGGGCGCCGGGTCGCGGGGGTCCCCGGGGGCCAGCGGGCTGGTCAGGGTCCGGTCCGGCCTGATCAGGCAGGCGCGCGAGTCGGCGAACCGCTGCGAGAGCAGTTCGCGGGTCGGTACGGGCTGGGCGGCCGGGTCGCCGACCCAGCGCCCCCGGTCGGCGAAGGAGATCCGGGAGGCCTCGATGAACCGGTGCAGGTACTGCGCCTCGGACAGCTTCGACAGGTCGGTGCGCTCCAGGATGTTCAGCGCCTCGCCGACGGTGGTGCCCCCGGAGGAGGACGGGGCCATGCTGTAGACGTCCAGGCCCCGGTAGCCCACCCGGGTCGGGGCCTGCCGCCTGGTCGCGTACGCGCGCATGTCGGCGGCGGTGAGGTCGCCGGAGCGGACGGTCCGGGTGGCGGCGGGGTCGACCGGGGGCTTGCGCACGGCCCTGACGATGTCGTCGGCGATCGGGCCGCGGTAGAGCGCTCCCGTGCCCTTGCGGGCGAGTTCGGCGTACGTGTCCGCGAGGTCGGGGTTCTTGAAGGTGGAGCCGACGACCGGGAGCTGTCCTCCGGGCAGGAACAGCCTGCGGGTGTCGGGGAAGTCCTTGAAGCGGTCCTGGTTGGCCTCGGTCTGGGCGCGGAAGGTGCCGTCGACGGTGAACCCGTCGCGGGCCAGCTTCTCGGCGGGGCGCAGGAGCTGGGACAGCGGCCGGGTGCCCCAGGCGTCGAGGGCGGTCTTCCAGGTGGCGGGGGTGCCGGGGACGCCGACGCTGCGGCCGCTGGTCTGGCCCTCGGCGAAGGGGATGGGGACGCCGTTCTCCTGGAACAGGGTCTCGGTGGCCGTGGCGGGCGCGGTCTCTCGGCCGTCGACGGTCTGCACCCGGCGGGAGGCGGCGTCGTAGTAGACGAGGTAGCCGCCCCCGCCGACGCCGGCCGAGTACGGTTCGGTGACCCCGAGGGCGGCTGCGGTGGCGATCGCCGCGTCCACGGCGTTGCCCCCGGCCCGCAGGACGGCGATCCCGGCCGCCGAGGCGTCGGCGTCGACACTGGCGACGGCCCCTCCGTAGCCCACGGCCACCGGCGCCTTGGCCGGCGCGGCCTGCGGCGGGGGCGGAGCGGCGGCTCCGGTGGACACGAGCGCCCCGGCGAGGGCTGCGAACGCTAACTGACGTGCTGCGCGAGCGCGCATCCGGTTCCTCCAGTCGACTGCCTGTCAGACCTTGGACCGGCAGCCTAGCTTCGGTGCACCCCCCGCGTCAGGGAGGCGGTGCGGCGGCTACCATCCGCCGCATGGACGACGACGTGCGCAACATCGTGCTCGGAGTGGTGGCCACCGCCGTCAGCGGCGGCTTCGGCTGGTTCACCCGTACGTACCTGTGGCGCCGTGCGCTCCGCCGCAAGCAGGCCTTCTTCGGGCTGCCGACCGGTTCGGACTGCCTGTTCGTGGTCAACCGGCAGATGGGCGGCACGGAGACCTCGCTGCACCGCAACGACGCCTTCGCCCTGCTGGAGATATCGGCCCTCATCAAGGACTGCGGGGCGACGGTGCGGATCGTCACCCACGAGGCCCGCCAGGGCTTCGGCGAGCGCGCCGAGTTCTGCGTCGGCGGCCCCGCCTCCAACTCCCGCACGGTGGCGCACCTGCACTCGATGCTGCCGGGGGTGCGCGTCGACCTCTCCCCCGAGCCGGGGCCGGAGCACCGGGGCTCGATCAGCGTCGGCGGGGAGACGTACCTCTGGGATCCCGGCATGGTCGAGTACGTGCTGCTGGCCCGCCTGACGACCGATCAGGGGGCCCGGCCGCTGTTCCTGCTGTCGGGACAGACCGCCAACAGCAACCAGGCGGCGGCCCGTTACCTGGCGCGCCACCACGAGAAGCTGGCGCGCACCTACCGCGGGGCCGCCTTCTGCCTGCTGCTGAAGGTGGTCAACTCCGATGCGTACGGCCCCGATGTGACGGAGCTGGTGGCGGACGTCACCGCCGCGGCGCGGACACCCGCAGCGGCAGCCGCGTGATCCCGTTGATGAAGTTGGAGACCAGCCGGCGCGGCTCGCCGGTGAGCTCGGGGGCGGGCATCGCCGTGCGCCACTCCTCGTAGAGGGTGCGCAGCTGGAGCCGGGCGAAGTGGGCGCCGAGGCAGACGTGCGGGCCGTCGCCGAAGGAGACGTGCGGGTTCGGGGAACGGCCGAGGTCGAGGCGGTGGGGGTCGGGGAAGACGCGTGCGTCGTGGTTGGCGGAGGCGTGGAAGACCACCACCTTGTCACCGGCGCGGATCCGGGTTCCGGCGAGCTCGGTGTCGCGGACGGCGGTGCGGCGGAAGCTGAGCACCGGCGGGTGGACGCGCAGGAGTTCCTCGACGGCGGGGCCGGCCGCGGCGCTGCCGTCGGCGAGCGCGCGGTAGGCGCCGGGGTCGCGGGCCAGGGCGAGGAGGCCGCCTGGGGCGGCGCTGCGGACGGTGTCGTTGCCGGCGACGGTCAGCAGGAAGAAGAACATCTCCAGTTCGGCGGGGTCCAGCCCGCCGTGGGCGAGGGCGGTCATCACGTCGTCGCCGGGGTGTGCGCGCTTGTGCGCGGCGAGTTCGCGGGCGTAGCCGAACATCTCGCCGAGCAGGGCCGGTGAGCGCGGGTTCAGCGGTTTCCCGTCGGGGCCGAGGAGGGGGGCGGGGGCGTCCTCGGGGTCCTGGTAGCCGATGACGCGTACGGTCCACTCCAGCAGCAGGCCCCGGTCGGCGGCCGGGACACCGAGCAGATCGGTGAGGTTGAGCAGGGCGTACTCGTCGGTTACGGTCCGCACCAGGTCGGCGGTCCCGTCCTCGGCGCCGTCCCGGGCGGCGGCCAGGAGGGTGCGGGCGCGCCCGCGGACCCGGCCCGCGAAGGCGTCGACCCGGGCGGGGGTGAAGGCCTGGGAGACCAGGCGGCGGAGCCGGCCGTGTCCGGGCGGGTCCTGGTTGAGCATGGTGCGCCGCAGGAAGGGCAGGTCGGCGGGGTCGGGGTCGCGGATCTGGGTGGCGCCGAGCCAGGAGGAGTACGCGCCGTGGTCGCGCAGGACCCGGACGACGTCGGCGTGCCGGGTGACGGCCCAGAAGCCGGGCCCGGCGGGCCAGCCCAGCACCTCCGGCTCCTCCTGCCAGGCCACCGGGGCCCGGTCGCGCAGGAGCCGGTAGCGCTCGTGCGGGACGCCCGCGGCGTAGAGGCGCGGGTCGAACACGTCGGGCACGCCGGTCGGTGGGCGGGCGCCCGGGGCGGCGGGCACGCCGGGCTCGGCGGAATCGGGTGCGGCGGGTTCCATGGTCCACAAGGTGACGGCACACGGGGCGCGGCCGCAAGGGAGCGGCGCGCGCCCTCGCCGGGCCGGTCCGCCCCCGGCGCCTCAGTGCCCCGCGTCGCAGCGGGCCGGGTCCAGGGCCGTGTCGGTGCCGCGCAGGACCACCTCGTACAGCGGGTCCACCGTGGACAGGGCGCTGCACACCAGCTGGCGGCGGCCCAGCGGTTCGAGGCCGGCGACGGGGAAGGGCAGGCTCACCTCCAGCCGGTCGGTGACCGTCACGCTCACCCCGCCCTCGGCCGCGTCCTCCCCCAGCACCGGCACCCGGGTGCGCAGCCCCGCGTCGTCCTCCGCCGGGCCGGGCCCGCGCAGCAGCCCGATCACGCTGCCCCGGGGCCCGCCCTGGGTGTACTCGGGCTGCGGCGCGGGGGCCAGGCGTCCGTCGGGGGTGACGAAGTAGGCCGTGGCGGCTCCGGCCCGCGCGACGGTCACCCGTGCGGCGGCGCCGCTCTCCACGACCCCGGTGGGCTTGATCCCGCAGGCGGTGGTCGCGAGCAGCGGGGCCATCAGGGCGGCGGCCACGGCCGGGCGGCGCAGCGGCAGCGGCCGGGTCACGGGGCGGCCTCCAGCGGCATGTCAAGGGTGAACACCGCTCCCCCGAAGCCGTCCGCCCCCTCGGGGGCGTTGGCGGCGCTGAGGGTGCCGCCGTGCAGCCGGACGTTCTCCAGGCTGATCGCGAGGCCGAGGCCGCTGCCGGCGGAGCGGGTGCGGGCGGCGTCGGCCTTGAAGAAGCGGTCGAAGATGTGCGGCAGCACCTCGGGGCCGATGCCGGGCCCGCTGTCGGCGACCTCCAGGACGAGCCGCTCCCCCTCGGGGGCGGCGGCGGTGCGCACGGTGACCCGCACGGGGGCGGCGCCGTGCCGCAGGGCGTTGCCGACCAGGTTGGCGAGGACCACGTCGAAGCGGCGGGGGTCGAGGCGGGCGCGGATCCCCTCGGGCAGGTCGGTGGCGACCCGGCCGTCGTCCCAGTGGCGGCGCTGGAGGGTCTTGCCCACGGCCTCGGCGACGTCCACGTCGTCGAGGTTGAGGCCGGCGGCGCGGGCGTCGAAGCGGGAGATCTCCATCAGGTCCTCGACGAGCACGGCGAGCTTGCCGGTCTCGGCGCTGATCAGCCGCAGGGCCTTGGCCGTGTCGGGGTCGAGCTGCTCGGCGTCCTCGTCGAGGACCTCGGTGACGGCGAGCATCCCGGCGAGCGGGGTGCGCAGTTCGTGGGAGACGTCGGCGGCGAACCGGCGGGCCCGGGCCTCCGCCTCCCGCAGCTCGGCCACGGACTCCTCCAGGGCTCCGGCGGTCTCGTTGAAGGTGCGGGCGAGGCCGGCCAGTTCGTCGGCGCCGCGGACCTCGATCCGGGTGTCGAGGCGGCCGCGCCCCAGGTGCTGGGCGGCGCGCCGCATGTCGCGGACGGGGCGCAGCACGCTGCGCGCGGCGAGCAGGGCGGGGATGACGGCGATGGCGAGGCCCGGGACGGCGCCCTGCTTGGCGGCCTGGACCATGGCGTCGACGGTCTGCTGTTCGGAGGAGAGCGGCATGACGGCGTAGAGGACGGCCCCGGTGGCCTCGCGGGCGCCGTTGTGCAGGAAGACGGCGGGCATGCCGATGGTCAGGTAGGGCTCGCCCCGGTCGCCCGTGACCCGCTGGAACGCCCCGTGGGGGTGGGCGACGACCTGGGCGCGGAGGGTGTCGGTGAGGACGTCGGAGACGGGCGCGCCGAGGTCGGCGGAGGAGGCGCGCAGGGTGCCGTACTCGCCGAAGACCACCCAGGGATGGGGTTTGCCGCGCCTGCCGACGTCGTCGACGACGCGCTGGAGCTGGCGCTGGTCGAGCGGGAGGGTCAGGGCCACGGCCTCCAGCTGTTCGCGCAGGGTGCCGACGGCGGTGTCCTGGCTCTGGGTGAGGACGGCGCTGCGCGCCTGCCGGTAGGTGAGGGCGGCGGTGCTGACCGCGGAGATGGCGGCGACCAGGAGGAACGCGGCGATCAGGCGGGTGCGCAGGCCGAACGGCGCGCGGCTGGACACAACGGTCTCCTAGAGCGGCCCGAAGCGGTAGCCGAAGCCCCGCACCGTCTGTATGTAGCGGGGACTGCGGGCGGGGTCCTCGACCTTGTGGCGCAGCCGCCGGACGCAGGCGTCCACGAGCCGGGCGTCGGCGTGGTAGCTGTGCTCCCACACGCTCTCCAGCAGCTGCTGGCGGGAGAAGACCTGTTCGGGGGCGGCCGACAGGTGGAGCAGGAGCTTGAGCTCGCTGGGGGCGAGGGGCAGCCGTTCGCCGTTCTTGGCGACGGTCAGTCCGGCGCGGTCGACGGCGAGCTCGCCGTGGTGTTCGGTCCCCAGGCGGCCGAGGGGGTCGGGGCGGCGGCGCAGGACGGCGCGGACGCGGGCCTCGATGATCTCGGTGCGGGCGGGCTTGACGATGTAGTCGTCGGCCCCGGCCTCCAGGCCGACGACGATGTCGAAGTCGTCGCCGCGCGCGGTGAGCATGATGATCGGGACCAGGCTGGTCTCGCGGATCCGGCGGCAGACCTGGACGCCGTTGATCCCGGGCAGCATCAGGTCGAGCAGGACGAGCTCGGGGTGGAAGGCGCCCGTCAGGGCGAGCCCTTCCTCCCCGGTTCCGGCGGCTCTGACCTCGTGGCCCCTGCGGCGCAGGCCGAGGGCGACTCCTTCCCGGATGGAAGGGTCGTCCTCGATCAGCAGTACGCGTGGCATCCGGTCCAGTATCCCAAGGTGCTCTGCCGCCTTTCCTCCCCCTATCGGCCGGTCTTGCGGCGCAGGGAGTCCAGCAGGTCGGTGATTTCGGCCAGGCGCAGGGGCCTGGCGAGGAGTACGACGACCAGGGCGAGCGCGGCGGTTCCCGCCCCGGCCGCGGCGAACGCGCCGAGTCCGCCGGCGGCGCGGGCGGCCCCGTACCCGGCGGCGGCCGCGGGCAGGCAGGCGGCGAGGAGCCGCAGGTGGCTGCGCAGGGCGGTGGCGGTACGGGGGCCGGTGCGCGGGCCGAGCCGGCGCGAGAGGACGCGGGCGGTGACGGCGGCGCCGCCCATGAAGGCGAGGGAGGTGGCGGCGGCCATGCCGGTGACGGCCCAACGGGCGGGCAGCAGCAGGTAGGCGGCGTAGGAGAGTCCGGCGTTGAGGGCGACGACGACCAGGTTGAGGAGGAAGGGGGTACGGGTGTCGGAGAGGGCGTAGAAGCCGCGGGCGAGCACGTACTGGGCGGAGTAGGCGACCAGGCCGGGGGCAAAGGCGACGAGCATGCCGGCCATGGCGGCGACCCCCTCGGCGGTGACCTCGCCGTACCCGGAGACGCAGTCCATCACCCAGGGGGCCAGCGCGGCGAAGAGCGCCGCCGCGGGCAGGACGAGGGCGGCGCTGGCGCGCAGGGCGTACGAGACGTCCTCGCGGACGGCGCCGAGGTCTCCCCCGGCCGCGGCCGCGCTCATCCTGGGCATGAGGGCGGTGACCAGGGAGACGGTGACGATGCCCTGGGGGACGACCCACAGCTGGTAGGCGCTGGTGTAGGCGGCGTAGCCGAAGCCTGAGCCGCCGGGCGAGTCCTGGACGGTGGTCGACAGCTTGGTCACCACCCAGTAGGCGAACTGGTTGGTGAGCACCAGCATGACCAGCCAGCCGGCGTTGCGCAGGGGGCGGGTGAGGCCGCTGCCGCGCCAGTCGAAGCGGGGGCGCCAGCGGAAGCGGGCGGCGCGCAGGGCGGGGACGAGGGCGAGGGCCTGGACGACTATGCCGGCGGTGGTGCCGAGGCCCAGCAGCCGGGTCTCGGCGGCGGTGAGGCCGTCACGGCCGCCGCCGGAGGCGTGGAGGAAGAAGCCGAAGACGGCGATGATCACGAGGTTGTTGAGGACCGGGGTCCACATCATCGCGCCGAACCGGCCGCGGGCGTTGAGCACTTGTCCGAGGAGGGTGAACAGCCCGTAGAAGAGGATCTGCGGCAGGCACAGGCGCGCCAGGGCGACGACCGTGGCGCGCTGCGCGTCCGTGTACGAGGAGGGCGTGTAGGCGTCCACGACCAGTGGTGCGGCGAGGACGGCGACGGCGGTGAGCGCGAGGAGCGCCGCGGTGCAGGCGGTCAGCAGCCGGTCGGTGTACGCGGCCCCGCCGTCCCGGTGGTCCTTGGCGGCGCGGACGAGTTCGGGGACGAAGACGGCGTTGAGCGCGCCGCCTATGAGCAGCATGTAGAGGATGTTCGGGACCGTGTTGGCGACGGCGTAGCCGTCCCCGAGGAACGCGGTGCCCAGCGCGGCGAGGACCACGGCGGAGCGGATGAAGCCGGTGGCGCGGGAGACGACGGAGCCGGCCGCCATGAGGGCGCCGCTGCGCAGCACCGAGGTCTTCGCCGGAGCCGTTTGCTCCGCTCCGGCCGGCCTGGTGTCGGTGGCTGTCACAGGCGTTCTCCCAGGGGTTCGGGTGTACGGGGTCGAGGGGGGAGGGTACCCGGAGCGGACTGCGAGCCTCCGCCCGGAATTCACTTGCGGAAGATGTCATTCGCCCCTTTCCTCAGAGCCGGAGGTCCTTTATCCGGTTCCGGCACGACGTTCGGCCAGGCCCGCGAGAACCGGTCACCGGCCCCCGCCGGCAGCGAATGTGACCGTATGGCAACCGTTTCGCTGCGGCCCATGTCACAACGGCCCGGACGGACTTTTCCGGGGAATGCGCAACCTAAAGTCGTCCCGTTCACTCCTTCCTTGTGGACGATCAATGCTTCGGAGGGGTTTTTCTTGAGCCGCACACGCCGTACCGCACTTCCGCGCCGCCGGGTCCGCCACGTGGCGCTGGCCGGCACCGCGCTGCTGGCCGCCGCGCTGACCGCCTGTTCGGGCGGCGCCGACGCGGGCGCGGACGGCGGCGGCACCAAGGCCGACGCGAAGAACAAGCCGGCCATGGCCGTCTCGGTGAACCTGGCGGGCGACCAGGTCAAGGCGGGTGAGCCGGTCAAGGTGACCATCGCCGACGGCAAGCTGGCGCAGGTGAAGGTGACGGACGGCAAGGGCGGGGAGCTCGCCGGGCAGATCGCCGCCGACGGGAAGACCTGGACCTCGGGGCGCAACGCCGCGCCGAACACCGACTACAAGGTCGAGGCACAGAACACCGACAGCCAGAACGCGAGCACGCAGTTCAAGACCTCGGCCGCCGACAAGGTGAACAAGGTCTCCATCAACATCTCGAAGGGCAGCACGGTCGGGGTCGCGATGCCCGTCTCCCTGGTCTTCGACAATCCGGTGAAGAACAAGGCCGAGGTCGAGAAGCAGCTGAAGGTGACCACCTCGAACAACACCGAGGGCTCCTGGGGCTGGTTCAAGGACTATTCCGGCAACGACCGGGTGGACTGGCGGCCGAAGGACTACTGGAAGTCCGGCACGGACGTGAAGGTCGAGATGAACCTGAACGGCGTGGACTCCGGCGCGGGCGGCGGGCTCTTCGCCCGCGATTACAGCACGGAGTTCAAGATAGGCAAGGACCGCCGGATCGAGGTGAGCCTCGACACGAAGAAGATGTCGATCACCGAGGACGGCCAGGCCGTGAAGACGGTCCCGGTCTCGGCGGGCACTCCGGGCGGCCAGAAGGCCTCCTGGTCCGGGAAGATGGTGCTGATGGCGAAGGAGGGCACCATCCGGATGGACTCCCAGACGGTGGGCCTGGGCGACGCCTACGACAAGATGGTCGACTACTCGATGCGCCTGACCTGGTCCGGCATGTACGTGCACGCCGCCCCCTGGAACTCCGCCAACTTCGGCCACGCCAACACCAGTTCCGGCTGCGTCGGCATGAGCGACGCCAACGCCAAGTCCGTATACGAGCAGGTGCAGGCCGGCGACCCCCTCGAAGTGGTCGGCAGCGGCTCCAAGGGCAAGGCCGACCTCGGCAACGGCTACGGCGAGTGGAACCTGAGCTGGGACCAGTGGAAGACCAAGAGCGCCCTGACCGGCGGCGGCGCCCAGGCGGGCTGACCCCGGCCGGGGGCGGACCGGGGCGGACCGGGGCGGGCGCCGCGGTTCCTGACGTTCCGCCAATTGTTACCGCTACGTAACTTACTGGCGGGTTACCTTGAGTAAGCCCCTCCCGTTACCGTCGGGTCACCTCCGGACACCGGCGCACGCGAGGAGCGTTCGATGAGAGCCCGCCCCCACACCGCAGCGGCCGCGGCCGCCCTGATCGCGGCGACCGCCCTGGGCCTGGTCCCCCACCAGGCCCAGGCGGCGCCCACCGCCCCGCAGACGTCGGGGCAGCAGTCCTCCGGCGTACGCTTCCACGACATCCCCGGCTCCGGTGGCGTCACCCTCAAGGGCAACGTGTTCACCCCGGCCGGCGCCGAGCCCGGCCGGACGTACCCGCTGATCGTGCTCCCCACCAGCTGGGGCCTGCCGCAGGTCGAGTACCTCGCCCAGGCCAAGGAGCTCGCCGACTCCGGTTACACCGTGGTGAGTTACACCTCCCGCGGGTTCTGGCTCTCGGGCGGGCGGATCGAGACGGCCGGGCCCGCCGACATCGCCGACGTCTCCGCCGTCATCGACTGGGCCCTGGCCCACACCCCCGCCGACCCCGCCCGCGTGGGCCTGGGCGGGGTCTCCTACGGCGCCGGCATCAGCCTGCTGGCCTCCGCGCACGACCCCCGGATCAAGGCCGTGGTCGCGCTCAGCGGCTGGGCCGACCTCATCGAGTCCATCTACTCCGGCCGCACCCAGCACCTCCAGGCGGCCGGGCTGCTCGGCGCGACCGGCTACCTCACCGGCCGCCCCGGGCCCGAACTCCAGCAGGTCCTCGGCGACTTCCTCGGCTCCAGGCTGGAGAACGAGCAGGCGATGATCGAGTGGGGCAGGAAGCGCTCCGCCGCCGGACAGGTGGACCGGATCAACGCCAACGGCGCCGCGGTCATGCTGGGCAACGCCTGGGGCGACACCGTCTTCCCGCCCAACCAGTACGCGGACTTCTTCGAGAAGCTCACCGGCCCCAAGCGCCTGGAGTTCCGCCCCGGGGACCACGCCACCGCCGAGGCCACCGGTCTGTTCGGCCTGCCCAACGACACCTGGACCAACGCCCACCGCTGGTTCGACCGCTACCTCAAGGGCGAGCGCAACGGGGTGGACACCGAGGCCCCCGTCCAGATCAAGTCCCGCAGCACCGGGGGCTACGAGGGGTACGCCGACTGGAAGTCGGTCGGCTCCGGCGGCCACGAGGTGCTCCCCCTCGCCGACAGCGAGCACGTGTGGGCCAACGTCGACTCCGGCGCCGACGGCGGGATCGTCCTCCTCTCCAGCGTCCTCGACCAGTTCGCCAAGGCGCCGCCGGTCGCCTCCATTCCGCTCCTCCCCCGCGCCTTCGCCGCCGTCTGGCAGTCCCCGCGCTACGAGCGGGAGCGCCGCGTGCGCGGCACCGTCCGCCTGCACACCACCGTCACGCCCACCCGGGGCGACGGGACCTTCGTCGCCTACCTGTACGACGTCGGCCCGCTCGGCATCGGCAAGCTGGTCAGCAACGCCCCGTACACCTTCCACGGGAAGGCCCCCGGGCAGTCGTTCGGGGTGGACCTGGACCTCTTCTCCACCGCCTACGACGTGCCCGCGGGCCACCGGCTGGCCCTCGTCATCGACACGGTCGACCCGCTCTACATCGAGCACAACCCGGCCGGCGCGCAGCTGACCTTCTCCTCGCCGCGCACCGACCCCTCGTACGTCTCGGTGCCGCTGCGCGAGCGGTGACCGGGGGCCCGGCGGCTACCTTCCCGGCAGCACCGTGCCCGGTTCGGCGGGAGCGACCACGACGGCCCTGGTCTTGAGGCTGCGCCGCTCCCGCCGGGCCACCCAGGTGGCGAACCAGGACAGCAGCATGCACATCCCGATGTAGATCGGCGAGATGATCATCACGACGGGGATGAACGGCAGGTCGTAGTCGAGGTTCGAGGCGATCAGCTTGCCCGCGTGGAGGAACTCCTCGTAGGTGATCAGGTAGCCGAGCGAGGTGTCCTTCAGGGCCACCACCAACTGGCTGATGATCGTGGGCAGCATCGCCCGGACCGCCTGCGGGGCCAGGACGAAGGTCATCACCTGGGTCTTGCGCATGCCGAGCGCGTACGCCGCCTCGCGCTGCCCCCGATCCACCGAGTCGATCCCGGTGCGGAAGACCTCGGCCAGCACCGAGCCGTTGTACAGGGTCAGCCCCGCCACCAGCGCGGGCAGCGGCTGCACCTTCAGCGCGACGAAGATGAAGAAGATCATCACCAGCACCGGCATGGCCCGGAAGAACTCCACGCACAGCGTCGCCGGCCAGCGCGCGGCCCGGTGCACCGAGAGCCGGCCGGCGGCCAGCACCGCGCCGAGCGCGAGCGAGAGCACCGAGGCGTACAGGAAGGCCTTGAGGGTGTTGCCCAGGCCCCTGAGCAGCAGTTCCTGGATGCCCTTGTAGGTGAAGGGGCTCCACTTGGCCGCGGTGAACTGGTGGGTGTCGAAGAGCAGGTAGAGGATCCAGGCGAGCAGGCCGAGGATCACCACCGTCGAGACGACGCCGTAGACGAAGTGGCGGTGCAGGGTCCTGGGGCCGGGCAGGTCGTAGAGGGCGGTGGACTCCTGGTCTGCGTGCAGCGCGTGCGCGGTCATCGGACGACTCCGTAGCGCTTCTCCAGCACGTGGAAGAGCGCGCTGATGGACAGGGTGATGATCAGGTAGCCCACGGCGATCCAGACGAAGGTCCAGACGATGTTGTAGCCCATCTCGTTGAGCGGCTTGTAGGTGCCCAGGAGCTCGGTGACGCTGAAGGCCCCGGCGATGGCCGAGTTCTTGGCCAGCGCGATCAGCGTCGAGCCGATCGGCGGGATGACGGAACGGAAGGCCTGCGGCAGCACGACCGTGCCCAGGGTCTGCCGGAAGTCCATCCCCAGGCTGCGGGCGGCCTCGCCCTGCCCCTTGGGCACCGTGTTGATGCCCGAGCGCAGCACCTCGCAGATGAAGGCCGAGGTGTAGCAGCCGAGGGTGAGGACGGCGAAGACCTGGAAGGGCAGGACCAGCCCGAAGCGCGGCAGGCCCAGCAGCACGGCGAAGAAGAGCAGGGTGAGCGGGGTGTTGCGCAGCACGTTCACCCAGACCGTGCCGAAGACCCGGAAGGAGCCGACGGGCGCGACGCGGAAGGCGGCCATCAGGAAGCCCAGGACCAGGGCGAGGAGCGAGGAGTAGACGGTGAGCTCGACGGTGCCGAGGAAGCCCTTGCCGTAGAGCGCGAAGTTCTCGGTGAGTACGTCCATGGTGGTGCGCCCTCCCCTCAGCCCGCGGGGTAGCGGTCGATGGCGGGCGGTCGGGGGGCGGGCCGGCCGGAGAGGCCGAGCGTGGCCCCGTAGGCCTTCCTCCAGTCGCCGTTCGCCTCGTGCGCGGCCAGGGCGTCGTCGATGGCGAGGCGCAGGGCGGTGTCGGAGCGGGGGACGCCGACGCCGTACGGCTCCTCGGAGAAGGGCCTGCCGACGACCTTGAGCTCCTCGGGAGCCTTGGCTGCGTATCCGAGGAGGATCGAGTCGTCGGTGGAGACCGCGTCGACCTGGTAGGTCAGCAGGTTGTCCACGCAGACCGCGTAGGTGTCGTAGGCGACGAGCACCGCCTCGGGGTGCTCGCTCTGGAGGCGCTGGTACGGGGTGGAGCCGGCGGCCGAGCAGACCCGTTTGCCGGCGAGGTCCTCGGGGCCCTTGATGTCCTTCTCACCCCGGCGGACCAGCAGGGACTGGCCGGCCATGAAGTAGGGCCCGGCGAAGCCGACCTGCTGCTTGCGCTTGTCGTTGATGGTGTAGGTGCCCACGTAGTAGTCGATCTGTCCGTTCTGGAGGGCGGTCTCGCGGTTGGCGGAGGAGATCGTCTTGAACTCGATCGTCTTGGGGTCGAAGCCGAGCGAGGCGGAGACCATCCTGGCGATCTCGATGTCGAAGCCGGAGTAGGTGCCGGTGGCGGGGTCCTTCGACCCCATGTACGGCTGGTCCTCCTTGGCCCCGACCACGAGGTGGCCCCGCTTCCTCGCCCGCTCCCAGGTGGGCGAGGCGGGCAGCCGGAATCCGGTGTCCACGCGGTAGACGGGCAGGTCCTCGGGCTGCGGCCCCTTGACCGGGGGGCTGCCGCTCCTGCCGCAGCCGCAGAGGGCCGCGAGCAGGGCGAGGACCAGGGCGAGGGTGCGCAGGACGTGTTTCACCGGGGCCGCCCCTCAGTGCTTGAGGATCTTGGAGAGGAAGTCCCGGGCCCGCTCGCTCTCGGGGGCGGAGAAGAACTCCTCCGGGGGCCGGTCCTCGACGATCCTGCCGTCGGCCATGAAGACGACGCGGTTCGCGGCGGAGCGGGCGAAGCCCATTTCGTGGGTGACCACGACCATGGTCATGCCCTCGGCGGCGAGCTGCTGCATGACCTCCAGGACCTCGTTGATCATCTCGGGGTCGAGGGCGGAGGTGGGCTCGTCGAAGAGCAGGGCCTTGGGGTCCATGGCCAGGGCTCGGGCGATGGCCACGCGCTGCTGCTGCCCGCCGGAGAGCTGGGCGGGGAGCTTGTCGGCCTGGCTCGCCAGGCCGACCCGGTCGAGGAGCTCCCGGGAGCGCTTGTCGGCCTCCTCCTTCCCGCGCTTCCTGACCTTGATCTGGGCGAGGGAGACGTTGGCGAGCACGGTCTTGTGCGCGAAGAGGTTGAAGGACTGGAAGACCATGCCGACCTCGGCGCGCAGCCGCGCCAGCTCCTTGCCCTCGGCGGGCAGCGGGCGGCCGTCCAGGAGGATCTCGCCGGAGCCGATGGTCTCCAGGCGGTTGATGGTCCGGCAGAGGGTGGACTTGCCGGAGCCGGAGGGGCCGATGACCACCACCACCTCGCCGCGGCCGACGGTGAGGTCGATGTCCTGGAGGACGTGCAGATTCCCGTAGTGCTTGTTGACGCCCCGCAGCTCGATCAACGGTTCGACGGCCATACGCTGCCCTGCCCCTTTGTGGGTGTGTCGAGGTCAGCGCAAACTATCCAGCCGCCGAAGGGCACTTCACCTCGACACGCCCGAAAGGTACATGAAGCACATAAGACTCCCGGCGGACCGGCCCGGTCAGCCCTCGGAGGCCTCCGCGTAGGCCTGGCTCAGCTCGGGGGAACCGGTCATCGCCCAGGACACCCCCGACCCGACCACGTCGAGCTCCCGCCCCGAGGCCAGCCGGAGCACGGGCCGGCCGTTGGGCCACACCTGCCAGCCGGTCCCCGGGACGGTCCGGACGATCACGGTCCCCAGGTAGAAGCCCGCGTCGCTGCCCAGCCAGGGCACCGCCTCGGGGTCGCGCCGCCAGCGGGGCATCAGCTGGTCGAGCGCCTCCAACGAGGCCGGGGTCCGGTCCAGTTCCAGACCCGCGGCCCTCGCGTGGTCGCGCAGCAGCTCGCACTCCGAGAACAGCTCGGCGATGCCCTCGGGATCGTCCGCGAGGGCGACGGCGACTCCCGCGGGCCCCCGTTCCGTCTCGTCCCGGTGCAGCCAGTTGGCCAGGAAGGGGATGCGCATACCGACCAGCCTGGCACCAGGATCCCCGGCTGGCCACAGGGCGCGCCCCGATCCCGCGGCCTTCTACAGATCGAGGTCGACCACGACCGGCGCGTGGTCGGAGGCGCCCTTGCCCTTGCGCTCCTCGCGGTCGACGTAGGCGTCCTTGACCGCCTTCGCGAAGGGCTCGTTGCCGTACACCAGGTCGATGCGCATGCCCTTGTTCTTGGGGAAGCAGAGCTGGCGGTAGTCCCAGTACGTGTACGGGCGGTCGTACTTCAGGGGGCGCGGCACCACGTCGGAGAGGCCGGCGCCGCGCAGCGCCTCCAGGGCGGCCCGCTCGGCGGGGGTGACGTGGGTGAGCCCCTCGAAGACCGCCGGGTCGTAGACGTCCTCGTCGGTGGGGGCCACGTTGAAGTCGCCGAGGACCGCGAAGGGGCGCGGGCCGGCCGCGTCCTCGGCGACCGCGGTGGTCAGGGCGCGGAACCAGTCCAGCTTGTAGCCGTAGTGGTCGTGCTCGACCTCGCGGCCGTTGGGCACGTACACCGACCAGACGCGCACGCCGCCGCAGGTGGCGGAGACGGCGCGCGGCTCCTGGACGCCCTCGTAGTCCGGGCCGCCGGGGAGCCCGACGACGACGTCCTCCAGCCCCACCCGGGAGAGCAGGGCCACGCCGTTCCACCGGCCGGTGGCGTTGACGGCCGACTCGTAGCCCAGCTCGCGCAGCGCGTCGGCGGGGAACTGCTCGGCCGAGCACTTGGTCTCCTGGACGCAGAGCACGTCGGTGCCGGAGGCCTCCAGCCAGGCCAGCAGGCGGGGCAGCCGGGCGGTGATCGAGTTGACGTTGAACGTGGCGATACGCATGTCCACCAACCTACCGCCCGGCGCCGACAGTCAGAGGGCGGCGCTCTCGCCCGCCCCGAGCCGGCTGTGGGGGGCTCCGCCGAGGCTGTCCAGGGCGCCGTCGTAGATCGGCCGGGCGAGGTCGGCGAGGTAGGCGTCGTGGATGTCGATCGCCCGGCGCGGCTTGACCTCGCGGACGTAGTCGACCACTTCGGAGATCTTGTTCCAGGGGGCGTGCACCGGGAGCATCAGGGTGTCGACGGGCGCGTCCGGCACGGTGAGCGCGTCCCCGGGGTGGAAGAGGGAGCCGTCGACGAGGTAGCCGACGTTGGTGACGCGGGGGAGGTCGGGGTGGATCACGGCGTGCAGCTCGCCGTGGACCTGGACCTCGAACCCGGCGGCGGTGAAGGTGTCGCCGTGGCCGACGGTGTGGACCCGGCCCGGGTAGGCGGCGGCCATCCGCTCGGCGACGCTGCGCAGGGTCCACAGGGACGCCGCCGGGTTGGCGTCCAGGGCGGCGCGCAGCCGGCCCTCGTCGAAGTGGTCGGGGTGCTCGTGGGTGACCAGCAGGGCGTCCGCCCCGAGGCCCGCGTCCGGTTCGCTGAAGACGCCCGGGTCGATGACGAGCGTGTGCCCGTCCTTCTCCAACTGGACGCAGGAGTGCAGCCGTTTGGTGAGCTTCATGATCCCCACCCTATGCCGGGCGGGCTAGGGAACGGTCGTGGAGACGACGTAGACGCGGGGGGCGCGGGGGTTGGTGAAGTCGACGGTGACGTCCCGGGTGGGGCGCGGGTCCTCGGCCTCCAGGGTGACGCCGGACCACTGGTGCTTCGGGCTCCAGCTCCAGCCGGCGACCTGGGCGTCGCGCTCGGAGATCGAGACCCCGGGGGTCAGCGCCCCGCGGCTGGTGCCGACGTCGGCGAGGAAGGTGTCCAGCTGCTGCGGGGTGACCTGGAACTGGGCGTACAGCCGGCTGGTGTGCCAGTTGTTGGTCTCCAGGTAGCCCACGGACGAGGCCATCAGCGGGATCGGCACCTCGTAGATGCTGCGCTGCACCTTGGAGGGCCAGTCCGGGCGCACCTTGACGGCGCCGACCCGGGCGGCCTTGTCCCTGCCGCTCTCGCGGCTCTGCTGCGCCGAGACGAACAGGTAGCCGGCCGGGACGCCGACGAGGAGCAGGATGATGAGCGCCGTGACCCAGCGGCGGCGCACGGTGCTGCGCCGCTCCTCGGCGGTGGGGGGCCGGCCGCCGCCCGCCTCGGGGGAGGAGGCCTGGCGGGGCAAGGTGGGCGGTGTCACTGCTGTTCCTGCTCCTCGGGGGCGGCGCCGGCGCGGCGCCCGGACTGCGCGTAGCGCTCGTACCGCTCGACGCGCCTGCGCGTGGCGCGCCGGAAGCGGCGGGCGACGAGCCGGGCGAGGTCGGCGGCGCCGACCATGCCCGCCTCGGGGCCCAGCTGGGCCTTGGCGATGCGGGCCTCGGGGCGGTAGCCGCGGCCGGTGAGGTGGCGCCGGAAGGCGTCCCGGGCGGGGCCGATGAGCAGGTCGTCGGCGGCGCTGACGCCGCCGCCGATGACGAAGCACGAGGGGTCGAGGGCGGCGGCGAGGTTGGCGATGCCGACGCCGAGCCACTGGCCGATGTCCTGGAGGAGCTCGACGCACATGGCGTCGCCCTCGCGGGCCAGTTCGGTGATGAGGGGCCCGGTGATCTCGTGGACGTTGCCGCCGACCCTGGCGATGATGTTGTGGGCGACCGGGGAGTCGGCGGCGGCCAGCTCGCGGGCCTCGCGGACCAGGGCGTTGCCGGAGCTGTACTGCTCCCAGCAGCCGCGGTTGCCGCAGGGGCAGCGGTGTCCGCCGGGGACGACCTGCATGTGGCCGAACTCGCCGGCCACCCCGTAGCGGCCGCGCTTGACCTGGCCGCCCTCCAGGATGGCCCCGCCGATGCCGGTGCCGAGCGTGATCATGACGAGGTGGTCCTCGCCGCGGCCGGCGCCGAAGCGCCACTCGGCCCAGGCGGCCGTGTTGGCGTCGTTGTCCACCATGACGGGTACCGCGAGGCGGGCCTGGAGGGCGTCGCGCAGCGGCTCGTCCCGCCAGGCGAGGTGGGGGGCGAACAGCACGCGGGAGCGGTCGGCGTCGACCCAGCCGGCCGCGCCGATGCCCACCGCGTGCACGTCGTGCCGGTCGGAGAGGTCGAGGACCAGCTCGACGATGGTGTCCTCGACGACCTTGGGGCTCTTGGACTTGTCCGGGGTCTCGGTGCGGATCTTCTCCAGGATGTTCCCGTCGGCGTCGACGACGCCGGCCATCACCTTGGTGCCGCCGATGTCGATGCCGACGGTCGGGACGCGGGGGGCGGTCAGGTGCGACCGGCGTTCACGGGTCCCGATGGTCCGCAGGACGGTGCCTCGCGCCGACCCGCGGTGGGCGAGCGAGAAGTCCCGGTAGGTGCTCATCGAGTCGTGTCGTCCCTGTCGGAGGCGGTGGCGGGGGCGGTCCCGGACGGGGTGTCCCGTCCCGATTCTGCCACCCGCTGCAGTTCGTGGCTCAGCTCCTCCAGCTCGGAGCCCCCGGCCATCTGCCGGGTGAGCTCGTCGAGGGTGATCGAGTCGCGGGTGTGGCTGCCCGCCATGGTGCCGCGCTTGAGGAGGACGAAGCGGTCGCCGACCAGGTGCGCGTGGTGCGGGTTGTGGGTGATGAGGACCACGCCGAGTCCGGCGTCGCGGGCGGCGGCGACGTACTTGAGGACCACGCCGGACTGCTTGACGCCGAGGGCGGCGGTGGGCTCGTCCAGGACGAGGACCTTGGCGCCGAAGTAGACGGCGCGGGCGATGGCCACGCACTGGCGCTCGCCGCCGGAGAGGGTGCCGATCGGCTGGTCGACGTCGCGCAGGTCGATGCCCATGCGCAGCAGCTCGGTGCGGGTGGTCTCGCGCATGAAGGCCACGTCGAGGCGGCGCAGCGGGCCGCGCCCGCGGGTCGGCTCGGAGCCCAGGAAGAAGTTCCGCCAGACCGGCATCAGGGGGACGACGGCGAGGTCCTGGTAGACGGTGGCGATGCCGCGGTCGAGGGCCGCGCGCGGGTTGGCCAGCGCGGTGGGGACGCCGTCGATCTCGAAGGTGCCGGCGTCGTGCCGGTGGAGCCCCGCGATGATCTTGATGAGGGTGGACTTGCCGGCGCCGTTGTCGCCCAGGACGCAGGTGATCTCGCCGGCCGAGACCTCCAGGGAGACGTCCTGGAGGGCGCGGATGTTGCCGTAGTACTTGCTGACGCCGGTCAGCTTCACCAGGGGCGTGCTCATGCCCGTGCCTCCGCCCGCTTGCGGACCCACGCGTTGAGCAGCGTGGCGAGCAGCAGCATGGCCCCGAGGAAGAACTTGAACCAGTCCGGGTTCCACTGGGCGTAGACGATGCCGTTGCTGGCCATGCCGAAGATGAGGGCGCCGACGGCCGCGCCGATCGCGGAGCCGTAGCCGCCGGTCATCAGGCAGCCGCCGATGACGGCCGCGATGATGTAGATCAACTCGTTGCCCACGCCCTCCCCGGACTGGACGACGTCGAAGGAGAAGAGGATGTGCTGCCCGGAGATCCAGGCGCACAGCGCGACGCCCATGTAGAGGCCGATGCGGGTCTTGACGACCGGGACGCCGGTGGCGCGGGCCGCGTCGGCGCCGCCGCCCACGGCGAAGATCCAGTTGCCGGCGCGGGTGCGCAGCAGGATCCAGGTGGCGACGGCGACCAGGGCCAGCCACCACAGGATGGTGACCTTGAGGGTGACCGAGCCGACGTTCCACTGGGAGGCGAACAGCGCCCGGGCCGAGGGGAAGCCCTCCATGTCGGCGATGGACTTGGTGGAGACGGTTCCGCTGATCAGCTTGGTGAAGCCGAGGTTCAGGCCGGTCAGCATGAGGAAGGTGCCGAGCGTGATGATGAAGCTGGGCAGCCCGGTGCGGGTCAGCATGAACCCGTTGAAGAAGCCGATGGCCAGGGTGACCAGCAGGGACACGCCGACGCCGACCCAGACGTTGGCGGTCATCTGGTAGCTGAACATGGAGCTGACCAGTGCCGAGGTGGTCACCATGACGCCGGCGGAGAGGTCGAACTCGCCGCCGATCATCAGCAGGGCGACCGGGACGGCCATGATCCCGATGGTGGAGGCCGAGTAGAGGACCGTGCTGAGGCTGGAGGCCCGCAGGAAGCTGTCCGCGGCGAAGGAGAAGAAGACGAAGACGGCGGCGGCGCCGACGACCGCGCCCAGCTCGGGGCGGGCCAGCAGCCTGCGCAGGTGCGAGACGGGCGCGAGCCGCTCGTCGGCGGCCGGGGCGGCGGCGCTCATCGGGTGCCCCGCTTGATGTACGACTCCAGCCCGGCGGCCTCGGCGGCGGTGACGATCTGCGGCCCGGTCAGCACCGGGCGGCCGCCGCCGAGCACGTCCCCGTTGTAGCGGTGGAGCCACAGCAGGTCCACGGCCTCGTACCCCTGGAGGTAGGGCTGCTGGTCCACGGCGAAGCCCAGGGCGCCGGACTTCAGGTCGCGGGCGACGGACTCGTTGAGGTCGAAGGTGTCCACTTCGGCCTTGCTGCCCGCGGCCTCCTTGGCCTTGACGGCGGTGGGGGCGAAGGGGGCGCCCAGGGTGAGGATGCCGTCGATCGAGGGGTCGGCCTGGAGCTTGGCCTGGACGGCCGCCTGGACGGAGGGCATGTTGGTGCCCTCGACGTAGAGGTTCTCCATGCTGCCGCCGAAGGTCTTCTTCGCTCCGGCGCAGCGCTGCTCGTGGCCGACGTTGCCCTGTTCGTGCAGGACGCAGACGGCCTTCTTCAGGCCCCGCCTGGTCATCTCGGTACCCACGGCCTCGCCGGCGATCCCCTCGTCCTGGCCGATGTGGGTCAGGGCCCCGTACTCGGCGGACTGGGCGGAGCCCGAGTTGACCGTGATGACGGGGATGCCCGCCTTCACGGCCTTGCCGACGACGTCCTTGAGGGCCTCGGGCTTGGCGAGGCTGACGATGATCCCGTCGACCTTCTGGTCGATGGCGTTCTGGACGAACTGGGCCTGCTGCTGCGCCTGGTCGTCGTGCGAGTAGACGAAGTTGATGTTGTCCTTCGCGGCCGCCTCCTTGGCGCCCTTCTGCACGATGTCCCAGAAGGTGTCCCCGTCGCCCGCGTGCGTGACCATCGCGAAGGTCCAGCGCGGTGTGGACACGGCGGGGCGGCCCGCCTCCGCGGCCTTCGCCCGTTCCTCGGCACGCTTGCCGCCCGTGCTGCTGCAGCCCGCGAGGGAGGCCCCCAGTACCGCCGCGAGCACGGCGCCGACGACGCGTACCCCTGTCCGAACCCTAGCCACGTCCCCGTGCCCTTCCCTCGTCCGTCATGAATCGGTCATTTCCGGTGTCAGCCGCCCAGTATCCGCCACAGTGGACCCTGCGGGGTCATCGGGGCGGGCGCGGGCGGATTGACAGGTCCCCCGTCCGGGGTCACGTTGAGTGCATGCGCATCGGGCTCATCGGAACGGGCCGGATCGGGTCCTTCCACGCGGCCTCCCTGGCGCGCCACCGGGACGCCGGCTCGCTGCTGCTGGCCGACGCCGAGCCCGGGCGGGCCGCGCGGCTGGCGGACCGGCTGGGCGCCACCGCCGCCCCCTCCGTCGACCAGGTCTTCACCTGGGGCGTGGACGCGCTGGTCGTGGCCTGCTCCACCGAGGGGCACGCCGGTCTCGTGGTACGGGCCGCGCGCGGCGGGCTGCCGGTGTTCTGCGAGAAGCCCCTGGCCCCGGACCTGGCGCGGACCCTGGCGGTGCTGCGCGAGGTGGACGCCGTCGGGGGGCTGCTCCAGGTGGGCTTCATGCGCCGCTTCGACGCCGGGTACCGGACCGCGCGGGAACTGGTCCGCTCGGGCGCCCTGGGGCGGCTGCACACCGTCCGCACGATGACGGCCGACCCCGCCCCGCCGCCCGCCGCCTACCTCGCCGCCTCCGGGGGCCTGTACCGGGACTGCCTGGTGCACGACTTCGACATGGCGCGCTGGGTGACCGGGCGGGAGGTCACCGAGGTCTACGCGACCGGTTCGGACGCGGGACCGGCCCTGTTCCGCGAGGCCGGCGACGTCGACACGGCGGCGGCCGTCCTCACGCTGGACGACGGCACCCTGGTCACCAGCACCGGCACCCGCTGCAACGGCGCCGGGTACGACGTGCGGATGGAGCTCGCCGGGGAGCTGGACCAGGTCTCCTGCGGGCTGGACGACCGGACCCCGATCGCCTCGACGGAGCCGCACGGACCGCCCCCGGCGAGCAAGCCGTGGACCGGCTTCCTGGAGCGGTTCGCCCCCGCCTACGAGGCCGAGCTGGCGGCGTTCGTCCGGCTGGTGCGCGGCGAGGGGGCCAACCCCTGCGACGGCCGGGAGGCGCTGGCGGCGTTCCGGGTCGCGGAGGCGTGCGAGCTCTCGCGCCGGGAGCGGCGCCCGGTGCGGCTGGAGGAGCTCGCGGACCTGTGAGGCCCGGCGGGGCCCGCGCGGCGCGGCGGACGGGGGAAGGGGCACGGGCGGCGGCTACCGGCGCGCCGGCGGCCGGGCGCGGCGGGGCTCCGCCGCGGGGTCCGTGTCGTTCGCGCTGGCGTCCGGTCGGGGCATGCAGTCAGGTTAATGCGGGGCCGGGCGCCGGACCCGGCGGAATCCGGCCGCTCGGCCGGGGTCATCCGGCCATGGCGCGGCGGCCCCAGGCGGTGCCGCCGAGGACGAGCGCCGCGCCCGCGGGGCCGGCCGGGCCGAGGTGTTCGCCGCCGAGGGCGGTGCCGGCGGCCGCCGCCCACAGCGGTTCGGTGCCGAGCAGCAGGCTGACGCGGGAGGGCGAGGAGCGGCGTACGGCCCACATCTGCACGAAGAAGGCGAAGAGCGTGCAGAACACGGAGAGGAAGGCGAGGCCCGCCCACTGCGCGGGGCCGAACCCGAGGGCGGTGGCCCACGGGCCGTCGCCGGTGCCGGGCAGGGCGGCCAGCAGGGCGAAGACCAGGACCGCGCCGCCGAGCTGGACGGTGGTGAGCGAGAGGGGGTCGGCGTCCCGGACCGCCTCGGTCCGCGCCATCAGCAGGACGTGCAGGGTACGGGCGAGGGCCGCGCCGAGGATCAGCAGGTCGCCGGCGCCCGGGGCGGTGAAGCCGGCGCCCTGGGTGAGCAGGACGACCCCGGCGACGGAGACCGCGGCGGCCGCGAGGAAGGGCCCCGAGGGGGCCGTGCGCCGTACGGCGGACTCGGCGAGCGGGGTGAAGACCATGGTCAGGCTGATGATCAGGCCGGCGTTGGTGGCCGAGGTGTGCACCACCCCGTAGGTCTCCAGCAGGAAGATCCCGCCGAGGACCAGGCCCAGCAGGCCGCCGCCGCGCAGCTGGGGGCGCTCAGCGCCCGCAGCCGCCGCCGTCCGGCGAGGAGCAGGACGGGCAGCACGAGGGCGAAGCGCAGGACGAGGACCGCGACGACGGTGTGGGCGGCGGTGATGCCCTTGGCGGCGAGGTAGCTGCCGCCCCAGACGACGGCGACCAGGAGGACGGGCAGGTCCGCGAGCCGCGCCCGGCGGGGGGCGAGGGCGGGGGCGGGGGCGGCGAGGCTGGACACCGGGGCGGCTCCGACGGCGGGGAGGGGGTGGAGGCGTCGGCGGCTCGCACGGGTACGGGCCCACGGTAACCGAGTCGATCTTGCCGGTCGAGCGGTCGCCGCCGCGCCCGCCGCCCCGGGGCCGCCCGCGCCCCCGCGGCCGCTCAGTCGGCGAAGGAGCCGAATGTGGCGCGGCCCGTCGGGCGGTAGGTCTGGATGGCCGTGCCGCGCTCGGTGGTGCGCGAGGAGACCAGCTCGAAGGCCGTGGGCAGGCCGCCGGTGGGGAACAGGCGGCGGCCCGCGCCCAGGAACACCGGGAAGACCAGCAGGTTCAGCTCCTCGACGAGGTCCCGGGCCAGCAGCCACTGCGCCAGCTGCCCGCTGCCGTGCACCTGGAGCTCCCCCTCGGTCGCGTCCTTGGCCCGGACGACCTCCGCCTGGAGCTGTTCGCCGTCCAGGACGGTGGCCGGGCCCCAGGCGGGCTCCTTGAGGGTCGTGGAGGCGACGTACTTGGGCAGCCGGTTGAGCCCGCCCGCGACCGGGTCGGCGGGGTCGTCGTGGTGCGGCCAGTACGAGGCGAAGATCTCGTACGTCCGCCGGCCGAGCAGGAAGGCCCCGGCCCGGCCGAAGAGCCCGGTCACGAACTCCCCCATGCCCTGGTCGGCGAAGGGGACGAGCCAGCCGCCGTAGGCGAAACCGCCGCTGGTGTCCTCCTCGGGCCCGCCGGGGGCCTGCATCACCCCGTCGAGGGTCAGGAAGGTGGTGAGGGTCAGCTTTCCCATGGCTCCGCGCTCCTTGCCGTGCGATGTGCGTCCGTTTTCCCTGCACCCGTTCAGACTCGCGCCCGCCCCGGAACTCATCGGTGCGGCGCGCGTGAACGCGAGGTCGGATTCCCGCCAGCGCCACCGGCCCCTTCCGGATTTGATTGAACCAGCAACCAAAAAGCTCTCGGAGGGAACGGACATGAACGGCAACACGGTGGCCCTGGTGACGGGCGGCAGCCGGGGGATCGGGGCCGCCACCGCGCTGCGGCTGGCCGAGGACGGCTTCGACGTCGCGGTGACCTACGTCGACGGGGCCGCGGCGGCGGCCGGGGTCGTCGCCGGGATCGAGGCGCTCGGGCGCCGGGGCCTGGCGGTACGCGCCGACGCGGGCTCCGCCGAGGGACCGCAGGAGGCGGTGGAGGAGGTCGTGCGCGCCTTCGGCCGGCTCGACGTGCTGGTCAACAGCGCCGGCGTCGGGGTGCTGGGCCCGGTGGACGCGCTCACCCCCGCGGACGTGGACCGGGTCCTCGCGGTCAACGTCCGGGGCGCCTTCCTCACCGCCCGGGCCGCGAGCGCGCGCCTGGCCCCCGGCGGGCGGATCATCAGCGTCGGAAGCTGCATGACCCAGCGGGTGCCGGGCCCGGGCGGGACCCTGTACGCGACGAGCAAGGCGGCCCTGACCGGGCTGACGAAGGCCCTCGCGCGGGAGCTCGGCGGGCGCGGGATCACCGCCAACCTGGTCCACCCCGGCCCGACGGACACGGACATGAACCCGGCCGACGGCCCGTACGCGGACGGTCAGCGCGCGCTGACCGCGCTGGGCCGCTTCGGCACCGCGCAGGAGGTGGCCGCGATGGTCTCCTTCCTGGCCGGTCCGGACGCCCGGTACGTCACGGGCGCGGAGTTCTCCGTGGACGGCGGGCACGCCGCGTAGGCGGCGCACACGCCGACGGGCGCACCGCTGCGGCGGTGCGCCCGTCGGGCCGTTGCCGGGCCCCGGGGGTGTCGGCCCCCGGGGCGGTCGGCGGGCGGAGCGGACTCAGCCGCCCAGCTCCTGGTGACGGGCGGCGTGCGCGGCCGCGCCCGCCTCCGTCAGCGAACCGAACAGGCGCAGGCGGGAGAAGCCGCCGTCCGGGAAGATGTCGATCCGTACGTGGGTGCCGACCGCCGGGGCGTCGAGCACGAAGCGGTGGTTGGTGTCGGGCTGCAGGCGGGTGCGCGGCAGGAACTCCGTCCACTCGCCGTCCTCGCCCGTCTTGACGGACAGCGAGGCCCAGCCGGCCGAGTTGCCCTTGAGGTAGGCGGTGTCGATCTCGACGGCGCGGATCTCGGACTCGGCCACGAGCTGGTAGCGGATCCAGTCGTTGCCGTTGTCACGGCGGCGGGCGGTCTCCCAGCCGTCGTCCATCTTGCGGGAGCGGCCCGGGTTGATGGTGTTGGTCGGCGGGGAGTAGAAGCGGTTGGAGGCGTCCTGGACGGAGCCGCCGTTCTCCAGGGCGACGACGTCGAAGGTGCCCAGCACGGCCAGCCACTTCGGGTCCGGGCGGACCTCGCCGTAGACGCGCAGGCGGGCGATGCCGCCGTCCGGGTGCTGGTTGAGGCGCAGGTGCGTGAAGCGCTGCTCGACGTTCACCTCGAAGCCGTTGGCCGCGTGGCCGCCGACCGGGGTGCGCTCGACGAGGGTCGTCCACTTGACGTCGTCGGAGAGCAGCTCCTCCGCGGTCGGGGAGCCCTCGACCGAGGCGCCCTGGATGGACACGGCCTGCGGCATGTTGCCGCGGAAGTGGGCGGTGTCGACGACGATGCCGCGGATGACGCCGGGGGCTCCGAGGCGGATCAGGGCGAAGTCGTGGTCCTCGGCGGTCGGCCAGGGCTGCTCGGCGGAGACGCCCCGGCGGCGGCGGGTCTCCCAGCCGTCCATGATCTTGCCCTTGTGGCCGAAGTGCTCGGGGTCGAAGTGCGCGGCCTCGGCGATCAGCAGGTTCTCGCGCTGGGCGAAGAACTCGTCGTTGGCGGCGATCACACCGGCGCCCAGCTCGCGCGCGGCGAGGTTGGCGTACTGGGTGAACTCGAACTCCGCGGTGCGGTAGTCCGCGTACGGGTCGCCGCCCCCGTACGGGTTCGCGTTACCGGTGAAAGAGGGAATCGCCACTGTCAGTTCTGCCTTTCAAGGAGGAGGCCCGTGGGCTCGGTCGGGGTGCCGTGGTCGGCGATCTGCCTGCCGCGCAGCCAGGTGGACTTCACGACGCCGTGCAGGGTCCTGCCCGCGTACGCCGTGACCTGGTTGCGGTGGTGGAGTTCGGCCGGGTCCACGGTGAAGGTCTCTTCGGGGGCCAGGACGGCGAAGTCGGCGTCGCGGCCGGCCTCGATGGCGCCCTTGGCGGCGAGTCCGGCCAGCGCGGCCGGGGCGGTGGACATCCAGCGCGCGACCTCCTCGAGGGTGCGGCCGCGCTTGCGGGCCTCGGTCCAGATGGCCGGCAGGCCCAGCTGGAGGGAGGAGATGCCGCCCCAGGCGGTGGCGAAGTCGCCGGTCTTCAGGTCCGCGGTGGACGGCGAGTGGTCGGAGACGATGCAGTCGATGGTGCCGTCGGCGAGCGCGTCCCACAGGACGTCCTGGTTCGCGGCCTCGCGGATGGGCGGGCAGCACTTGAACTCGGTCGCGCCGTCCGGGACTTCCTCGGCGGTGAGGGTGAGGAAGTGCGGGCAGGACTCGACCGTGATCTGCACGCCCTCGGCCTTGGCCGCGGCGATCAGCGGCAGCGCGGAGGCGGAGGAGAGGTGCAGCACGTGCACGCGGGCGTTCAGCCGCTTCGCCTGGTCGATCAGGTTCTGGATCGCGGTGTTCTCGGCGTCCTGCGGGCGGGAGGCCAGGAAGTCGGCGTACTTCGGGCCCGGGTTCTGCGGGGCGGACTCCAGGTGGTGCGGGTCCTCGGCGTGCACGATCAGCAGGCCGCCGAAGCCGGTGATCTCCGCGAGCGAGGTGGCCAGCTGCTCCTGGTCCAGCAGGGGGAACTCGTCGACGCCGGAGGGCGACAGGAAGCACTTGAAGCCGTAGACGCCGGCGTCGTGCAGCGGGCGCAGGTCCTTGACGTTGTCGGGCAGGGCGCCGCCCCAGAAGCCCACGTCCACGTGCGCCTTGGCCCGGGCGACCTCCTGCTTGACGCGGAGGTGGTCGACGGTGGTGGTGGGCGGCAGGGAGTTGAGGGGCATGTCGAGGAGGGTGGTGATGCCCCCGGCGGCGGCCGCGCGGGTCGCCGTCCAGAAGCCCTCCCACTCGGTGCGGCCCGGGTCGTTGACGTGGACGTGGGTGTCCACCAGGCCGGGGAGCAGGACGTCGTCGCCGAAGTCCTCGAGCCGGGCTCCGGCCGGTACCTCGGCCCCGTACGCCAGCACGGCCGCGATCTTCCCGCCGGCGACGGCCACCGAGGCGGCGCGCGTCCCCCCGGGGGTGATGACGCGTGTCGAGCGCAGTACCAGTTCCACCGCCACGTCGGCCACCGGAACCTCCCCATCTACTTCCACAGAGCGAAATTCAACGTTCTGTTGACGGAGTCTTCACCCCGATCCGGGGCCCGTCAAGAGCGCCCGGACGGACCGCTGACGCGTGCGCACTGCAATTGGATGTTTCCACGAGATGGAATTAAGATTTCACTATCCAGAATGTAGCTACCACCACCGGCACCCGGGCAGGTAACTTCCCGAGGACGTCCGCCACCAGGACAAACCGCCTCTGACCGGCGGGGACGGCCGAGGCCCGGCTCTAGGGCCGACGTCGACCGACCGGTAGGCTGCTTCCTTGCCTGCCAGCACCGAAAGGACCGCGCCGTGCCGACGTCCAGCGCCAGCACCACCGACGCTTCCGCCAAGCCCACCGCCGCCAGCGGTGGCGTCCAGTCCCTCGAGCGCGCCTTCGATCTGCTCGAACGGATGGCCGACGCCGGGGGCGAGGTCGGCCTCAGCGAGCTCTCCGCCGCGAGCGGCCTGCCGCTGCCGACCATCCACCGCCTGATGCGCACCCTCGTGGCCTGCGGCTACGTCCGGCAGCAGCCCAACCGACGGTACTCCCTCGGGCCCCGCCTCATCCGCCTCGGCGAGTCCGCGTCGCGGCTGCTGGGCACCTGGGCGCGCCCCTACCTGGCCCGTCTGGTCGAGGAGACCGGGGAGACCGCCAACATGGCCCTGCTCGACGGGGACGAGATCGTCTACGTCGCCCAGGTGCCGTCCAAGCACTCCATGCGCATGTTCACCGAGGTCGGCCGCCGGGTGCTGCCCCACTCCACCGGCGTGGGCAAGGCACTGCTCGCCCACACCCCCGCCGAGGACGTGCGCGCCCTGCTGGCGCGCACCGGGATGCCGGCGGCGACCGAGAAGACCATCACCACGCCCGAGGGCTTCCTGGAGGCATTGGAGCAGGTCCGCAAGGTCGGCTACGCCGTCGACGACAACGAGCAGGAGATAGGGGTCCGCTGCCTGGCCGTGTCGGTGCCGAACTCGCCGACCGCCGCCGCGATCTCCATCTCGGGTCCGGCCGGCCGGGTGACGCAGGAGGTGGCCGAGTCCTTCGTGCCGATCCTCCAGGGGGTGGCCGCCGAGCTGTCCGTGGCCCTGCAGAGCCAGACCCCCGCATAGGGCCGTACGCCCGCACGGCCGCGCAGGCACGACGAGAGCCCCGGCGCCCCTCCCCCTGCGGGGGGCGCCGGGGCTCTCGCGCGTGCGGGCCCGGGTGCGGCCGTGCTCAGGCCGCCGCAGCGGCCCCGGAGGGCTCGGCGGGCCTCGCGCCGTGGGTGAGGCGGCCGTCGGTCATGGTCGCCGCGCGGTCCATCCGGTCCAGGTGGGCGTGGTCGTGCGTGACCAGGACGGTGGCGGTGGACCGCTCACGGGTGAGGGTGACCAGGAGGTCGAGGACGGCTGCGCCGCGCTCGTGGTCCAGGGCGCTGGTGGGTTCGTCGACCAGCAGCACGGAGGGCTCGTTCATCAGGGCGCGGGCGATGTTCACCCGCTGGCGCTGCCCGCCGGAGAGCTGGTGGGGGCGCTTGTCGGCCTTGTCGGCCAGGCCCACCGCGTCCAGCAGCT
Source organism: Streptomyces sp. NPDC093801 (assembly GCF_040701585.1). Taxonomy (NCBI): domain Bacteria; kingdom Bacillati; phylum Actinomycetota; class Actinomycetes; order Kitasatosporales; family Streptomycetaceae; genus Streptomyces; species Streptomyces sp. NPDC093801. The sequence goes on along the minus strand of NZ_JBFBDP010000017.1, from coordinate 93,240 downwards.
CCAGGGCCCGGCGGTGCAGCTGCCGGGCGGGGCGGCCGGAGAGGTGGGCCATCACCTGGAGCTGCTCGGCGGCGGTCAGCGAGGCCAGCAGGTTCGGCTGCTGGAAGACGATGCCGATCTCCTCGCGGCGCAGGGCCGCCTTCTCGGCGGCGCCGAGCCGGGCGGTGTCCCGGCCCGCGACGAGGACCCGGCCGGAGTCCGGGGTGACCAGGGTGGCCGCGACGGCCAGCAGGCTGGACTTGCCGGAGCCCGAGGGCCCGACGATGGCGGTCAGGGTGCCGGCGGGCACCTCCAGCCCGACCGCGTCGAGGGCGGTCAGACGGCCGTCCCCGTCCGGGTAGGTGAGCGTGACGTCGTGCAGGAGGAGGGTCATCGTGCGCTCCCGAGAGCGGTCAGCGGGTCGACGGCGGTGATCCGCCGGATGGACAGGGCCGCGCCCAGCGCGCCGAGCACGATCATGATCGCGGCGGGGGCCAGCACCGTGGCGGCGTCGAGGACGAAGGGCACGTCGCCGCCGCTGATCAGGGCCCCGATGCCGGACGCGAGCGCGGTGCCGGCTCCGGTGCCGATGGCCAGCATCACGACGGCCTGGCCGAGGGCGTCCTTGAGGAGGTACGGGGTGGAGGCGCCCAGTGCCTTCAGCACGGCGATGTCGGCGCTGCGCTGGATGGTCCACACCGTGAAGAAGGCCCCTATGACCAGTGCGGAGATGGCGAAGAGGAAGCCGCGCATCAGCTGGAGCGAGCCGTTCTCGGCCTGGTAGGACCCTATGGCGCCCAGGGCCTCGTCGACGGTCTGGGTGAGGGTGCCGGCCGCCTTGTCGCCGGCGGCCCAGTCCACGTCCCCGGAGCCGTCGAGGGCGAGGACGGTGGCGGAGGTCTCCGCGGGGGCGCCGGGGTTGCCGATGCGCTGCCAGTCGTGCAGGTCCATCCAGACGACGGGGGTGTGGCTGTAGGCGGCGGTACCCGAGACGGCGGCGACCGTCAGCTCCAGCGGGCCGACCCTGATCCGGTCCCCGGCGGTGACCCCGCCGAGCTCCTTGGCCGCCTTCTCCGCGAGGACGACGCCGCCCCGGCCCAGGCCCGTCCCGGCGGGGGCGAGACGGCCGGCCGTCTCGACGCCGAACACGGAGACGGCGGCGGTGCGCTCCCCGGCGAGGGCGTTGGTGGTGCGGATGCCGAGCGGCTCCGCGACCGTGACGCCGGGGCGCCCGCGCCAGGTCCGCCAGGCGCTCTCGGGCAGCTGGGAGTTGGTGAAGGAGACCTTCTGGTCCCCCGGTGGGACGGCGAAGGCCAGCCGTGAGGCGGGCAGCCCGGTGACGGCCGAGATGTTCTCCCGGGCCAGACCGGAGGTGAGCCCGGACAACAAGCCGACCAACAGCGTGATCAGCAGGACGACCGAGCCCATGAGGGCGAAGCGGCCCTTGGCGAACCGTAGATCTCTCCATGCGACGAACATGTCCCCCACCTTGGTCCTCGGCGGGGGTCCCGGGCATCGCGCCACGGGAGCCTTCCTGGCATCGAAGGAGGCATTCCGATATCGAACTTTCGGTTGACCGGACCCCTCCGCGGCCCCCTTACGCTGGTCGGACGATGTCTTCCGCCACCCCCTCCCGCCCCCCGACCCCCGTCACCCGCGTCCTGCGCCTGTGCCTGCACGCCCTGTTCGCCGGGCTGCTCGCGCTGGCCGCCGGCCGGGCCGTCGCCGACTCCGCGCCCCGGGCCGGGTGGGTCGTCGCCGTCTGCGCCCTGCTGGCCGCCGTGTACGCGGCGGGAGCGCACGCCCCGGCGGTCGGGCGGTCGCCGCGCGCGGCCGGGCTGTGGCTGGCCGGAATGGGCGCGGTGTGGGCCGCGCTGCTGCTCCTCTCCCCCGACGGGCTGTGGCTGGCCTTCCCGCTCTACTTCCTGGAGCTGCACCTGCTGCGGCTGCGCTGGGGGCTGGCGGCGGTCGCGGTCACGGCCTGCGCCGCCATCGGCGGGTTCCTGGGACACAGCGGCGCCGTCACCCCGGGCGCCTTCCTCGGGCCGCTGCTGGGCGGGGCGGTCGCCGTGGCCACCGTCCTGGGCTACCAGGCGCTGTACCGGGAGAGCGAGCGGCGGCGCGAGCTGATCGAGGAGCTGATCGACACCCGGGCCGAGCTGGCGGCGGCCGAGCGGGGCGCGGGCATCCTCGCCGAGCGCGAGCGGCTGGCCCGGGAGATCCACGACACCCTGGCCCAGGGCTTGTCCTCGATCCAGCTGCTGCTGAGGGCCGCCGAACGGGCGCTGCCCGACGACGCCCCGGCCGCCGACCACATCGCCCGGGCCCGGGAGGCCGCGCAGGAGAACCTCGCCGAGGCGCGCCGGTTCGTCCGGGCGCTCACTCCCCCGGACCTGGAGCACGGGTCGCTGGCCGGCGCGCTGGAGCGGCTGTGCTCGGGGGCGCCGGGCCCGCGGGTGCGCTTCTCGGTGAGCGGCCCGCCGCGCGAGCTGCCCACCCCGTACGAGGTGGCCCTGCTGCGGATCGCGCAGTCGGCGCTGGCCAACGTGGTGCGGCACGCGCGGGCGGACCGGGCGGAGATCACCCTGACCTTCATGGACACCTCGGTGACACTGGACGTCGTCGACGACGGGCGGGGCTTCGACCCCGCCTCGGCCCCGTCCGGCGAGGGCGGCTTCGGCCTGCCCGCGATGCGGGCGCGGGCCGAGTCGCTGGGCGGCCTGTTCACCGTGGAGTCCGACCCGGGCCAGGGCACCGCCGTGGCCGTCACCCTGCCGCTGCCCCTGGAGGCCTGACGATGACCATCCGGCTGCTGCTCGCCGACGACCATCCGGTGGTCCGCGCGGGGCTGCGCGCGGTGCTGGACACCGAACCGGACTTCGCGGTGGTCGCGGAGGCGGCCACGGCGGAGCGGGCCGTGGAGCTGGCGGCGTCCGAGCCGGTGGACGTGGTGCTGATGGACCTCCAGTTCGGGGCCGGGATGCACGGTTCGGCGGCCACCGCGGCGATCACCGCACGGCCGGGCGGGCCCCGGGTGCTGGTCCTGACCACCTACGACACGGACGCCGACATCCTGGCCGCGGTGGAGGCGGGGGCCTCGGGCTACCTGCTCAAGGACGCCCCGCCGGAGGAGCTGGCGGCGGCGGTGCGCACGGCCGCGGCCGGGCAGTCGGCGCTGGCCCCGGCGGTGGCGCTGCGGCTGATGGACCGGATGCGGACCCCGGCGGAGGCGCTGACGAAGCGGGAGCTGGAGGTGCTCCAGCTGGTCGCGGACGGGCTGTCGAACCAGCAGATCTCCAAGCGGCTCTTCCTCAGCCAGGCCACGGTCAAGTCCCACCTGGTGCACGTGTACGCCAAGCTCGGCGTGGACTCCCGTACGGCGGCGGTGGCGGCGGCCGCCACCCGCCGGCTGATCCGTACGCCGTAGTCCGTACGCGGGGGCCGCACTCCCTGGCCGCGGCTCACGCGACCCAGTAGGGCCGGTCCACGCCCGGGGCGAGCGGCACGCCGTCGTGGAAGGCGGCCGCCAGGAGGCGCACGCCCTCGTCGAGGCGGTCGGGGGGCAGGGTGTACGGGATGCGCAGGCGGTGCTCGAAGGTCCCCGGGTCGACGCCGAAGCGGGCGCCGCGGCCGATGTGCACCCCGGCGGCGGCCGCCCGCTCGGCCAGGGCGGAGCTGACCGGCTCGCCGAGGTCCACCCAGAGCGAGAGGCCGCCGGGCGGCAGCCGCCAGGACCACTCCGGGGTGTGCCGCTCCAGGGAGCCCACCAGGGCCGCGCGCTGGATCCGCAGCTCGGCCAGGCGCCGGGGCAGGCACCGGTCCAGGCCCTCCAGCAGCGGCAGGGCCACCACCTGGTCGAGGACGGAGCCGGTCATGTCGGCCGACACCCGTACCGCCGTCAGCTCGTTGACCAGTTTCGCGGTGGCCCGGATCCAGCCCACCCGCAGGCCGCCCCAGTGGGTCTTGCTGAGCGAGCCGATGGTGATCACGTGGTCGGCCGCGGAGCGCGGGGCGAGCGAGGCCAGCGGCGCGGGGGCGGGGACGTCCAGGGCGATGTCGGCGATGGTCTCGTCGACCACCAGCCAGGTCCCGGTGGCCCGGGTCGCCGCCAGCAGCCGCAGCCGGTGCTCCTCGGGCATCAGGGCGCCGGTCGGGTTGTGGAAGTCGGGGATGGTGTACGCCAGCCGGGGGACGGTCTGGTGGAGCGTGGATTCGGCGGTCTCCATGTCCCAGCCCGCGTCGGAGACGGGGATGGAGCCGGTGCGCAGCCGGGCGTGGCGCAGGGCGTCGAGGGCGTTGGCGTAGGTGGGGCTCTCGGTGACGACCCGGTCGCCGGGCCGGCAGAGCAGGCTGACGACCAGGGCGAAGGCCTGCTGGGCGCCGGCCGTGACCAGGATCTGCTCGGGGCGGGTGGGCAGCCCGCGGCGGGTGAAGCGGTCCGCGACGGCCGCGCGCAGGTCGGGCAGGCCGAAGGGGTGGTAGCCGGGGCTGCGGGCGAGTGCGGGCAGGCGGGGCGCCGCCCAGGCGAGGGCTTCGGTGAGGCTGTCGGCGGGGGCGCCCATGGCGGCGATGGCGAGGTCGATGCCGGGTTCCCCGTCGGCCCGGCCGCCGACGCCGCCGACCAGGAGGTGGGCGCCGACCGGCCCGTGCCCCTCGGGGAGCTCGGTCCAGGTGCCGGAGCCGCGCCGGCTGCGGACGTAGCCGCTCTCGCGGAGCAGGTCGTAGGCGGCGGTGACGGTGGCGCGGCTGGCTCCGACGGCCTCGGCGAGCTCGCGCTCGGCGGGCAGCCGGACGTGCAGGGCGACCCGGCCGTCGAGGACCAGGGTGCGCAGGGCGTCGGCGAGGGAGCGGTAGCCGGGGCGGGCCAGCACCTCCGGCGGGAGCATCGCGGCGAGCTGCCGGCTGCCGACCGTCCTGTCCGCCGTATGGACCACTCGCCCGTTCGCCATGCCAACCTCCCCTGATTGGCTCTGACGTCCAGGCCAATCCGGGTCCAGACTCGCGGTATTGGCCCGCCCTTGGCAAGGAGCATCCGCAATGCCGTACCAAGCCCTCACCGACCGTGACGAACGGGCCCTGCTCGCCGCCGCCGAGAACCGGATCTCCGAGCCCCTGCGGATCGGTGCCGCGCTGGCCTCCGTACGGCACCTGCTCGCGCGGCGCTCACCCGCACGGCGCAAGGCGCGAGAATCGCTCGCATGTCAGCAGCCGAACACCCCCGCACCCCGCCCGCTCGCCCGGTGACCGCCGAAGGGCCTCCGGTGGTCGCGGGCCTGCTCCTGGCCGCCGGCGGCGGCCGCCGGCTCGGCGGGCGCCCCAAGGCCCTGCTCCCCTACCGCGGCCGCCCGCTCGTGGAGAACGCCGTCCGCGTGCTGCGCGAGGCCGGCTGCGGCCCGGTGCACGTGGTGCTGGGCGCCTCGGCGGCGGAGGTCCGCGAGCGCGCCGACCTGGCGGGGTGCGTGGTCGTCGACAACCCGGACTGGGCCGAGGGCATGGGCTCCTCCCTGCGGGTGGGCCTGGCCTCGCTGGCCGGCACGGGGGCCCGCGCGGCCCTGGTCTCCCTGGTGGACCAGCCGGGGATCGGGCCGGAGGCCGTGGCCCGGGTGCGTGCGGCCTACCGGTCCCCGGCCAGCCTGGCGGCCGCCGCCTACGGGGGCGAGCGCGGGCATCCGGTGCTGTTCGGGGCGGACCGCTGGGCGGACATCGCGGCGACGGCGACCGGGGACCAGGGCGCGCGGGTCCACCTGAGGAACCACGCCGACGAGGTCATGCTGGTGGAGTGCGGGGACGTCGCGGCCGCCTTCGACATCGACACCCCGCCCGACCTGGCGCGTCTCGTCTGAGCCGGGCCGGGGCGCGGCCTGAGCGGGCTGTGACCGCGATGGCACCGAGGGCCACGGGCGAGCGGGATCTGTCGACTCAGAGAATCTCGACATCAACAAACCATTGAACTTCCACCATGAGGAAATTACTATCCACTGGTCAGAAGCGCCCGAACCCCCAGACGGCGCCCGCGACCGTTATCCGGAACTCTCCACACCCGACGGCACTGCGTGCCGTCTCGCGCGAGCATTCCCCGCGGCCGCCAGGCACCGCCGCTGAAGGAGTGACAGATATGTCCGCACCAGCGCCGTCCCCGCTGGCCATCGTCGACGCCGAGCCCCTGCCCCGGCAGGACGAAGTCCTCACCGATGCGGCCCTCGCCTTCGTGGCCGAGCTCCACCGGCGGTTCGCCCCCCGCCGCGCCGAGCTCCTCGCCCGACGCGGCGAGCGGCGCGCCGAGATCGCCCGCACCTCCACGCTCGACTTCCTCCCGGACACCGCACAGGTCCGCGAGGGCGACTGGAAGGTCGCGCCGGCCCCGGCCGCCCTGAACGACCGCCGCGTGGAGATCACCGGTCCGACGGACCGCAAGATGACCATCAACGCCCTGAACTCGGGCGCCAAGGTCTGGCTCGCCGACTTCGAGGACGCCTCGGCTCCCACCTGGGAGAACGTGGTCCTCGGCCAGCTCAACCTCATCGACGCCTACGAGCGCCGCATCGACTTCACGGACGCGCGCACCGGCAAGGCCTACGCCCTCAAGCCCGCCGAGGAACTCGCCACGGTCGTCATGCGCCCGCGCGGCTGGCACCTGGAGGAGCGCCACCTCCGCTTCGAGGGCGGCCCGGCCTCCGGCTCCCTCGTGGACTTCGGCCTCTACTTCTTCCACAACGCCCAGCGCCTGATCGACCTCGGCAAGGGCCCCTACTTCTACCTCCCGAAGACGGAGTCGCACCTGGAGGCCCGCCTCTGGAACGACATCTTCGTCTTCGCCCAGGACTACGTCGGCATCCCGCAGGGCACCGTCCGCGCGACCGTCCTGATCGAGACCATCACCGCGGCCTACGAGATGGAGGAGATCCTCTTCGAGCTCAAGGACCACGCGGCGGGCCTCAACGCGGGCCGCTGGGACTACCTGTTCTCCATCGTCAAGAACTTCCGCGACGGCGGTGAGAAGTTCGTCCTGCCGGACCGCAACGCGGTCACCATGACGGCGCCGTTCATGCGCGCCTACACCGAACTGCTCGTCCGCACCTGCCACAAGCGCGGCGCGCACGCCATCGGCGGCATGGCGGCCTTCATCCCCTCCCGCAAGGACGCCGAGGCCAACCGGATCGCCTTCGAGAAGGTCCGGGCCGACAAGGACCGCGAGGCGGGCGACGGCTTCGACGGCTCCTGGGTCGCCCACCCCGACCTGGTCCCGATCGCGATGGCCTCCTTCGACGCCGTCCTGGGCGAGAAGCCCAACCAGAAGGACCGCCTCCGCGAGGACGTCGCCGTCGCCCCCGGCGACCTGATCGCGATCGACTCCCTGGACGCCCGGCCCACCTACGAGGGCCTGCGCAACGCCGTCCAGGTCGGCATCCGCTACATCGAGGCCTGGCTGCGCGGCCTGGGCGCCGTCGGCATCTTCGGCCTCATGGAGGACGCCGCCACCGCCGAGATCTCGCGCTCCCAGATCTGGCAGTGGATCAACGCCGGAGTCGTCTTCGAGAACGGCGAGCGCGCCACCGCCGAACTGACCCGCACCTTCGCCGCCGAGGAACTCGCCGCGATCCGCGCCGAGGCCGGCGAGGAGGCCTTCGCGGCCGGGAAGTGGCAGCAGGCGCACGACCTCTTCCTCAAGGTCTCCCTGGACGCCGACTACGCGGACTTCCTGACCCTCCCCGCGTACGACCAGCTGGTCGGCTGACACCCCTTCTTCGGCTGAATCGCACAGCAGTCGAAACCCACCCGGCCCCCGCCGCCCCCTCCGGGCAGCGGGGGCCGGGGCGTTCCCGCACGCGCGGCCGTTCGCCGAGGGCCCGGTCCGTATACGCGCCTGCGAAGTCCCGCGGGCCCCGCCGGCCGGCGGGGCCGTGCCCGGACCGGCCCCGGGGACCCTCCCGACGCCCGACCGACCGGTCGGGCGTTACGCCATCGTAATCCGACTGTACCTAGCGGTAACAAGCGGGCCCGTGCCACCTTTCCGATGCCACCGGCGCCGGCGGTACCCCCACTTTCCAAGCCACGCACCGAAGTTGTCGGCAACTTCGGCGTGGCCGACCGCAGGAGTTCCGCAGTGATCGGATTCCGCAAGGCCGGCAAGGACCGGGCCGCCCGAGGCCGTGTGCGACGACTGGCCGGCGCCGGGATGGTCGTGCCGCTCGCCGCCGGCGCGCTGCTCGTCGGCGGGGCCGGGCCGGCGGCGGCCGGGCCCGGGACGGGCCCCACCGCCGTCGTCTCGATGGGCGACAGCTACATCTCCGGCGAGGCCGGACGCTGGAAGGGCAACAGCCTGACCAACAGCGGGAGCAGGAACGGCACTGACCGGGCGTGGGTCAGCGGCGGCACCTACGACCCCGCGAAGGTCTACGGCACCACGGCGGGCGGCTGCGACCGCTCGGACTCGGCCGAGGTGCTGAGCGCGGGCGCCGTCGCCGAGACGGCCGTGAACCTGGCCTGCTCCGGGGCGACGTCGCAGAACGTCTTCCGCGCCTCCAACGGGGGCGTGTCCTACAAGGGCGAGGCCCCGCAGGCCGACCAGCTGGCGGCCGTGGCCGCGAGCCGCAACGTGAAGGTCATCGCGCTGTCCGTCGGCGGCAACGACCTGGGCTTCGCCGACATCATCAAGGAGTGCGCGCTCGACTTCGTGCTCTGGAACTCGTACTGCTACGACGACCAGCAGGCGGGCGTCGACGCGAAGATCGACGGGGTGATGGCGGACGTCGGCAAGTCCGTGGACGAGATCCGGGCCGTGATGCGCCAGGCCGGATACGCGGACTCCTCGTACCGCATCGTGCTCCAGTCCTACCCCTCGCCGATCCCCCGGGGCGCCGAGAACCGGTACACCCAGAGCGACTGGAGCCGGCTCAACAGCGGCGGCTGCCCCTTCTGGAACCGCGACTCGGACTGGGCCCGGGACTCCCTGGTGCCGCAGCTGGCGAACCGCCTCAAGCAGGTCGCGGCGGCCAAGGGCACCCAGTTCCTGGACCTGCGCGACATGATGCAGGGGCGCGAGGTCTGCGCCAGGGCCAGCAAGCAGGTCACCTCGGCGGTCCCCGCGTCGGCGAAGACCAGCGAGTGGGCCCGCTGGATCGACAACAACGAGACCCAGGGCATCATCCAGGAGTCCATGCACCCGAACTACTTCGGCCAGCTGGCCGTCGGGCGCTGCCTGGCCCTGGCCGTGGCCCAGCCCGCGGACTCGGCTTCCAGCTGCAAGAACACCGCCGGGGGCGACCAGAGCGGGATGTACCTGACGTCCGCTCCGTAAAACGGTGGGGAGCCGAGGGGGCGGGCTGTCATGATCGAGCAGGACCGCCCGCCCCCTCGGGGAAGCCCCGCACCGCCGAAGGAAGTTGACCGGACATGGCCGTCATCCACCGCACCACCATGAAGCCCGGCAAGCGCGAGCTGCTCACCGGCTGGCTCCCCACCCGGCCCTGGTACGCCGGCGCGTCCGCGGCTCCGGAGCTGGTGGCGGCCGGCGGGTTCCGGCTCGACGACCCCGAGGGCGAGGTGGGCATCGAGTTCATGCTGGTCACCGACGTCTGCGACGCGGAGCCCGTCACCTACCTCGTCCCCCTGACCTACCGCGGGGCACCGCTCGAAGGCGCCGGGGAGGGGCTCGTCGGCACTTCCGAGCACGGGGTGCTGGGCACCCGCTGGATCTACGACGGGGCCCACGACCCGGTGCTCACCGAGCGGCTGCTCGCCCTGCTGAGGGGCGCCGCCGAGCCGCAGCAGCAGAGCGTGAGCGACGCCCCCGACCCGACCGTCGTCCCCGAGACCGCCGAGGACGCCCTTCCGGCCGGGGCGGCCGTGGTGGCCGTCGAGGACGGGCCGGAGGGCACCCGCCTCGCGGTCGAGGCCGGCGGGCGCCGCCTCGCCCTGGAGCTGGTCCGCGTCCTGGAAGCCGGCCGGACCGACCCCGGCGTGCTCGGCCGCGTCACCGCCGGCTGGGAGCTGCCGGACGGCACGCGGCCGCGCGGGCCCCTCGCCGTCCTGCGCGAGGGCTGATCCGGACCCGCGGGGAGCGTCCGGGCCCGCGGGGAGCGTCCGGGCCCGCGCCCTACGCCGCCCGGTCCGGGCCGGTGAGCGCCTCCATCGCCGAGGTGAAGGCCGCCCGGCAGCGCAGCCAGTCCGGGTCCGGGGCCGGGGAGTGCAGGTCGACGAGCTTGGGCAGCAGGTCCGCGGAGAAGGCGCGGGCCGCCTCCGCCGGGAGCAGCGAGGGCAGGTTGTCGATGGCGATCACGTCGACCGGCCGGGAGCCGCCGCGCAGCCGCCGGGCCGGGACCGTCCAGTCGGTGAGGCGGTCGTAGACCGGCAGCAGGTGCAGTTCCGATCCGGTGTCACAGGTGATGTCGGCGATCACCGACAGCCGGCCGGCCCGGCCCTCCAGGTCGGCCGGGGTGAGGAAGGGCGGCACGGGCCGGGTGGTGAGCACCGCGTTGACCAGGATGTCGTGGTCCAGCAGTGCGGCCCGGTCCAGCCGGCGGGTCGCCTCCCGCCCCCAGCGGGTGACCGCGATCCCGGCGGTGGCCAGGGCGTCGCAGGCGCCGCGTCCGCTGCGGCCGCCCGCGCCGATCACCAGGGCCCGTAACCCGTCGGCCGGCGCGTCCCGCAGGCGGGCGTCCAGCTCCGGGCGGGGCGCCGGGACCAGGGGGGCGGCCAGCCGTCCCCGTGCGTGCAGGGCGGCCAGGGCGGCGCCCGCGTACCCGGCCCAGTAGCCGAAGGCGGCCAGCCGGCGGCCCTGCGCGTCGGCCAGGTACTCCAGGTCGAGCAGGGTCCCGCCGCCCGCGGCGAACCGCCGCAGCAGCCCGGGGGCCTGGGGCTGGCCCTTGTAGGCGTGCCCGAAGTAGACGTGCCGGTGGTGCAGGGACTCGGGCGCCCGCGGGAGCTCCTTGAGGCCGAGGACGTACGCCGACCCGGGCGCGGCCTGCGCCCAGGATCCGGCGGGCGCGGTGCGGCAGCCGGCGGCGGCGTACGCGTCGAGCGGGAAGACGCGGTGGCCGGAGTCCTCCACGGTGATCCGCACGCCCCGGCGGACGAGGAGCCCGGCGTCGTCGGGTGTCAGGGGCGCGCGCCGTTCGGTGGGTCGGGTCTCGCTGCGCATCCACAGCTGCGGGGTTTCGGCCATCGCTGTACCACCTGTCCGGTCAGAGGGGTGGGGGCGAGCCAGCGCTCAAGCGATGTCTTTCCGCGTCCCTTACGCCGTACGCCGGATCGGCGCGGCAACTCCGGGCCCCCTGGCACCCCGTGCCCCGCAGGTCCTCCCCGGCCCCAGGCCCGGCCGCCGCCCGCCCTCCGGGGCGGGTCCTGCGCGGGCTCCGGGCCGGACCTCCCCGGGCCCCGCGGCCCGGCCCCGACCGGCCCCACGCGGGCGTCCCCGGCTCTGCGGCCCGGGGGTGCTGCCCGGCCCCCGGCCGGCTCACAGCTCCGGCAGGAGTTCCCGCAGCGGGGTCCGGGTGCCCTCCGCGTAGGCCGTCCGCAGGGCCTCGGGGGTCAGCTTCAGCCGCAGGACCCGTTCCGCGCGCGGGGCGCAGGCGGACGCCGGGCGGTACCCGGAGACCGCGCCGAGCAGCCGGGCGGACAGCTCGTAGCGGCCCAGGTCCGCCTCCAACTGGGCGAGCAGCTCCACCGAGAGGGCCTGGCCGAGCCGGTCGCCCAGGGCCAGCTGGGTCTTCAGCGAGCGCAACAGCCAGGTGCGGGCCAGCGCGGGGCGGCCGTCACGGCGCTGGAGGAGGGCCTGCGCGTAGCCGGTCCAGGAGCGGGCCCACAGGTCGGTGCCGTCGCCCGCGCGGGCGCCGAAGGGGTGGGCGTCCGGGTCGGTGCGCGCGAGGGCCATCTCCAGGGCTGCCTCCAGCGCCTGCCGTCCGGGCCCGAACTCGGGCTCCTCCGGGAGCTGTTCGAGGGCGTCGCGGTACTCTCCGGCGGCCTCGGCCGGCCGGTCCCGCCACAGGGCGACGGTGCCCCGGATGTGGGCGAGGTAGGCCAGGACGGTGTCCTCCCCCTCCTGCACGGCCGCGGTCCAGGCCTCCACCAGCAGCGGATCGGCCGCCTCCGCCTGGCCGAAGCTCGCGACCAGCCAGGCCGCCAGCCACAGTGCCCGGGCCGGACGGGGCGCCGGGTGGAGCGCCAGGGCCCGCTCCAGGTGCCCGCGCCCTTCCTCCACCCGTCCGCAGGCCGACCAGAGGAACCACAGCGACACGGCCACCTCCAGCGCGGCGGCCGGGCCGGCCGGCGCGTGCGGGTCCATCGCCAGCCGCAGCTCGGGCAGCTCCCGCAGGGCCAGGGCGCGGGCCTCCAGCTGTGCCCCCGACCGCCACAGCTGCGCGGCGCGTTCGGCGGTGATCCGGCAGCGCTCGTGGTGGCGGCGGACCGCGGTGGCCCCGTCGCCGTGCGGGTCGAGGGCCAGCCGCCGGGCCGCGTAGGCCCGTACGGTCAGCGGCAGCCGGTAGCGGCCGGCGTGCCCGGGCTCCGCCAGCAGTGCGGGGGCCAGCCGCCGCAGGGTCCGGACGGCGTCACCCGGGCCGAGCGCACCGAACCCGCACACCTCGGCGACGGCGGCCTCGTCGAAGGAACCCGCGAAGACCGACAGCCGCTCCCACAACAGCCGCTCCCCGGGCGGGGCCAGACGGCACAGGCGCAGCGCGTCGGCACCGCCCGCCCGGCCCGCACCGCCGGCGAGGAACTCCAGCGGGTCGGCCGTCAGCCGGCGCAGCGCCTCGGCGGGCTCGTGGCGGCGGGCCCGCGCGGCAGCGAGCTCCAGCGCCCCCGGGATCCCGTCCAGCGCCCGGCACAGGGCGGCCACGGCCCCGGCGTTGTGCTCGGTGAGCTCGAACCGGGGGGCGGCGCCGCGCGCCCGCTCCACGTAGAGCCGTACGGCGGTGGAGAGGGCCACTCCGGCGACCGCGCAGGGTGCCGCGGGGTCCTCCGGTGCGGCGGGCAGCGCCAGCGGTCCGACGGCGAGCAGGGCTTCCCCCGCCACCCCGAGGACCTGCTGCGACGTGGCCAGAATCCGTACCCCCGGCCAGCGCGCGAGCAGTTCCCCCGCGAGCTGCCCGGCCCGTCCGCCGAGGTGCTCGCAGCCGTCCAGGACCAGCAGCGCCTCGCGCCCGGCCAGTGCCGCGCCCAGTTCCGCGGCCGGCCCGCCCCCGGGCTCGGGCGGCACCCGGGACAGGTCGGCCCACACGACGTCGGCGCCACGGCCGCCGCAGAGCTCGCGGACGGCGCGCACGGCGATCCGGGTCTTGCCCACCCCGGCCGGGCCCGTCAGCGTGACCAGGCGTTCCGAGGCCAGCAGGGCCCGGGTCCGCGCCACTTCGGCGGCGCGCCCGACGAGGCTGGACAGCTCGACGGGCACCGCTTGACGCACGCTCGAGCCGGGCTCCCCCATACGTCCTCCCGCTGCTGTCCTGGGGCTGCACACATCCGTGCCGTCCGGCACCGTCCTGCGATGCGGCGGTTCGGCGCACGAAGAGAGATGATCAGTCGAAAGTCTGGTCAACCGGTCCGGTGCCGGGAAAACCGCCAGGGGTAAGTATGAACTCGGCCATTTCCTCCATTGACGACACCGACCGGGCACTCGTTCACGCCCTCCAGCTCGCGCCCCGCGCCAGCTGGGAGCGGCTGGCCCCGGTGCTCGGGGCCCGCCCGGAGACCCTGGCGCGCCGCTGGGAGCGGATGACGTCCGCCGGGGAGGCATGGGTCTCGGGGCTGGGTCTGCGCACGGGGAGCCAGGCACCCTGCATGGCGTGGGTGGAGGTGATGTGCGCGGCGGGCACCTCCCCGGCGGTGGGCGCGGCCCTGGCGGGCGACGCGCACACCATGGGCGTGGAGCACACCACCGGCGGCCGCGACCTGCTGGCCTTCGTGGCCCTGCCGGACCTGCACCTGCTGTTCCGCTACCTGTCCTTCCGGGTACAGCGGATCCCGGGGGTGACCGGCACCCGCTCCTCGATGGTCACGGTGGTGCACTCGGCCCCCGACCGCTGGCGGATGGACCACCTGTCCCCGGCCCAGGCCACTCTGTTGACGGGGCGTACGCGGCGCGCCCCGGGGGCGCCGGGAGCGGCGGCGCCGCCGGTGGCCCCGGTGTCCCGGGAGGACCGTCCGCTGGTGATGGCGCTGGCCGCGGACGGGCGGCGCAGCGTGGCCTCGCTGGCGCGGGAGTCGGGGATGAGCGAGTCGACCGTCCGCCGTCGGCTGAGCCGGCTGGAGGCGGGGCAGAGCCTGCGCTACAGCTGTGCGATGGCGTCGGGGCTGTCCGGCTGGCCGGTGTCGGCGACCCTGTGGGCGGAGGTGCGCGAGCACGAGGTCGCCGACTGCGCGGCGGTGGCCGCGGGGCTGCGCGAGACGCGGACCTGCATGTCGGTGAGCGGCACCTGGAACTTCATGATCAGTGCCCGGCTGCGCACCGTGGAGGGGCTGGCGCGCTACACCGCCGACCTGTCGCGCAGGCTGCCGGGGCTGCGCATCACCGACACGGCGGTGGCGCTGCACGTGCGCAAGTCGGAGGCGCAGGAGCTGGACCAGACGGGGCGGCGGGTGCGGACGGTCCGGCCGGACATCTGGACGGACCCGGCGCCGGGGGTACCGGACCGGACCTGATCCGGTGGCGGGGACGCGGACCGGTGGCCGGGACGCGGACCGGTCCCGGGGCGCGGGAGCGGTCCCGGGGCGCGGGAGCGGTCCCGGGGCGCGGGAGCGGTCCCGGGGCGCGGGAGCGGTCCCGGGGCGCGGGAGCGGTCCCGGGGCGGAGGGCGGCGGGAGCCCGTGACGGCGCCCCCGGACGGGCGGGCGGCGGCGGGTACGCCACACCCGCAGTGGGTGGCGTACCGGCCGCCGCACGCCCGCCGGGGGCGGGTGCGCGCGGGCCCCGGGGTCCGCGGGCCCTTCAGTGCGCGAAGGCCGGTTCGGCGGCGGGATCGGGCGCGGTCCTCCTGGCTCCGAGGTGGTTGAAGGCCAGGTTGAGCAGGATCGCGACCACGCAGCCGGTGCTGATGCCGGAGTCGAGGACGACGAGGAGGTCCTTGGGGAAGGCGTGGTAGAAGTTCGGCGCGGCGATCGGGATCAGGCCGATGCCGACCGAGGCGGCGACGATGAGGGCGTTCTCGCCCTTCTCCATGGCCGCACCCGCCAGGGTCTGGATGCCGCTGGCCGCCACCGAGCCGAAGAGCACGATGCCGGCGCCGCCGAGGACGGGCAGCGGGACGACCCCGATGACGGAGGCGGCCACCGGACACAGGCCCAGCAGGATCAGGATGCCACCGCCCGCGGCGACGACGAAGCGGCTTCGGACCTTGGTCATCGCGACGAGCCCGATGTTCTGCGCGAAGGCGCTGCACATGAACCCGTTGAACAGGGGGCTGAGTGCGCTGCCGAGGGTGTCGGCGCGCAGGCCGCCCTCGATGGTCCTCGCGTCCGCCGGACGGCCCACGATCCGGCCGAGGGCCAGGATGTCGGCGGTGGACTCGGTCATGCAGACCAGCATCACGATGCACATCGAGACGATCGCCGCGACCTGGAACTGGGGGGCGCCGAAGTGGAAGGGCGTCGGGAAGCCGACGAGGTCCGCGTCGCGGACGGCGTCGAAGTTCGCCATGCCCAGGGGTATCGCGACGAGGGTGCCCGCGACCAGGCCGAGGAGGATGGAGATCTGCTGGAGGAACCCGCGCAGGAACTTGCGCATCACCAGGACGATCGCCAGGGTGAGGGCCGCCATGCCGATGTTCTTCATGGAGCCGTAGTCGGCGGCCGTGCGGTTGCCTCCCTGGGACCAGTTGAAGGCCACGGGGAGCAACGAGACGCCGATCAGGGTGATGACGGTGCCCGTGACCACGGGCGGGAAGAACCGGACGAGCCGGCCGAAGTAGGGGGCGGCGAGGAAGCCGACCAGTCCGGCGACGATGATCGCGCCGAAGATGACGGGGATGGCGTCGTGCCCCTGCCCCTTGCCGATGGCGATCATCGGGGTGACTCCGGCGAAGGAGACGCCGTTGACGAAGGGGAGTTTGGCGCCGATCTTCCAGAACCCGAGGGTCTGGAGGAGGGTGGCGAGCCCTGCGGTGAAGAGGGAGGCGCCCATCAGGAAGGCGGTCTCGGTCGCCGAGAGGCCCACGGCGGGCCCGACGATCATGGGCGGGGCGACGACACCCGCGTACATGGCGGCCACGTGCTGGAGGCCGCTGGTGAACATGCGGAGCGGAGGCAGGGTCTCGTCGACCGGGTGCTTCTCCTCCGGTACTGCGACTGCGTCTTTGCGGAACCTGGGCGCATCGGCCACGGCTTCCTCCGGTCGGTTAAACACGTCGGCAGGGACGTGGGTGTCAGGGAGGTGGTGCGAAAGCGGTGCTGCTCGAGCCTGTGTGCAGTTGTGGGTGGAGCTACTTCTCGTCCCAAGGGGTGCGGAATCGATTCGCCCAAAAACCGTTTCCACGCGGTGGATCCAGCCCGGTCAGGGCTGGGGGTGCCGTGGCGGTGGCGCGGATGGCGCGCCGTGCTGGAATGGGGTGTCACGCGTCACCGCCCCCGGGGGCGCCGTCGGATCTCTCCTCGGGCGCTTCCCGGGAACGGCTGCCGCGGACCCCGCTCGGGTCCGCGGCGGCCGGCCGGGGGCCGTCCCCCCCGGCCGGACTCCGTGGGGATCAGCCCTGCGCGGAGATGCGCGCCAGGCGCTGGGCCTCCTCGCGGGTGGACACCGCGATGGCGTCCTCGTCCGCGAAGAGCAGCCGGTTGTTCTCGACGATCTGCTTGCCGTTGACGAACGAGGCGGTGACCGGGGCGGCCGCACCGAAGACGAGCGCGGTGACCGGGTCGGCGATCGAGGAGTGCAGGAAGGTGTTCAGGTTCCACAGGACCAGGTCGGCGCACTTGCCGACCTCGAGCGAACCGATGTTGTCGGCGCGGCCGAGGACCTGGGCGCCGCCGTAGGTGCCCAGGCGCAGCGACTGGCGGGCGTTGAGCGCGGCCTCGCGGTGCACCGGGTTCAGACGGTTGATCAGCAGCGCGTTGCGCAGCTCGGTGTGGAGCTCGCCGGACTCGTTGGAGGCGGTGCCGTCCACGCCGAGGCCCACCGGGACGCCGGCGGCCAGCATGTCCGGGACGCGGGCGATGCCGGCGGCCAGACGGGCGTTGGAGGACGGGCAGTGCGCGACACCGGTCCTGGTGCGGGCGAACGCGGCGATGTCGGAGTCGTTCATGTGGACGCTGTGCGCCATCCACACGTCCTCGCCGAGCCAGCCGGTCGACTCGAAGTAGTCGGTCGGGCCCATGCCGAAGAGCTCGTGGCAGAACTTCTCTTCCTCGACGGTCTCCGAGCCGTGCGTGTGCATCCGCACACCGAGGCGGCGGGCCAGTTCGGCGCCCTGCTTCAGCAGCTCGGTGGAGACCGAGAAGGGGGAGCACGGGGCGACGGCGACCTGGGTCATGGCGTCGAAGGAGGCGTCGTGGAACTTCTTGACGGTCGCCTCGGTGTCCGCGAGGGCACCTTCGAGGGTCTCGACCGCGTGGTCCGGCGGCAGGCCGCCGTCCTTCTCGCTGCGGTCCATGGAGCCGCGGGCGAGGGTGAAGCGGACGCCCATCTCGGAGGCTGCGCGGATGATCGCGCCGGAGAGGTCGCCGGAGTTCTTGGGGTAGACGTAGTGGTGGTCCATCGCGGTGGTGACACCGCCGCGGGCCATCGCGGCCAGGGAGCCCTGGGCGGCCGTGTACGCCATCTGCTCGTCGATGCGCGCCCAGGTCGGGTACAGCGCGACGAGCCAGTTGAAGAGGTTGTGGTCGGTGGCCAGGCCACGGGTGATCCACTGGTAGAAGTGGTGGTGCGTGTTGACCAGACCGGGGGTCACGAGGTGCCCGGTGCCGTCGATGCGGCGGACGACGTTGTCGAGGTTCTCGGGGGCCTTGCCCGCGCCGACGAACTCGATCCGGTTGCCGGCGATGACGACGTGACCCGAGGCGTACTCGGTGTCGTTGGCGTCGACGGTCGCGATCGCACAGTTCTCGATGACGATGCGCTCTACGGCGCCGTCATGGGCTGCCGATGCTGTCATGGGACTTCCTCGTGCTTTCAGTGGCGGTGCGGGCGCGGCAAAACCCTGGGGATTTGAGTGCCGGAGCCGGGGGCCTGACAGCTGACAGTACTGCCGCCCCGTGTGATGCGTCCGGGTGCCGATTCAGGAAGCTGTGGGTGTGTCGCCCCGGGGCCACTGCGGAGCCCCGGGACGCGCGTGCACTGCTCAGAGGTTGGTCATGTCCACGGGGATACGGGCGTCGGCGCCGTCGCGGAGGACCGTCGCCTCGATCAGACCGTACGGACGGTCCGCGGCGAAGTAGACCTCGTTGTCGTTCTTGAGGCCGAAGGGCTCCAGGTCGACGAGGAAGTGGTGCTTGTTCGGGAGCGAGAAGCGGACCTCGTCGATCTCCGAACGGTGGTTGATGATGCGCGAACCCATCTGGTACAGGGTCTGCTGCAGCGACAGGGAGTAGGTCTCCGCGAAGGCCTGGAGCATGTGCTTCCTGGTCTCGGCGTAGGACTTCTCCCAGTTGGGCATCCGCTGCTCGTCGTCCGACCAGTTGAAGCGCCAGCGGCCCGACACCTGGGTGGCCAGGATGCGGTCGTACGCCTCCTGCAGGGTCGTGTACTTGTCCTTCACGTAGCCCCAGAACTCCGAGTTGGTGGAGTTCATGACGATCAGGTCCTTGAGGCCGGAGATGACCTCCCAGTTCTGGCCGTCGTACGTGATCTGGACGACGCGGGTCTCCATGCCCTTGCGGACGAAGGAGTGGTTGACCTCGTCGGAGCCGATGAACTTGGAGTTGGCGTCCGAGGTGGCGATCCGGTCCCAGGCGTACTCCTCGATCCGGATGCGCGCGCGCTGGATCGGCTCCTGGCTGTTGACGAACCAGCGCGCCAGGTGGATGCCGAACTGCTCGGCGGACTCGATGCCGTACTCCTTGGCGAACGCGTACACCGTGTTCTTGGTGGTGTCCGTCGGAAGGACGTTGGCGTTCGAGCCGGAGTAGTGGACGTCGTCCATGTCGCCGGAGAGGGCGACCGAGACGTTCAGGTCCTTGATGTGGTGCGTGTCGCCGTCCCGCGTGATCTTGACGACGCGGTTCTCTGCTTTGCCGTACTGGTTCTGGCCCAGAATCGTGGCCATGCTAGCTCCCTCGGTAAACGGAGTAGCCGAACGGGTTGAGCAGCAGCGGTACGTGGTAGTGCTCGCCCGGGTTCACCGCGAAGGTGATGGTTACCTCGGGGAAGAACGCACCGCTGTCCCTTACGCGGGGGGCGTCCTGCTGCGCCTCGGCTTGCTTCTTTGAGAAGTACGTCTCGGTCTCGAAGTCGAGACGCACGTGTGTGGTGCCCTCCGGCAGGGCCGGCAGGTCCTTGCAGCGCCCGTCGGCGTCGGTGGCGGAACCGCCCAGGGCCGCCCACTCTCCGCCCTGGCCCGCGCGGGCCGACAGGGAGATGGCGACGCCCTCGGCGGGGCGGCCGATGCTGGTGTCCAGAATGTGCGTGGACACCGACGCGGTGGTCTCGGTGCTCATGTTCACTCTCCTTCTGCGAGCTCGACGAGTCGGGTCAGACGGATCCGGTTGATCTTCACGAGCTCGCCGCGGGCGATCTCCCGCTCCTGCTGCGGCGTGTTCTCGATCCGGACCTTGACCGCGTCCCGCATGAACTCACCGGTGGCACCGGTGGCGCAGATGAGGAACACGTGGCCGAACTTGTCCTGGTAGGCCAGGTTGAGTTCGAGGAGCTCGTTCCGGAGCTCCTCCGAGGCACCGGCCATGCCACGCTGCTCGCGGGCGGAGGTCGGGTCTCCCGGCTTCGGCCGGCCGATCGGCGCGTGGCCTCCCATCGCCTCGCCCAGGTCGTCCGCGGTGAGTTCCGCCATGGCGGCCTCGTTCGCGGCGAACAGGGAGTCGGCGGTGGCGAAGGGGCGCTGGGCGAGCATCTTGCTCCCCCACGCCGAACTGGCGCACACCTCGTGCAGCTCGGCCGTGGCCTCGCTGTCGTCCAAGGCGTTGAACCGGGTCAGACCCGGGGTCGGGCTCGAAGTCACGGTAGGCCTCCGTGGCCTGTTGTTGCTTTGACGGGCTGCGCATAGCTAACGCCCTCGGCAACACGGCGTCAACACTTTGTTGAAATTTCCCGTACACAAAAGCCGCCGCCCGGGTGAATTGGGCGGCGGCTCGTGACCGTCGGTGGAGCGTCCCTCACTCCTGGCTGTTCTGCTTCCCCGTCTTGCCGGGGTTTTCCCGGTTCAAATAGTTGTAGACCGTGAAACGGCTGACGCCCAGGGCTCCCGCGACCGTTTCCACACCGTGGCGCACGGAGAAGGCGCCCCGCGCCTCCAGTATGCGTACCACGTCCTGCTTGGACTTCCGGTCGAGCCGGGCCAGCGGCATGCCGTGCCGTCGCTCCAGCGCCGCAAGGATGTGGTCCAGCGAGTCGGACAGCTGCGGGAGCCGCACGGCCACCACCTCCTCGCCCTCCCACGCCAGCACGACGTCGTCGGGCTCGGCCCGGGCGGGGTCCATCAGCTCACCGCCCATCGCGTCCACCAGCGGCTTGACCGCGGCGACGAACGGGTGGTCGCGGGGTTCGGTCATGCTCCGCCCTCCCCGATCACGTTGAGCTGGAGCGAGACGCGCGTGGCGCCGGCGTCCAGCGCGTCGCGCAGCAGCGCGGCCACCGCGCCCAGCACCCGGTCGGAATCGCCCTCGGCGGTGTTGCCGAAGGGACCCACGTCGACCGCGTCCAGCTGGGCCTTCTGGATGACCTCACGGGCGGCCACCGCGTGGGCGGGGGCCTCTTCCAGGTCGAAGGGCTCGGTCGTGAACTCCACTCTCAATCGCACACCGCCAAGCTACCCGGCAGTCGTGAGATTCCGGGAGTCGGCACTTGACAAGTCCGACGGTCGGCTTGCAGTCTTCCATCAAGCAGAAAATAACTTCCGCAATACGGAAGGAGCGCACACCCCTCATGGGATACTCGGACCAGCGCTTCGATGTGAACCTTTCGATCCTCTTCACGGAACTCCCGCTCCTGGAGCGCCCCGCGGCCGCCGCCGCGGCGGGCTTCACCGCGGTCGAGCTGTGGTGGCCCTGGATCGAGACCCCCACCCCCGCTCAGGAGGAGCTGGACGCCCTCAAGAAGGCCCTTGAGGACGCCGGCACCCAGCTGGTGGGCCTGAACTTCTACGCCGGCCAGCTCCCCGGCCCGGACCGCGGCGCGGTCTCGGTACCCGGCGAGGAGTCGGACCGCTTCAACGCCAACATCAACGTCGCGGCCGACTTCGCCGCCTCGGTCGGCTGCAAGGCGCTCAACGCCCTCTACGGCAACCGCGTCGAGGGCGTGGACCCGGCCGTCCAGGACGAGCTCGCCCTGAAGAACCTGGTCGTCGCGGCACAGGCCGCCGACCGCGTGGGTGCGGTCCTCCTGATCGAGACCCTCAACAAGCCCGAGTCGCCGCTCTACCCCCTGGTGAGCGCCCCGGCCGGCATCGAGGTCGTGGACAAGGTGAACGAGGCCACCGGTCTCGGCAACGCCAAGTTCCTCCTCGACCTGTACCACCTGGCGATGAACGATGAGGACCTCTCCGAGGTCATCGAAAAGTACGCCGCCAAGACCGGACACGTCCAGATCGCGGACAAGCCGGGACGCGGTGCCCCCGGCACCGGCGAGCTGCCCCTCGAGGACCTCCTCGACCAGCTCAAGAAGGCCGGCTACCAGGGCTTCGTCGGCCTGGAGTACAAGGCCGCCGACGCCGCCGCGTCCTTCGACTGGCTGCCGGCCGAGGCTCGCGCCGCCAAGTAAGAGGACGAAGTCCGGGCGATCAGCCAGGCACCTCACGCACTTTTCGTATAAAGCTTGAAGAACAAGGACCTCATCATGAGCAACCTCCCGAAGATCGCCTGGATCGGCCTCGGCATCATGGGCTCCCCCATGTCCGAGAACCTCCTCAAGGCCGGCTACTCGGTCACCGGCTTCACCCTCGAGCAGGACAAGCTGGACCGCCTGGCCGCCGCCGGCGGCACCGCCGCCGGCTCGATCGCCGAGGCCGTCGCGGACGCCGACGTCATCATCACGATGGTGCCCGCCTCCCCGCAGGTCGAGGCCATCAACTACGGCCCGAACGGCATCCTGGAGAACGCCAAGTCCGGTGCGCTGATCGTCGACATGTCGTCGATCACCCCGCAGACCTCCGTCGACCTGGCGAAGAACGCCGCCGAGAAGGGCATCCGCGTCATCGACGCCCCGGTGTCCGGCGGCGAGGCCGGCGCCATCGAGGCCGTCCTGTCGATCATGGTGGGTGGCGAGCAGGCCGACTTCGACGCGGCGCTGCCCATCCTCGAGACCCTCGGCAAGGTCATCGTCCTGTGCGGCCCGCACGGCTCCGGCCAGACGGTGAAGGCCGCCAACCAGCTCATCGTCGCGGTGAACATCCAGGCGTGCGCCGAGGCCGTCGTCTTCCTCGAGAAGTCCGGCGTGAACCTCGAGGCCGCCCTCGACGTCCTCAACGGCGGCCTGGCCGGCTCCACGGTCCTGACCCGCAAGAAGGACAACTTCCTGAACCGCGACTTCAAGCCCGGCTTCCGGATCGACCTGCACCACAAGGACATGGGCATCGTCACCGACGCCGCCCGCAACGTCGGTGCCGCCCTGCCCGTCGGCGCGGTCGTCGCCCAGCTGGTCGCCTCCCTGCGCGCCCAGGGCGACGGCGGCCTGGACCACTCCGCCCTGCTCCGCGCGGTCGAGCGCCTCTCCGGCGCCCAGGTCTGATCCCCCGCGGCCCGCTCCCCCGGGCCGCCTCCCCCCGCACGAACGGGGGCCCGAGTTTCCGGATGGTGCCGGTGCTGACACCTGTCCTGTCGCGCCCAAGCGCCGGCACCGTCCGGATTACCTCCCCATTCTTTCTTTCAACAAACTGTTGACGTCGCGTTCACGCCGAAATTAGGCTGTTCCGCATGACGGAAGACGCTTTCCGTCAGCAGTTACCCGTACGGAAGGTCACCATGTCGAAGCGCACGCTGACGACCGAGTCCGGCGCCCCGGTCGCCGACAACCAGAACTCCGCCACCGCCGGCGTCGGTGGCCCGCTCCTGATCCAGGACCAGCAGCTCCTCGAGAAGCTCGCCCGCTTCAACCGTGAGCGCATCCCGGAGCGCGTGGTGCACGCCCGCGGCTCGGCCGCGTACGGCTACTTCGAGGTGACCGACGACGTCACCGCCTACACCTCGGCCGCGTTCCTCTCCGAGGTCGGCAAGAAGACCGAGACCTTCCTGCGGTTCTCCACCGTGGCCGACTCCCTCGGTGGCGCGGACGCCGTCCGCGACCCGCGCGGCTTCGCGCTGAAGTTCTACACCGAGGACGGCAACTACGACCTCGTCGGCAACAACACCCCGGTGTTCTTCATCAAGGACCCGATCAAGTTCCCCGACTTCATCCACTCCCAGAAGCGCGACCCCTTCACGGGCAAGCAGGAGCCGGACAACGTCTGGGACTTCTGGGCGCACGCCCCCGAGGCGACGCACCAGATCACCTGGCTGATGGGCGACCGCGGCATCCCGGCGTCCTACCGCCACATGAACGGCTACGGCTCCCACACCTACCAGTGGACCAACGCCCAGGGCGAGGCCTTCTTCGTCAAGTACCACTTCAAGACGAACCAGGGCATCCGCTGCCTGTCGGGCGAGCAGGCCGCCGAGCTCGTCGGCAAGGACGCCAACTCGCACCAGACCGACCTGCTCCAGGCCATCGAGCGCGGCGTGAACCCGAGCTGGACCCTCTACGTCCAGGTCATGCCGGCCGCCGAGGCCGCGGACTACCGCTTCAACCCGTTCGACCTCACCAAGGTGTGGCCGCACGCCGACTACCCGCTGCAGCGCGTGGGCCGCCTGGTCCTCGACCGCAACCCGGACAACGTCTTCGCCGAGGTCGAGCAGTCCGCGTTCTCCCCGAACAACTTCGTCCCGGGCATCACCGCCTCGCCGGACAAGATGCTCCAGGGCCGCCTCTTCGCCTACGCCGACGCCCAGCGCTACCGCCTCGGCGTGAACCACACCCAGCTGCCGGTCAACGCCCCGAAGGCGACGCAGGCCGACAACTACGGCCGCGACGGCGTCATGGCGCTGCGCAACGGCTCGCGCCACGACAAGAACTACGAGCCCAACTCGTACCAGGGTCCGGCCGAGACCGGCATAGCCCTGGGTGCCCCGAAGGCCGTCTCCGGCTACACGGGCACCCACGAGGCCCCGGCCCACACCAAGGACGACGACTTCTTCCAGGCCGGCGAGCTGTACCGCCTGATGTCTGAGGCCGAGAAGCAGCGTCTGGTGGCGAACATCGCGGGCGGCCTGTCGCAGGTCACCCTCGAGGACGTCATCGAGAAGAACCTGGCTCACTTCCACGCCGCGGACGCCGACTACGGCAAGCGCGTCGAGGAGGCCGTGCGCGCCCTGCGCGACGCCTGAGCCCCACAGATGTACCGGGGGCCTGACGGGAGGTCAGGCCCCGGGTGCTGAGCCCGCACCGCGGACCCGGATGAGGGGTGGTACGCGGTGGGGGCCGGACGAGGACCGTGGCAGGCGAGCGAGCCAGTGCGGTGGTCATGGGTTCCGAGGCCCGTCTCTTGACCTGAGGGAGACGGCGCCGGAGTTCTCGTCGCCCGCCCGCCACGGTCCCAGCCACTCCTCTGTATAGGGGCCGCGCACAGAGTCCCCTATATAGAGGAGAACCGACACCTCCCCCAGTCTCCGCCCGGCGGTGCGAACGTCCTGTCGCGCCAGCCTCGCTCCGTCGGGCGGTCACCACCAGAGCGCCGAGTCACGGACGGTCCCGTGACTCGGCGCTTTGCCGTCCTCCCCTTCCTACCGGGCGCGTGCCGTGCGCGGCAGGCGTACGGAGAGCAGCAGGGCGACGGCCAGCAGTCCGGCCGTCGCCAGGGCCGTGCCGCCGAGTGCGGCGCCCGGGCTGCTGCCGTGGTCGGCGAAGGCGGACCAGACGGTGACCAGCAGGGCCACGCCCACGGCGTTGGCCAGCTGCTGGACGGCGTTGAGCACCCCGGAGGCGGAACCCACCTCGGGCTCGGCCACACCCGCGAGGATCACGTCGAACAGCGGCGGGATCACCAGGCCCATCCCGAGCCCCGTGACGAAGGTGCCCGGCAGCAGCCGCCAGCCGTCCACCGCCCCGCCGGCGGTGGCGGCCAGCAGGCCCAGGCCGAGGGCGGTCAGGACGATGCCCGCCTGGATCACCACCCGGCCGTGCTTCTGCGCCAGCCCTCCCGCCGGGCCCGCGGCGAGCGCGATCCCCAGGGCCAGCGGGGCCACGGAATACCCGGCCCCCGCCGGCGAGAGGCCCAGCGGCCCCTGGAAGAACAGGGACAGGACCAGCATCAGGCCCGTGAAGGCGGCGAAGAAGGCGACGGCGACCGCGATCCCGCCCGTGTAGCCGCGGTCGGCCAGCAGGGCCGGGGCCACCAGCGGCGAGGGGCGCCGCCGCTGGAGCCGGGCGAACAGCCAGAAGCCCAGCGGCCCGGCGGCCATCAGGCCGAAGCTCCAGGCGGGCCAGCCCAGCTCCCGCCCCTGCACGAGGGGGTAGACCAGGGCCCCCGAGGCGGCCCCCGCCAGCAGCATGCCCGGCACGTCGAGCCGCGCGCCCCCGTCGGGGACCGTGCGCGGGATCCAGCGGACCGCCCCGGCCAGCGCCGCCAGGCCCAGCGGGACGTTCACCAGGAAGACCAGCCGCCAGCCGCTGCCGAAGAGGTCGGCCCCGGTGAGCAGGCCGCCCAGGACGGGGCCGCCTACGGCGCAGATCCCCATCACGGGCCCGAAGAGGCCGAAGGCCCTGGCCTGTTCGGGCCCCTCGAAGACCTCCTTGACGATGCCGAAGCCCTGCGGCAGCAGCAGCGCGCCGAAGGCCCCCTGGGCGGCGCGTGCGGCGATCAGCCAGGCGGGTCCCGGGGCGGCGGCGCACAGGGCGGAGGCGAGGGTGAATCCGGCGGCGCCCAGCAGGAAGAGCCGGCGCCGGCCGAAGCGGTCCCCGAGCCGTCCGGCGGTGATCAGCAGGACGGCGAAGGGCAGGGTGTACGCGGCCTGGAGCCACTGGGTGGTCGACGGGCCGCCGCCCAGATCGGCGGCGATCGCCGGGGCGGCCACCCCGGTGACCGTCGCGTCGAGCAGGTCCATGACCTCGGCGGCCAGGACCACCGCCAGGGCGGGCCGGCGGTAGGGATACGGGTGGTTCACGACAGGGGTCCCCCAGAAGCATCGTTGCGGCAGCACGGACGGCACGAACACCACGCCACGAACACTGTTCGTCACAAACGCTGTTCGTCACGAACAACGTTCGCTACGAACACCGTTCGTTGTCAAGTGCTAGCCTGTTCCCATGCAGACGCCCCCGCCCCGCCGGAGCACCCGCTCCCGCCCCGCCAAGTCCCCGCTCAGCGAGGCCGCCGTCGTCGAAGCGGGCCTGCGGGTCCTGCGGCGCGAGGGGGTGGACGCCGTCACGATGCGCAAGGTGGCGGCCGAGCTCGACACCGGCCCCGCGTCCCTCTACGTGTACGTCTCCCAGCGCGGCGAACTGCTGCGCCTGATGCACGACTCCGTCATCGCGACCGTGCCGCTGCCCGCGATCGATCCGGGCCGCTGGCGCGAACAGCTCACCGCCCTGATCACCGACGTGGTGCGCGCCCTCGGCGCACATCCCGGCATCGGCCGGGTCTCCCTGGGCGACATCCCCACCACCCCGGCCTGGCTCGGCCTCTTCGACCGCGTCCTCGGGCTGCTCCTGGCGGGCGGGATCGAGCGGCAGCGCGCGGCCTGGGGCTGCGACCTCATCGCCCTGCACATCGGGGCGGTCACCTACGAGGTGGACTCCGCAGGCCCGGCCGCCGGCGACGGCGAGGAGGCCCTCCAGGGCGCCCTCGACGCCCGCCACGCCCGGGTCGGGATCGAGGAGCGACTCGCCGGCCTCGACCCCGCCCGGTACCCGCACCTGGCCGCCGCCGCGGCCGAACTGTCCGCCGGACCGGCGTCGGCGCGGCTCGCGCTCGGCATCGACGTCCTGATCGGCGGCCTGGCCGGCGGGCCGGCCGGCGGGCCGGCCTGAAACGCGGACCGGCCCCCGCACCTCCGGACGGAGGGACGGGGGCCGGTCGGCTGCTGCGGGTGATCAGACCTGGAGGGCCTTGATCGCGGTCGGGGCGTGGCCCGGCTCGGTGGCGAGCTCCTCGAACTCGGTGACGTCGCTCATGTCGACGGTCTTGCTCATCGCGATGTTGGTGACGCGCTCCAGGATGGCCTCGACGACGACCGGGACCTGGAACTCCTGCGCCAGCTTCTTGGCCTCCTCGAAGGCCTCGCCCAGCTTGTCCGGGTCGGTGACGCGGATGGCCTTGACGCCCAGGCCCTCGGCGACCTTGACGTGGTCGACGCCGTAGACGCCGATCTCGGGGGTGTTGATGTTCTCGAACTCGAGGTTGACCTCGAAGTTGATGCCGAGGCCGCCCTGCGCCTGGCGGATGAGGCCCAGGTAGGCGTTGTTCACGAGGACGTGGACGTAGGGGACCTTGTGCTGGGCGGCGACCGCCAGCTCCTCGATCATGAACTGGAAGTCGTAGTCGCCGGAGAGGGCGACGACCGGGGTCTCGGGCTGTGCGGTGGCGGCGCCGATGGCGGCCGGGATGGTCCAGCCGAGCGGGCCGGCCTGGCCGCAGTTGACCCAGTGGCGCGGCTTGTAGACGTGCAGGAACTGCGCGGCCGCGATCTGGGAGAGGCCGATGGTGGTGACGTAGCGGGTCTCCGGGCCGAACGCCTTGTTCATCTCCTCGTAGACGCGCTGCGGCTTCATGGGGATGTTCTCGAAGTGCGTACGGCGCTGCAGGGTCGCCTTGCGCTCCTGCGCGGAGGCGGCCCAGGCGGAGAAGTCGGGGAGCTTGCCCTCGGCCTTGAGCTCCTTGGCGACCTCGATGAAGAGCTCCAGGGCGACCTTGGCGTCGGAGGCGATGCCGAAGTCCGGGGCGAAGATCTTGCCCAGCTGGGTGGGCTCGATGTCGACGTGGACGAACCTGCGGCCCTTGGTGTAAGCGTCGAGGTTGTAGCCGGTGTGGCGGTTGGCCCAGCGGTTGCCGATGCCGATGACGGTGTCCGACTCCAGGAACGTCGCGTTGCCGTAGCGGTGGGCGGTCTGGACGCCGACCATGCCCGCGGCCAGCTCGTGGTCGTCCGGGATGGTGCCCCAGCCCATCAGGGTGGAGATGACCGGGATGTTCGTCAGCTCGGCGAACTCGACCAGCAGGTCGGAGGCGTCGGCGTTGATGATGCCGCCACCGGCGACGATCAGCGGACGCTCGGCCTCCAGCAGGAAGCCCAGGGCCTTCTCGGCCTGGGCGCGGCTGGCCTGCGGCTTGTAGACCGGCAGCGGGGTGTAGGTCTCGGGGTCGAACTCGATCTCGGTCAGCTGGACGTCGATCGGCAGGTCGATCAGGACCGGGCCCGGACGGCCGGAGCGCATCAGGTGGAAGGCCTGCTGGAAGACGCCGGGGACCTGGGCGGCCTCCAGGACCGTGGTGGCGGCCTTGGTGACGGGCTTGGCGATCGTGGCGATGTCGACGGCCTGGAAGTCCTCCTTGTGGAGCTTCGAGACCGGCGCCTGACCGGTGATGCAGAGGATCGGGATGGAGTCCGCGATGGCGGAGTACAGACCGGTGATCATGTCCGTGCCGGCCGGGCCCGAGGTGCCGATGCAGACGCCGATGTTGCCCGCCTTGGCACGGGTGTAGCCCTCGGCCATGTGCGAGGCGCCCTCGACGTGACGGGCCAGCGTGTGCGCGATCCCGCCCACGTTCTTGAGCTCGCGGTAGAACGGGTTGATCGCGGCACCGGGCACGCCGAACGCCTGTTCGACACCCTCGAGCTTGAGGATCTCAACGGCGGCAGCGGCGGCTGTCATACGAGGCATCAGGTTCTCCTGCGGGTCTGGCGGTCAGACTTTTTCCGGCATCCGGAATTTTTGTTCTGCTATACGAAACAAGCTAAGTGGCGGCTTCCCGCACGTCAAGGCGGTGGGGCACCCCGGAACCCACCAAAAGCCGCATCTCTTTCGGTGAGTTGCACAAATGACCGGGCCCGGGGGGTGAATCGGCGGGAATCGGCGGGCTCGCCCGCCGCGGTGGTCGCCGGTGGTGGAGCATGGACCCACGCACAGCTACGGAGGGGGTCCAGGGCTCATGGCGGAAGCGGTACCGGTGCGCTGCCCGGCGTGCCAGCGCGAGAACAACTACGTCTCCCCGGTCTTCCCGTGCGCCTGCGGGAGCCCGGTCACGCCGCCGCTGGACCTGACGGCGGCGCCGCTGCCGCTGACCCACCGGACCTGGCAGGACAGCTGGGTGGCGGTGCGGTGCGGGTCCTGCGGGCGGGAGAGCGAGTGGCCGCACCCGGAGGTCGGCTGCGGGTCGTGCGGCACGGTGGTGCTGGTGCCCGTCCGGCAGCCGGGCCGGCCGGAGACCGGGGCGGAGGACACCGGGGCGCGGGCGGGTACCGGGGCCGGGGCGGAGCCGGGGGCGGGGGCCGGGGCGCCGGACGGAGCGGGCCCGGGGGACGGCGTACGCCGCGACGGGCCCCCGGCGGGCCGGGCGCCGGCCGGCGCGGGCGGCGGATCCGCCGCGGCGGCCGCCACTGCGGCCCGGGGTCCCGTCCCCCGGCCGCCGTTCCGGCCCGTGACCATCCGTACCGCCCGGGACGCGGTGGCGGCGGCCGCCCTGTACCTGCGCTGGCTCGGCTTCCGGGACGTCCGCCAGCCCGACGGGGTGCCGATCCCCTCGGCGGCGGTGGACCTGCGGGCCCCGGGCGTGGTGGCACAGGTGGACCCGACCACGGCGCCGGCCGGGCTGCGGGCCGTGGAGTGCGTGTGGCTGAATGGTCTGACGGCCTCGGCGACCGCCGTCTACTTCGCCCTGGCCGGCTACACGGAAGAGGCCCGGGGGCGCGCCGACGACCTGGGGATACCGCTCTTCGTCATGGACCTCACCGGCATGCCGCAGCCGGTCAACGACCCGGCGGACGCACTGGTCGGACGGGGGGCCTAGGCTCGGGGGCTGTTCGCACGTGTTGTCCGATCGTTTCGCCCCTGCCTGCCGAGGAGAGCCCGATGAGCCTGTACGACATCCCGCTGACCACCCTGGACGACGAGCCCACCAGCCTGGCGGCCCACCGCGGCAAGGCCGTCCTGCTGGTGAACACCGCCTCCCAGTGCGGGCTCACCCCCCAGTACTCGGGTCTGGCCAGGCTCCAGTTCAAGTACGAGGAGAAGGGCTTCACCGTTGTCGGCGTGCCCTGCAACCAGTTCGGCGGCCAGGAGCCGGGCACCGCGGAGGACATCCAGACCTTCTGCGCGGCCGGCTTCGGCGTGACCTTCCCGATGCTGGAGAAGACCGAGGTGAACGGCGAGAACCGGCACCCGCTCTACCAGGAGCTGGTGAAGACCCCGGACGCCGACGGTGAGGCGGGCGACATCCAGTGGAACTTCGAGAAGTTCCTGATCTCCCCCGCCGGCGAGGTCGTGGCGCGCTTCCGCCCGCGCACCGAGCCGGAGGCCCCCGAGGTCATCGCCGCCATCGAGGCGCAGCTGCCGGCCTGACCCGCGGCCGGCCCGGACGGGCGCCCGGCGGACCGGGCGCCCGGGGGCCGGGCGGACCTCATCCCGCCAGATCGGCCTCGTCGTACTCCTGGGTGGAGCCGGCGGCCGTGAGGTCCCGCAGCTCCACGCGGCGGATCTTCCCGGACACGGTTTTGGGGAGCTCGGCGAACTCGATGCGCCGGATCCGCTTGTACGGGGACAGGACCGCACGGGAGTGCTCGAAGAGCAGCCGCGCGGTCTCCTTCCCGGGCTCCCAGCCGGCGGCGAGGGTGATGTAGGCCTTCGGCACGGCCAGCCGCAGCGCGTCCGGCGCCGGTACGACCGCAGCCTCGGCGACCGCCTCGTGCTCCAGCAGGGCGCTCTCCAGCTCGAACGGGCTGATCTTGTAGTCGGAGGCCTTGAAGACGTCGTCGGCCCGGCCGACGTAGGTGAGGTAGCCGTCGGCGTCGCGGGAGGCGATGTCCCCGGTGCGGTAGAGCCCGTCCGCCATGGCCTCGGCGGTGCGCTCGGGGTCGTCGCGGTAGCCGGTCATCACCCCGGCGGGGGCGCGGCGCAGGTCCACGCACAGCTCCCCCTCGTCCGGGGACTCCTTGCCGGTGACGGGGTCCAGCAGCACGATCCCGTACCCGGGCGCGGGGCGGCCCATGGACCCCGGCTTGACCGCGGCGCCGGGGAAGTTGCCCACCTGGAGGGTGGTCTCGGTCTGCCCGAACCCGTCGCGGATGGTGATGCCCCAGGCCTCCTTGACCCGTTCGATGACCTCGGGGTTCAGGGGCTCGCCGGCCGCCACGGCCTCGCGCGGGGGCCGGCGGAGCGCGGTCAGGTCGGACTGGATCAGCATCCGCCAGACGGTGGGCGGGGCGCAGAAGGTGGTGACCCCGCCGCGGTCCATCTCGGCCATGAGCCGCTGGGCGTCGAAGCGGGTGTAGTTGTGGACGAAAACGGTCGCGCCGGCGTTCCAGGGGGCGAAGAGGTTGGACCAGGCGTGCTTGGCCCAGCCGGGCGAGGCGATGTTGAGGTGGACGTCACCGGGGCGCAGGCCGAGCCAGTACATGGTGGAGAGGTGCCCGATGGGGTACGAGGCGTGGGTGTGCTCGACGAGTTTGGGGCGGGCGGTGGTGCCCGAGGTGAAGTAGAGCATCAGCGGGTCGGAGGCGAGGGTGGTGCCGTCGGGGCGGAACCCGCTGTCGGCCCCGTCCATGTCCGCGAGCCGCAGCCAGCCGGCCGGGACCTCGTCCCCGGCGGCGATCCGCGTGTAGTCGCCCGCCACCTCGTCGAACTTGGAGGTGTCCTCGACGCGCGCGATCACGTGGCGGACGTTGCCGCGCTCGATCCGGTCCCGCAGGTCGGCGGGGCCGAGCAGCGGCGTGGCGGGGATGACGACGGCGCGCAGCTTCATGGCGCCGAGCATCACCTCCCACAGCTCGCGCTGGTTGCCCAGCATGACCAGGATCCGGTCGCCGGCGGCGACGCCGCGCTCGCGCAGCCAGGTGGCGGCGGACCCGGACCTCAGCCGCATCTGGTCGAAGGTGACGGCTGCGGTGGTCCCGTCCTCCTCGACGATCCGCAGCGCATCGGCGCCGTTGCCCTCCGCGATGCGGTCGAACCAGTCGAACGCCCAGTTGAAGCGCTCGGGGCGGGGCCAGGTGAACCCGTCCCGGGCGGCCTCGTACCGCCCTCGGTGGGCGAGCAGGAAGTCCCGTGCGGCCAGGAAGCTCTCGGTGGCGCTGTTCTCCGTCATGGGAGGCATCGTGCCGCGCCGGACCGGCCCTCCACCAGGGCGGCGTCAGCCTCGGATTGACCCGAAGCGCACCTTCCCGGGGCCTTCGCCCATGGCGGCGAGCATCGCCTCGCCCTCGGCGGCGATCTCCTCCTTGACCGCGCCCGCCACCTCGCGGAACAGCTCCACGGTGACCGTTCCCGCCCCGCCCGCCCACACCCCGCCCAGGAACCCGTCGACCATCAGCACGCACCGGCTCTGGTTCCCCCGTGCGTTCAGCCCCTTGAACTCGGGCGGGACGACGCGGGTCCGGTCGGCGTGCGAGAGCAGCACGTTGTCGAACTCGGGGAGGAAGCGGGGCGGCGCCGGAGTGTCGGGGTCGGGGCGGGGCGCGTCGGGCAGGTCGAACAGCTCGGCCCCGTTCTCGTCGCGGAAGGTCACCAGGCGCGGGCGCAGCCGCTCGAAGGCCTCGCGGAGCCGGGTGATCCCGGCCCAGGTCTGCATGTCCTTGACGGAGGCGGGCCCGAAGGCACCGAGGTACCGCAGCACCAACGCGTCGATCCCCTCCGGATCCTCCCTCAGGGACTGCCCCACCCACGTCTCCAGGGTGGTCAGCCGCACCTGCCCGCTGCGCCCCCACACCCCGCGCGGGGTCACCTGCACGAGCGGCAGCAGGCAGCGCGCGGCCACGGCCAGCGACTGCGGGTCCGCCCCGGGCCACTCCCGCAGCAGCTCCTCGCGGATCTCCCCCATGGTCCGCGGCTCCTCCTCGACGAACCCCCGGGCCCGCTCGGCCAGCACCCCGAGATCGACCCCGGCCAGCCCCTTCCGGAAGTACCCCACCTCCCGGTCCCGCGCCGCCTGCACCAGGGGCCTCACCGTCAGGGCGTCGGCCACCGTGTGGGTGTGGATGGTCGACCGCATGGTCACCATCCGCACGACCTCCCGCTCCTCCATCAGCCGCCCGAGCTCCCCGGGCCGGAACCCGGCGAGCCGCGCGTACAGCTGGTAGTAGGGCGGTCTGACGTTCTGCGCCTGCAGCCCGAGCAGGTGCGCGACGGCGTCGTGCGCCGACATCGCGGAGCGGCTCAGCAGCGACTGGCGTGCGAGCGTGGCGCGGTTGAGCGCACGGACGCCGAGAACGGAACGCGAAGAAGAGGCCATACCCGCAACCTAACCTCCGTTGCGGACAACTTCTGTCCGCAACCTCGGCGCCATGCCCTACGCGCCGCATCCCGTCAGGGCGGCGGTGCGTCCTCCTCGTCGCCGTCCGCGAGGGGCATGAAGCCGATGCATTCCACGTCGATCTGGTCGGCCAGTTCCACCAGTGCTTCGGCCAGGCCGAGGGTCGTGCCCGGGTCGAGGTCCGTCCCGCCGTCGTACACCGACTCCAGCCAGCCGCCCGCGAGGCGCCGCAGCAGGGCGGTGACCTCGTCGGCGGGGATCAGCAGACCTCCGTCCGCCACCGAGACCAGGGGTACGTACGCGTTCATGGCGCCACCTCCTCCGCTCCGTGCTGCGCCGGACGGCGCACGTCAGCTGTCGGGCCCGGCCGCCGCGATGGCCGCGAGTGCCGAACCGGGGTCCTGCTCCACCACGAGGTCGCCCAGGCTGAGGACGCCGACGAGCTCGCCTTCGCCGGTCACCACCGGCAGGCGGCGCAGTGCCTTGCGCCGCATGAGGGCGATGGCCTGGTCGACCCCGTCGTCGGGGCGGACCGTGACCGGGTCGGTGCTGCAGACGGCCTGGACGGTCGTCTCGCCGGGGTCCCGGTCGTCGGCCATGGCGCGGACGACGAGGTCCCGGTCGGTCAGGATGCCGCGGAGCCGGCCCTCGTCGACGACGAGGACGTCCCCGATGTCGGCGTCGCGCATCACCCGGGCCGCCTCCGCCAGCGAGGTCGCCTTCTCGACGGTCACCGGATTCCCGGTCATCACCTCACGCACACGACGGGCCATGGTTCCTCCCAGTGCCGGACACGGTCCCACCTGGCAGTTACCCGCCCCGGGCCGGGGCAATCGCCGCCGTCCCGGAGCCGGTGGCCGGCGGGCGGACGGTGCGCGCCGGCAGCTCGGGCGTCTCAGGCGGCGGGCAGGACTGCGTCGAGGCGGCGCAGCGCGGCCCGGCGCTGGACCAGGGCCAGGCCCGCCACGCCCGCGCCGAGCGCCAGCCAGCCCGCCGGTCCCGCGGCCATCACGGCGCCGGTCAGCAGCAGCGGCCCGACGGCCTTCTGGGCGGACGGGGAGATGCCGGCCACCCCCAGGTACGAGGCCCTGGCCTGCTGGGGCGCGAGGGAGACGGCCAGCTCCCAGGAGCACACCGAGCGCACCAGTTCGGCTGCGGTGACCAGGACCGCCGCGCCGAGCAGGGTGGCGGAGGCGGCCCAGGGGCCGTGGGCGGGGGTGAGCGCGAGGAGCGCGCAGGCGGCGAGCAGGAACAGCCCGTACCAGGCGACGGCGCCGGCCGCCTGGCGCGGGGTGCCCACCTTCGCGGACACGGTGAGCTGGAGGACGACGACGAGGACGGTGTTGACGGCGAGGAAGACCGGGACGACGGCGTGCGGCGCGTCGGTGTGGTGGACGAGCCACAGGGGCAGGCCGACGTTGAGGAGTGAGTCGTCCAGGTTGAGCGGCATGTCCAGCAGGACGAAGCGGAGGTAGGCCCGGTCCCGCCACGGGCTCCTGCGGCCGGAGGGGGCCTCCCCGCCAGAGGGGGCTTCGCCGTGCGGGGTGGTGGCCTCCGCCGGCCGTGCGGGGGTGACCAGGCGCCCGCGGCCGTGCGGTTCCCGTGTGCGCCACACCAGCGCGGAGGCCACCAGGAAGGACAGCGCGTTGCCGAGGATGAGCACCTCGTAGGCGCCCCGGGTCCCCACGGCGAGGCCGATGGCGGCGATGCCCGCGCCCACGGCGTAGCCCGCGTTGGCGGCGCTGCGCGACAGGGCCTGGTAGGTGGCGCGGCGCTCGCCCGCCACCCGGGTGGCGAAGAGCATTTCCAGGGTCTTGGCCGCGCGGTCGCCGAGATGGGTGAGGGCGACGATCGCCAGGAGCAGCTCGAAGCGGGTGACGGCGAGCATCGCGCAGAGGGCGGCCAGCCGCAGCAGGTGGCAGGCGATCAGAAGGGGGCGGACCGGGAACCGGTCGGCCAGGTGGCCGGCGACCGGGGAGCCCGCGATGCCCGCGATCGCGCCGACGCCGAGCATGAGGCCGAGGCGTCCGGCGTCGAGGCCGACGACGAAGGTGAAGAAGAGGACGGAGGAGGCGGCCCAGACGCCCGTGCCGGTGCGGTCGAGGAGCTGGGCGAGCAGCATGATCCGCGCGTCGCGGCCTCCGGGCGGCCGCCGCAACTGCGCGATCAGCCCACCCGACGCCGGTCCGCCCGCCGGTTCCGGCTCCGGACCCTCGGCCGCACCCGGCGCCGCGACGACCGCGCCCGGGACCGGACCCGCCACCGGCATCGGGCCCGGATCCGTGGCCGTACCAGCCTCGGCCCCCGCGTCCTCGGCCGCACCCGGCGCCGCGACGACCGCGCCCGGGGCCGGACCCGCAGCCGGCTTCGGGCCCGGATCCGTGGCCGTGCTCGTCCCCGTGCCGCCCGTGACCGTGTCGCCCCTCGGGGCCTCGGCCGGCCGCGGGCCCCCGAGCGCCCCGGCGTCTCCGCCGGGAGCGGGGTCCGCCCCGGCGTCCTTGCCGTCGGCGGTGTCCTTCTCCTGGCCTGCCGTGCCGTGCCGCCCCATGTCGGGTCTCCGCCTTCCCCCGTCGAAAGTATCTCGATGTCGAGATACCAGGCGGTAGCCTGCCCTCCCGACTATCTCGACGTCAAGATATTTCGGCCCCTGTCCCGCCCCGGCCCGGAGGGCGGGGCGGGACAGGGGCCTTCGCCTAGCGCGTCAGGAGCGTCGCGGCCACCCCCGCCGGGACCGGGGCCAGGCCCGCCGGGCGGGTGGTGAAGGTGCCCCGGCCCTGGGTGCGGCCGCGCAGGCGGGACGCGTAGCCGAAGAGTTCGGCCAGCGGCACCGTCGCCGTGACGACCGCGGTCCCGGCCCGGGTGGCCGAGCCCGTGACCCGGCCGCGCCGGGCGGCGAGGTCGCCGAGGACCGCGCCGACGGACTCGTCCGGGACGGTCACGGTGACCTCCGCGACCGGCTCCAGCAGCTCCAGCGTGCTCGCGCGCAGGGCCTCGCGCAGCGCGAACCGGCCGGCCGCGCGGAAGGCGAGCTCCGAGGAGTCCTTGGAGTGGGTCGCCCCGTCGGTGAGGACCACCCGCAGCCCGGTCACCGGGTGCCCGCCGAGAGGGCCCTCGGCGAGGGCGTCCCGGCAGCCGGCCTCCACGGCCCGCACGTACTCCTGCGGGACCCGGCCCCCGACGACCGTCGAACGGAACGCGAAGCCCGGCTCCCCCAGCGGTTCGACGTCGATCACCACATGGGCGAACTGCCCCGCCCCGCCGTCCTGTTTGACGTGCCGGTGGACCAGCCCGGCGACCCCGTCCACCACGGTCTCCCGGTAGGAGACCCGGGGACGGCCCACGACGACCTCCACGCCCTGGTCCCGGCGGATCTTCTCCACCGCGACCTCCAGATGGAGTTCGCCCAGCCCCGACAGCACGGTCTGCCCGGTCTCCGCGTCGGTCCGGACCACCAGCGAGGGGTCCTCCTCGGCGATCCGGGCCAGTGCGGCCGCGAGCCGGCCCGTGTCGGTGCTGCGGCCGGCCTCGACCGCCACCGACACCACCGGGTCGGCCACCGTGGGCGGTTCGAGGAGCAGCGGGGCCCCCGGCGCGCACAGGGTGGTGCCGGCCCGGGCCGCCTTGGGCCCGATCACGGCGACGATGTCACCGGCCACCGCCTCCTCCCGCTCCTCGTGCCGGTCGGCCTGCACCCGCAGGATCCGCCCGATCCGCTCCGTCCTGCCCGTACCGGGGTCCAGTACGGTGTCGCCCTTGCGCAGGGTGCCCGCGTAGAGGCGTACGTACGTCAGCCGCCCGGTCGCCGTCGCCGTCACCTTGAAGGCGAGGGCCGCGAGCGGCTCCGCCGGGTCGGCCGGGCGGCCCTGCACCGCCGGCATGTCGGCCGGCGACGGCAGGTACGCCACGACGGCGTCCAGCAGCGGCTCGATCCCGCGGTTGCGGTACGCCGAACCGCACAGCACCACCACGCCGTCCCCGGCGAGCGTCAGCTCGCGCAGGGCGCGGACCAGTGTCGCCACGGTGAGGGAGCCCTCCGCGCAGAACTCCTCCAGGGCGTCCGCGTGGAGCTCGGCCACCGTCT
Organism: Streptomyces sp. NPDC093801; assembly: GCF_040701585.1. Classification (NCBI taxonomy): domain Bacteria; kingdom Bacillati; phylum Actinomycetota; class Actinomycetes; order Kitasatosporales; family Streptomycetaceae; genus Streptomyces; species Streptomyces sp. NPDC093801. The sequence continues at coordinate 55,596 of NZ_JBFBDP010000017.1, read as the reverse complement.
CCTCCAGCAGTCGGCGCCGCCGCAGCGCCTCCTCCCGCAGCTCTTCGGGGACGGGCGCGGTCGCGTACGCGTCGGCGCCCGTCCCCCACAGCAGGGTGCGCATCCGCAGGAGGTCGACGACGCCGGTGAAGGCGTCCTCGCGGCCGACGGGCAGCTGGACGACCAGCGGGACCGTGCCGAGCCGGTGCCGGATCGAGGCGACCGCGGTGTCGAGGTCGGCGCCCGCGCGGTCCAGCTTGTTGACGAACGCGATCCTCGGCACGCCGTGCCGGTCCGCCTGCCGCCACACCGACTCGCTCTGCGGCTCGACCCCGGCGACGGCGTCGAACACCGCGACGGCCCCGTCGAGCACCCGCAGGGAGCGTTCGACCTCGTCGGCGAAGTCGACGTGCCCGGGGGTGTCGATCAGGTTGACCCGGTGCCCGTCCCAGGCGCAGCTGACGGCCGCGGCGAAGATGGTGATGCCGCGGGCCCGTTCCTGGGCGTCGAAGTCGGTGACGGTCGTCCCGTCGTGGACCTCGCCGCGCTTGTGGATGGTGCCGGTGGCGAACAGGATCCGCTCGGTGACGGTGGTCTTGCCGGCGTCGACGTGGGCGAGGATGCCGAGGTTGCGGACGCTGGTCAGGGGGTTGGGACGGGAGTCGGTACGGGTGCGCATGGCCCGGGGCCTTTCGGATGACGTGGAGCTGGTGAAGGGGGCAGCGCGATTCCCGTGCGGTGCACGACCGGCGATGACGCACGGTCATGGAGGGGCGTACCGGGTCCGTTTCAGGGACCCGCGTACCTGCCCGGGACACGGGTGGACGGTGACAGCCGCGCAGCTGCTACCGCGCGGTGCGGGACACCGGGATCACGTCGTACCGGGTCTGGGGAACGAGGGCGGCGGCGGTGTGCGTGCGCATGACCCTGTTCCCCTTCTCTTCGTCCGACGGCATGAGGCGCGCGGGCCGTTTCGGCGGCGCGCACGGCGAGTGTAGGCAGCGCGGGCCGGGCGGGGCACCGTATTTTCACGGCGGCCGCCGGCCCTGCACGGTGAACCACCGCGCGCGACGGGGCGGTTGCGCCGTCGGGACGCCTCGGCGGACGCCGGCGGCCGATCCGTCCCGGGGACCGGCGGGGCGCGTGAGGTGGTGTCCCCCGGGCCGCCGTCCGAACGGGCCGCCGTCCGGTCGGCCGGCAGGAAGGGGCGCCGGGCGACCCCTGACGCCGCTGGACCGGTCGCCCCGGAGCGGGGGCCGACGGCCGCGCGGGGGAAGCGGGCCGGTCAGCCGGGCGGCTCAGGGGGAACGGCCAGGGGCTTGCCGAGCGGGCCGCGCGGGATCCGGTCGACCAGCCGCACCTGCCGCGGTTCGGCGCCGAGCCCGCGGGCGGCGGCCCGTACACCCTCGGCCGTCAGCGGGCCTCCGCCGGCGACGAGGACGTCGTACGCCTCCGCCCGTTGCGGGCCGGGGACGCGCACGCAGGCGACGTCGGCCCCGGGGAGCGCGGCGCGCAGCCGGGCGGCGATGGCGCCCAGGTCGCGCCGGGCGCCGTTGACCCTGACCAGGTGGGCGCGGCGGCCGCGGCGCAAGAAGAGCCGGTCGCCGAGGCGGCGGACCAGGTCGTCCATCTCGTGGTGCTCGGGGCGGCGGCCGTCGGGGAGGGGCGCGAGGCGGGGCCCGGCGACGGTGAGCGGGCCCTCCGCGCCGACGCCCGGCGCGGCGAACGCGACGTCGTCGAGGAGGGTCCACGCCCCGTGCGGGTCCCAGCCGCTGCGGTGCGCGACGGCCCCGGTCTCGGTGGAGCCCAGCAGCTCGATCAGGGCGGTGCGCGAAGGGTCCTGGAACATCCGGGCTTCGGGCGGGAGTTCGGCGGAGCCGTGCAGGAAGACGATGTGCTCGAAGGAGGCGGTCCAGCGGGGGTGCCGGGCCAGGATCCGGAAGGTCCGCGGGATGGCGGCGACGGCGATCCGCCGGGCCTCGACGGGCGGGGGCGGGCAGTCGGAGCCGGGCCAGAACCACACCGGCAGCCCGGTCAGCGCGGGCAGCATCACCGTGGCCGAGGCGCCGTAGGCGTGCCGGGGCGGGACGAAGCTGACGACGGCCTCGGGGGCGTGGGGGGCCAGCAGGCGGGCGCTGTGCGCGGCGTCGGCCTGGAGGAGTTCGCCGGACAGGACGCACCGGACGGGCTCGCCGGTGACACCGGACGTGTCGAACGGGTACTCCCCGGAGCGCAGCGTTGCGCGGATCCGGGCGGCCTCGGCCCCGGTGAGCCGGTCCCAGGGCAGGTGCCAGCCGCCGCCGGCCGGGCGCTCGGGCGCGCCGGCCCCGATGCCGGGGCGCTCCCGGAGCGCGTCCAGGGGCAGGGCCGGGTACCCCTGCGCGGGGATCGCCGGGGCGGCCGCCGCGCCGTCCCGGCCCTCCGGGCCCTCCCGGCCGCTCACGACGCCTCCCGCGGGACGCCGGCGGGCCGGCCGGCTGCGGGCGCCTCGGGCGGGGGCGCCGGCCGGTGGTCGGTGGGGTCGAGGAGCATGCGCGGGTTCCCCCTGTGCGGTCGGGTGCGTCGGGCCGCGACGGCTACCACCCGGCGGCCCCCGGTCGGCTCAACGACGCCGCGCCCCGCCGGAAACGGCTCCCCCGCCGTCCGGCCCGCCGGCGGGCGCGGCGCCCGGGACCGCACCCGGGCCGCGTCCTGGGGATCAGCCCGGATCAGCCCGCGGGGCCCGCCGCCCTCTCGGCCCCCTGGCCCGCTCCGCCCTGCGCGCGGCGGTCCGGCGACCGGAGGGCGGCTCCGGCGGGCCCGGCGGCGGGACGGCCGGCGGTGTCACCGGCGCCCCTGCTCGCGGCGGAGCACTCCGGCCTGCTCCACCGCCTCCTCGTCGACCCGGCCGCCAAGGCGGGCACCACCCTGGCGGCCCCCGCGCTCCTCGCCCTCGGGATGCGGTGGATCCGGCGCCGGGCGGGCGGCACTCCCCGCACCCGGGGCGCGCGGCGCCACCCCGCACCGCCCGGCCGGACCCGCCCCCTAGCCGCGATCTGTGACATGTGAAATATTACCTGCGCTCCGGGGGGCCGGACCCTCCGGGCTTCCCGAACTCCCGGAAAGGTCACCCCCGTTGCGCAGACTTGCCGCGGCGGGAGCGGCGATATCGCTCACCGCTCTCGCCTTCCTCGCCGCCCCCGCCCAGGCGGCCGCCCCGCCGCCCCCGGCACCCGCCGCCCCGCAGGCCGGACACGAGGCCTCCCCGCCGCCCGCGCCCCTCGAACTCCGGCGCCAGGCCCTGCGCCGCCAGGCCCTGGAGGGCGTCGCGGCGGGCGGCGCCGGATCGCGCCGGGCCGGGCCGGCCCCCCGCACCGCACGGATCGGCGACCAGTACGTCGAGCTCGCGCAGGAGCGCAAGGACAAGGTCTTCGTCATCCTCGCCGAGTTCGGCGACGAGACCGACCCCCGCTTCGGCGGCACCCCCGGCCCCCTGCACAACACGATCGCCAAGCCACCGGCGGACGACAACCACACCCTGTGGCGCAAGGACTTCGACCGGGACTTCTACCAGCGGCAGTTCTTCTCCGCCGATCCCGGCGCGGACTCGATGCGGGCCTACTACGACCTGCAGTCCTCGGGGCGCTACGACCTCGACGGCACGGTCACCGCCTGGGTCAAGCTCCCCTACAACGAGGCCCGTTACGGCACGGACAAGTGCACCGAGGCCGGCCAGTGCCGCACCAACTGGGACCTGGTCCGCGACGCCACGGCCGCCTGGTACGACTCCGAGCGCGCGAAGGGCCGTTCGCCGCAGGACATCAGGGCCGAGCTCGCCCAGTACGACGTGTGGGACCGCTACGACGCCGACCACGACGGCAACTTCGACGAACCCGACGGCTACCTCGACCACCTGGTCGTCGTCCACGCGGGCAAGGACCAGACGTGGGGCGGCGGGGAACAGGGCAAGGACGCCGTCTGGGCACACCGCTGGTTCGCCTACTGGGACCGGGCCGGCACCGCCGGACCCGAGGGCAACAAGGCGGGCGGCACCCCGGTCGGCGACACCGGCATCTGGGCCGGCGACTACCTCACCGGCGGCGAGAACAGCGGAGCGGGCCTCTTCGCCCACGAGTTCGGCCACGACCTGGGCCTTCCCGACCTCTACAGCTCGGACGGGGACAACGCCGTCAACTTCTGGTCCCTGATGTCCTCGGCCTCCTACCTGGGCAAGGGCCCCAACACCACGGGGCGGTTCCCCGGCGACCTGGACCCGTGGAGCAAGCTCCAGCTGGGCTGGCTGGACTACACGGAGGCCGACGCGGGCCGCAGGACCCGCGCCACCCTGGGCGTCTCGGGGTACAACACCCAGGACCCCCAGGCCCTCCTGGTCCACCTCCCGCCCTCCACCACCCGTACGGAACTCACCGACCCCTACGCCGGCACGAGCCAGTGGTGGAGCGGCACCGGCGACTTCATGGACAACACCCTCACCCGCACGGTGGACCTCGGCGGCCGGCCGGCGACCCTCGGGGCCCGCCTCTGGTACGACACGGAGAAGGACTTCGACTTCGTCACCGTCGAGGCCTCGTCCGACGGCGGCGCCACCTGGACCCCGCTCCCCGGCACCGTGAACGGGACGCCGATCCCCGCGAAGGGCGTCTCGGGCAGCTCCGGCGCCTGGACCGAGCTCACCGTCCCCCTCCCCGCCGGCACCACCCGGCTCCGCTTCCACGCCACCTCGGACGGCAACACCCACGGCCGCGGCGCCACCTTCGACGAGCTCCGCATCACCTCGGACGCCGACGGCCGCACCCTCTTCACGGACGGCGCGGAATCCGGCGCGAACGACTGGACCGCCCTCAAGTGGTCCCGCACCGAGGGCCGCACGGGCACCGAGTCCCACCCGCGCGCCTACTTCGCGGAGAACCGCCGCTACACCGGCTACGGCTCCTACCTCCGCACCGGCCCGTACAACTTCACCTCCACGGACGACCGGGTCGAGTTCTACCCCTACCAGCAGGGCGTGCTGCTCTGGCTCTGGGACACCGCCCACAGCGACAACACCACCAAGGCCCACCCGGGTTCGGGCCTGATCCTCCCGGTCGACGCCCGCCCCGACGCCCTGCGCTACCCGGACGGCACCCTGGCCAACGCCCGGGCCCAGACCTTCGACGCGACCTTCTCCACCCGCCCCACGGACCGGATCGCCCTGCACCGGCCCGGCAGCACCCTGACGGTCCCCTCCCGCCCGGGCGTCCCGGTCTTCGACGACCACCGCGGCGTCTACTGGACCCCGGACCTCCCCCAGGTGGGCGTCAAGGTCCCGGACACGGGCACCCGCCTGCAGGTCCTGCGCGAATCCGCCACGACCACCACCCTCCAGCTGGGCCCGTCCGCCCCCTGACCCGTCCCGCACGCGCGAGCGCCCTGCCGGGCCGTCCCGGCAGGGCGCTCGCCGCCGTCCGGGCCGGCTCAGCCGCGGGGCAGGACCGTGGAGAGGACCGAGGGGAGGGGGTACCAGTCCGAGGAGGTGATCGAGGCGTGGCGGGCGGCCATCAGGGCCACCCGGTCCCGCGCCTGGGCCTCCGTGGGGTGGACCGCGTCGATGGCCGGGGCGACGTTCTGGGCGTCCGTGGCGATCAGGAGGTAGTGGTTGCGGTCGTACCAGGACGTGTCGATCGAGCCCGAGGCGTAGGCGGCCGCGTCACCGTCGAAGACGACGAACCAGGGGCGCAGGGCCGGGTCCGCGTAGCGGGCACGGGGGTCGCCCGCCTCGGCGCGGTGGACCGCCGGGAAGGCGGCGGCCGTCGCGAGGTGGTCGCGCAGGTGCTCGGCGTACTCGCGGTCCGTCCAGAGCTTGTCCGCGCCGTTGCCCTCCTCGACCGTGCCGGGGATCAGCTCCACGAGGAACGTGCCGGCCATCTGCGCGCGGGTCGGCCAGGCGCCGGCGCGGGCGGCCGAGTCGAGGTCCGGGCGGCCGGACGCGAGGCGGCCCGGGGTGTAGAGGGCGTCGCCGAGCTTCGAGGTGAGGAGGCTGTCGAGGGCGGCCGGGCCCCGGCCCAGGTTCGCGGCGAAGCCGTCCTTCAGCTCCAGCTTGAGGACGATCGGGCGGTGGCCGGGGTGGGCGTCGTGCCAGCTGCGGATGTCGGAGAGGCAGCCCGCCAGGTTCTGGTCGCGGGACTTGGTGCGCAGCTGGGCGGGGGTGGTGGCGTTCTCGCAGTTGCTGTCGTTGCCGAAGGGGTTGTCGTGGGAGACGCGCCACGAACTGCCGAAGAAGTTGGTCCAGACGTCCAGCTCCAGCATGGCCGCGCCGGAGTCCAGGGCGTCCGCGAGGTAGGGGTACTTGGCCTTCTCGTAGGCGTTGTGGACGCCCACGCCGGTCGATGCGGAGTACGGGAGGTCACCGGTGGCCGCCGTGGCGGGGGCGGTGGCCGCGGCGAGGGCGGCGAGGGCGGCGGTCAGCAGGGCGGCTGCCGTGCGGAGGCGGGTGCGGATGGGCATGGGTGTGCGACTCCCCTGGTTACCGAGTGGTAAGGCGGGTGGAGCGTAGGGGAGTCGGATGAAGAGGGGAAGGACCGGGGATGGCCGGTTGGGGACGGCATGTGAGGAGGGGCACATTCCGGCGGGGAACCCCGGGGGACGGCCGGCCGTTCCGGGGGGTTGACGGGTGGTCCTCGGCGGTGGGAGTGGCGCGATGACGGGCAGGGCCGTGCGGGTCTGCGTGCTGGCCGGGGTGTGCTGCGCCCTGGTGGTCGCCGGGGTGGCCTTCGGCGTGGGGCGCATGGGGACCGTCGCCCGGGGCGACGGCGGCCAGGGGCGGTACGTGCAGGACACCGCGCTCGCCGACCGGGCCGCCGCCGCGGCGCTGGAGAAGCTCACCGAGGGGGGGCCGCAGACCGCTCCGCCGGTACAGGGCTTCGCGGAGGGCACCTGGAAGGCGTCCGAACCGCTGGAGGCCCGTGACGTGCCCGCCGAGCCGGCCGTCGGGGCGCTGTTCTCCCCCGGGCTGGACTGGGACGACGACCACCACTGCTCGGGGAGCGTGGTGCACTCCGCCGGCGGGGACCTCGTCGTCACCGCGGCCCACTGCGTGTACTCCGGCGGGTTCCGCAACAACCTGGCCTTCGTGCCCGGGTACGAGGAGGGGAAGGCGCCCTACGGCGTGTGGGTGCCCACCCGGATCGACGTGGACCCGCGGTGGGTGCGCGACTCCGACCCCGATGTCGACGTGGCGTTCATACGGGTGCGCCGGGCCGGACACCCCGGCCAGCGGCTGGAGGACGTCACGGGGGCCCACCCCGTCCGCTTCGGCCGGCAGCTGCCCGTCCCCGCCCGGCTGGTGGGGTACCCGAACGACACCGAGCGGCCGCTGGGCTGTTCCGGCACGGCCGTCGCCGACGGGCCCGCGCAGCTGCGGTTCGACTGTGCGGACGTGCCCAACGGGACCAGCGGCGGCCCCGTCCTCAGCACCGGGAACATCCTGATCGGGGTCATCGGCGGGCGGGACGGCGGCGGGGACGAGACCACCTCGTACAGCAGCTACTTCGGCGACGACGTACGGGCGCTGTACGAGCGGGCCGTGCGCGGATAGGCCGTGGCCTTCGGACCGGGCCGGTCCGCGAGGGTGCGCGGGCGTCGTCCGAGCCGGCTGGGTGGTTGTCCGGGGTGTCGTCCATCCGCCGAGTGTGGAGCGACCCGTGACGGCGGGGGCAGGTTCCGTCCGGGGCGGACGGGGGCACGGCGGGGGCGGACGGGGGCACGCCGTCGCGCCGAGGCCCTGCGGCCGGTGCGCGGCGCACGACGGGACGGCGGCGGGCGCGCCTCCCCGCCGGCCGGATCCGCCTCCCGGCCGCCCGAGTACGCCTGCGCGGCGGCCGCGAGCACCGTCCGGCGGTGGCGTCGTTCCTGGTCACCCTGGCACGGAAGCCCGGTCCGCGCCCCAGTAAGCTGCGGGTCCGTCCCGCGCCATCCGCCCTCTCCCGTTCCCGAGGTACCGCAGTGAGCTCCGCAGCACCCCCCGCAGCCGTGGCGGTCGTCGGCCTCGGTGCCGACGGCTGGGCCGGGCTCACCGCCGCCGCCCGGGAGGCGCTGGCCGGCGCCGAGGTGCTGATCGGCGGGCCCCGGCAGCTGGACCTGCTCCCGGCCGGCGAGTGCGCCGGTCTGCGGGTCGCCTGGCCGAGCCCGCTGCGCCCCGCCGTGCCGAAGCTGGCGGCCGAGCACACCGGGCGCCGGATCGCCGTACTGGCCAGCGGGGACCCGATGTTCTACGGGATCGGCCGCGCCCTCTCCGAGGAGCTGGGCCCCGACGCGCTGCGCGTCCACCCGCACCCCTCCTCCGTCTCCTACGCCTGTGCCCGGCTGGGCTGGCCGGTGGAGGACACCGAGGTGGTGACCGTGGTCGGGCGGCCGGTGGCCCGGGTGGCGGCCGCGCTGCACGAGGGGCGGCGGCTGCTGGTGCTGAGCGCCGGAGCGGCGACCCCGCACGAGATCGCCGCCCTGCTGCGCGAGCGGGGCTTCGGCCCGAGCCGGATGCGGGTCCTCGAACAGCTGGGCTCCGAGCGCGAGGACGTGTACGGGGGCACCGCGGACGGCTGGGCGCACGAACCCGGCGACGCCCTCAACGTCGTGGCCGTGGAATGCCGCCGGGATCCCGCCTCCCCGGTCCCCCGGCTCGGCGCCACCCCCGGCCTGCCCGACGCCGCGTACGAGCACGACGGCCAGCTGACCAAGCGCCACGTCCGCGCCGCGACCCTGTGCGCCCTGGCCCCCGCCCCCGGCGAACTGCTGTGGGACATCGGCGGCGGCTCCGGCTCGATCGGCATCGAGTGGATGCGCACGCACCCCTCCTGCCGGGCCGTGGCCGTCGAGCGCGTCCCCGAACGGGCCGCCCGCATCACCCGCAACGCGGCCGCCCTCGGCGTCCCGGGCCTGCGCGTGGTCGTCGGCGCGGCCCCGGCGGCGCTGGACGGACTGCCCGCCCCCGACGCGGTGTTCATCGGCGGCGGCCTCACCGCCCCGGGCCTGCTCGACGCCGCGTGGGCGGCGCTGGCCCCCGGCGGCCGGCTGGTCGTCAACACCGTGACGCTGGAGTCGGAGGCGGTCCTCGCCGAGCACTACCGGCGCCACGGCGGCGAACTGGTGAAGCTGGCCGTCGCCCACGCCGTGGCGGTCGGCGGGTTCACGGGGTGGCGGCAGGCGATGCCCGTCACCCAGTGGTCCGTGACGAAGACGCAAGGAGACTGAGATGACCGTGTACTTCATCGGCGCGGGCCCCGGCGCCGCCGACCTGATCACCGTGCGCGGCGCCCGCACCCTCGCCGCCGCCCCCGTCTGCCTCTACGCGGGCAGCCTGGTCCCGCGCGAGCTGCTCGACGACTGCCCCGAGGGGGCCCGGCTGGTCGACACCTCGCAGCTGAACCTCGACGAGATCGTCGCCGAGTGCGTACGGGCCCACGAGGCGGGGCAGGACGTGGCGCGGCTGCACTCCGGCGACCCGTCCATCTTCAGCGCGGTCGCCGAGCAGATGCGGCGCCTGGACGCGGCCGGCATCCCCTACGAGGTCGTCCCGGGCGTGCCCGCGTTCGCGGCGGCGGCCGCCTCGCTCAAGCGGGAGCTGACCGTCCCGACCGTCGGCCAGACCGTGATCCTGACCCGGATCGCCCAGCAGGCCACGCCGATGCCGCCCGGCGAGGACCTGGCCACGCTCGGGCGCAGCGGAGCGCTGCTGGTGCTGCACCTGGCCACCCGCTACGTGGACCGCGTCGTGGACGAACTCCTGCCGCACTACGGGGCCGAGTGCCCGGTGGCGGTGGTGGCGATGGCCAGCCGCCCCGACGAGCTGATCCTGCGCGGCACGCTCGCCGACATCGCGGGCCAGGTGAAGGAGGCGGGGCTGGTGCGCACCGCGGTCATCGTGGTGGGCCGGACGCTGGGCGCGGAGCAGTTCCGCGACAGCCACCTCTACTCCCCCGAGCGGGACCGGCATGTCTGCTGAACCGGGCGCTGCGGGCCGGCCCGGGCGGCACGTCCTGATCCTGGGCGGTACGACCGAGGCCCGCCGGCTGGCGGAGGCGCTGGCCCGGGACCCCGTGCACGCCTCCTCGTACCGGGTCACGAACTCCCTCGCCGGCCGGGTCGCCTCTCCCGTGCTGCCGCCGGGCGAGACCCGGATCGGCGGCTTCGGCGGGGCCGCGGGGCTGGCCGGCTGGATCGCCGCCCACGGCGTCACGCACGTCGTCGACGCCACGCACCCCTTCGCGGAGCGGATGAGCTTCCACGCGGCCGAGGCGGAGGCGCTCACGGGCGTGCCCGTGCTGGCGCTGCGCCGGCCCGGCTGGAGTCCGGGCCCGGGCGACGCCTGGACCTTCGCGGACGACCTCGCCGGGGCGGCTGCCGTACTGCCCTCGCTGGGCGGGCGGGCCTTCCTGACCACCGGCCGCACGGGCCTGCACGTCTTCGCGGACCTCACCGGCACCTGGTTCCTGGTGCGTTCGGTGGACCCGCCGCAGGGGCCGGTGCCGCCGCGCCTGGAAACGGTGCTGGCGCGCGGGCCGTTCGGCCTGGAGGAGGAACGGGAGCTGCTGGCCCGCCACCGCATCGACGTGCTGGTCACCAAGGACAGCGGCGGAGGCGCGACGGCCCCCAAGCTCACCGCCGCGCGCGAGGCCGGGATCCCGGTCCTGGTCGTCCGCCGCCCGCCGGTCCCGGAGGGGGTGGCCCGCGCGGAGTCGGTGGAGGAGGCGCTGCGCTGGCTCGGCGGCGAAGGGCCGCACCCTCTAGGCTGAAGGAATGCGGATACGTCACTCCCTCGTCCTCGTCCTGGCCCTCGCCGCCGCGTCGGCGCTCGTCACCGGATGCGGCGGGAGTGCGGCGCCCGAGTCCAAGGGCTGGGAGCCCGACGACGCGCTCCAGCGGGCCGACGAGCTGCTGGGGAAGGGCGTCTCGGACGGGGCCCGCGTGACGATGCGGGGGACGGGTTTCCTCAAGGCCGGCATGGAGAAGACCCTGGAGACCGGCGGGGAGCGCCCGTACCGCTTCGACATCGCCTGCGACAGCGAGGAGAGTCCGCGGGTCACCCTGGTGCTGTCGCGCGAAGGCGGCTCCGGGGACCGGTCGTTCGACGTGTCGTGCACCGCCGGCGAGGTCACCCGGCTGAACCTGCCGGCGGGTTCGGCGCTCAACGCGCACATCGACCCCGCCCCGCAGGAGGACTCGCCCCCGGCCGGGGTCGTGTCGTGGCAGCTGGTCACCGTCGACCCGTCGACGGTCCAGGGCTGCGCGGACGCCCTCGCGGGCTGCCCGGGCTGAGCCGCGTCGGCCCGGCCGGGGGGATCCCCCGGCCGGGCCGCGCTCACCCCGTCCGCAGGGTCACGGGTACCGGCGCGGGGTCCACGTCACCCGCGCGCCGTCGGCCCGCTCGGTCACCTGCGTCTGCGAGGAGCCGATCAGCAGGATCGTCCGCATGTCCACCTCGGACGGCTCCAGTTCGCCGAGCGTGACGATGCGCACCGACTGCTCGGGCCCGCCCACGTCCCGGGCCACGACCACCGGGGTCTGCGGCGCGCGCAGCTCCAGCAGCAGCTCCCGCGCCTGGGCCACCTGCCAGGTCCGGCTGCGGGAGCCCGGGTTGTACAGGGCGAGGACCAGGTCGGCGGCGGCCGCCGCGCGCAGCCGCTCCGCGATGACCTCCCACGGCTTGAGCCGGTCGGAGAGCGAGACAGTGGCGTAGTCGTGGCCCAGCGGGGCGCCGGCCGCGGCGGCCGCCGCGTTGGCCGCCGTCACTCCCGGCAGCACCCGTACGGGCACGTCCGCGTACGGGGCCTGCCCGGCCACCTCCAGGACCGCGGTGGCCATGGCGAAGACCCCGGGGTCGCCGCCGGAGACCACGGCCACCCGCTTGCCGCGCCGGGCGAGGTCGAGGGCGAACTCGGCGCGCTCGGACTCCACCTTGTTGTCGGAGCCGTGCCGTACCTGGCCGGGCCTGACCGGCACCCGGTCCAGGTAGGTGGTGTACCCGACCAGCACTTCGGCGTCGGCCAGCGCCCGCTTCGTCTCGGGGGTCAGCCACAGCGGCCCGGCCGGGCCGGTGCCGACGACCGCGACCTCGCCGGGCCCGGACGGCACACTGCCCGGGTTGCCGATCCGGCTGGGTACGACGGCGACGGCGAAGTACGGAACGCTGTCGGGGTCGGTGTCGGCGAGGACCCCGGTCCGCTCGCCCTCCATCGTGGCGCGCTCGACGTATCGGGCCTCGGCGAGCCGCCCGCTGCCCTCCATGGCCCGCCGGACGGCGGGGAAGGTGCGGCCGAGCTTCATGACGACCGCCGAATCGGTGGCGGCGAGGCGGGCGGTGAGCTCCTCCTCCGGCAGGGTGCCGGGCAGGATCGTCAGCACCTCCTCGCCCTCCACGAGCGGGGTGCCGAGGCGGGCGGCGGCGGCGCTGACGGAGGTGACGCCGGGGATGACCTCGGCCTCGTAGCGGTCCGCGAGCCGCTTGTGCATGTGCATGTACGAGCCGTAGAAGAGCGGGTCCCCCTCCGCGAGCACGGCGACGGTCCGGCCCGCGTCCAGGTGCGCGGCCAGGCGGGCGGCGGAGGCCTCGTAGAACTCCTCCATCGCGCCCTGGTAGCCGCCGGGGTGGTCGGTGGTCTCGGTGGTGACCGGGTAGACCAGCGGTTCCTCGAGGTGGTCGGAGCGCAGGTGCTTCGCGGCGATCGAGCGGGCGATGGAACGGCCGTGGCGGGCGCTGTGGTACGCGACCACGTCCGCCTCGGCGATCACCTCGACGGCCCGCAGGGTCATCAGCGACGGGTCGCCGGGGCCGAGTCCGACCCCGTACAGCCTGCCCTTGGCCCGGTTCTGGTCCTGCCCGCTCATTCTTCCTCGCTCGCGATCGCGTTGACCGCGGCGGCCGCGATGGCGCTGCCGCCGCGCCGGCCGCGCACGATGAGGTGGTCGAGGGCCGAGGGGTGGGCGGCGAGGGCGTCCTTGGACTCGGCGGCGCCGATGAAGCCCACGGGCACGCCGATGACGGCGGCGGGGCGCGGGGCACCCTCCTCGATCATCTCCAGCAGCCGGAACAGTGCGGTCGGGGCGTTGCCGACGGCGATCACGGCGTTCTCCAACAGGCCCCGGTCGCGCCAGACTTCGAGGGCGGCGGCGCTGCGGGTGGTGCCCATCTTCGCGGCGAGCGCGGGCACGGCCGGGTCGGAGAGGGTGCAGATCACCTCGTTGTCGGCGGGCAGCCGCTTGCGGGTGACCCCGCTGGCGACCATCTGCACGTCGCACAGGATCGGCGCGCCGGCGTGCAGCGCGGCGCGGGCCCGCAGGACGACCTCGGGGGTGTAGCCGAGGTCCTGGGGGAGGTCGGTCATGCCGCAGGCGTGAATCATGCGCACCGCGACCTGGGCGACCGAGGCGGGCAGCCCGGAGAGGTCCGCCTCGGCGCGGATCGTGGCAAAGGACTGGCGGTAGATCGCGGCGCCGTCCTTCTCGTACTCGAACACGGTGTACTCGCTCATTTCTTCACTGCGGCTTCGGTTGTGGTGGGGGTGGTGCGCGCGGCCGTGAGGGCGGCCGCCAGGTCTGCGTGCGGGACGGGCCGGCCGTCGAGGGCGTACCCGTCGGGGGTGGCGACGATGTCCACCCAGGCCGTACCGCGCGGATGCCCGCACCGGCGGGCGCAGCCCGACCAGTGCACGGGCAGCTCCGCGGCGTCGGTCTGCCCCTGTACGACGGCACGCGCGTCGGCGCGTACGTCCGCGAGGGACTTGGCGCAACCGGGCCTGCCGGTACAGGCGGTGACGGTCCGCCAGGGACTTCCGGGCCGGACGGCGAGGCCCGCCGCCTCGACGCGGGCGGCGCCGTCGGCTGCCGCGCGCGGGAGGACGACGCTGCGCCACGGGGTGACGCGCAGCTCCCCCTCCCCGCCGTCGGCGGCCTCGGCCAGGGCCCGCCACTGCGCGGAGTCCAGCCGGCCGAGCGGGGGCAGGACGCACAGTCCGGCCGCGCCCACGCTCCCGGGCCGGGGCGGCTCGGCGTACGGCCACTCCACCTCGGGCACGCGCCCGGCGGCCACCCCCGCCTCCGCCAGCCGCCGCACGAACTCGCGCTCGTCCAGGGCGTGTTCGGAGGGCAGCTCGGCGATCCGCCAGGCCCGGGTCCCGGCGTCCCGGGCGGCGTCGAGGAAGTACTCGGCGGCGCACAGCGCGGCCCGGGCGGCATCGGCGGCCCCGACCTCGACGGCGCCGCCGCCGCTCCCGAGCCGCACGAGCACCCGTCCGTCCGCCCCGCCGAGCACGGTCACGTCGGGGTCGAGGGCCGCCACGTCCCCGCGCCCGTCGTCGAGGGCGAACAGGAACCGTCCGGACAGGTCCGCGGCCCGCGCACTGGCGCACAGCAGCCGGTCGAGTTCCCGGACCCGGTCCACGACCTGGGGCCCGGCCACCGGGGTGGCCACGATGTTGCGCACCCGCTCGTGGCCCGGCGCCGGCAGCAGCCCGGCGCCGTCCAGCAGCTCCGCGAGCCCGGCGCCGCAGCCGTCGGCGAGGCCGCGCAGCTGGACGTTGCCGCGGGAGGTGAGTTCCAGGTGCCCGTCGCCGAACCGGTCGGCGGCGTGCCCGAGCGCGAGGGCCTGCCGGGTGGTGAGCAGCCCGCCGGGGATCCGGACGCGCGCGAGGTACCCGTCGTCGGCGGCGTGCAGCCGCAGCGCGCCGGGGCAGGCATCACCGCGGTCACGTATGACGGGTTCGTCCCGCGACGCGGCGGAAGGTGGCTGGGGCGACATGGCCGCGAGCATACCCACGATTGCCCACCCCCGACCTGTGTCCGTCGCCACCCCGACCAGCGGGATTGAGCCCCGCCGGGCAAAGTCCGGCCTCGCCGGCGCGTGAGGCTCGGGGTCCGGGGCGGAGCCCCTGGGAACACCTCCCGGCGGTGGCTCGGGGACGAACGGGCGAAGGGCGGGGCGGGGAGCCGGCTCCGGGCGGCGGCCCCCGTCCCCCGCCCGGCGTTTGCGGCGCGGCCCCCGGGGCAGAGCCCCCACGGCGCACCGCACGCCACCGGACCGCACGCCACCGCACCCCGCCACCCGCGAGCCCCCCACCCCACCTCCCGGCCAGGGAAAAGGCCACCTAAGATGACCTTCCGGCGGACCACTCGGCCCGTCACCGCCGAGGACGGCGACATGGGAGGAAGCCCGGTGCGATTCCGGCGCGGTCCCGCCACTGTGAGCCCCGCGGAGCGATCCGCGGGGTGAGTCAGGAACTCCCGCTGTCCTCACTGCCCGGGGCGCGGAAACCCCGAGGAAGGCCTGCCGCCGCATGATCCTGCTGCTGTCGACGTCCGACACCGATCTGCTCAGCGCCCGCGCCGCGAACACCGCCGGCGGCCCCGTGCCGTACCGGTTCGCGAACCCCTCCCGCCTCCCCCTCGACGACCTCGACGGCCTCCTCGACGGCGTCGGGCTGGTCGTCGTACGCCTCCTCGGCGGCCTGCGCGCCTGGCAGGACGGCCTCGACGTGCTCCTCGCCCCCGGCCAGACCCGCCCGGTGGTGGTCCTGACCGGCGAACAGGCCCCGGACGCCCAGCTGATGGAGGCCTCCACGGTCCCGATCGGCATCGCCGCGGAGGCGCACCGCTACCTCGCGCACGGCGGCCCGGCCAACCTCGACCAGCTGGCCCGCTTCCTCTCCGACACCGTCCTGCTCACCGGCCACGGTTTCGAGCCCCCGGCCGCCTCCCCGACCTGGGGCCCCCTGGAGCGCCCCGCCACGGAGGCCACCGGCCCGCAGGTCGCGGTGCTCTACTACCGCGCCCACCAGATGAGCGGCAACACCGCCTTCGTGCACGCCCTCTGCGACGCCGTCGAGGCCAAGGGCGGCCGTCCCCTCCCCCTCTACGTCTCCTCCCTGCGCACCCCGGAGCCGGAGCTGCTCCGGGCGCTGGAGCAGGCGGACGCCATCGTCACCACCGTCCTCGCGGCCGGCGGCACCCGCCCCGCGACCGCCTCGGCGGGCGGGGACGACGAGTCCTGGGACGCGGGCGCCCTGGCCGGGCTCGGCGTGCCGATCCTCCAGGCCCTGTGCCTGACGGGCTCGCGCAGCACCTGGGAGGAGAACGACGAGGGCCTCTCCCCCCTCGACGCCGCCACCCAGGTCGCCGTGCCCGAGTTCGACGGCCGGCTGATCACCGTCCCGTTCTCCTTCAAGGAGATCGACGAGGACGGCCTGCCCGCCTACGTGGCCGACGCCGAGCGCGCCTCCCGCGTCGCCGGCATCGCCGTGCGCCACGCCCGCCTGCGCCACATCGGGCGCGCGGAGAAGCGGATCGCGCTGGTCCTCTCCGCGTACCCCACGAAGCACTCCCGCATCGGCAACGCGGTCGGCCTCGACACCCCGGCCAGCGCCGTGGAGCTGCTGCGCCGCCTGATCGCCGAAGGCTACGACTTCGGCCCCGTGGAGGAGATCCCGGGTCTGGTCTCGGGTGACGGCGACGAGCTGATCCGCGCCCTGATCGAGGCCGGCGGCCACGACCAGGACTGGCTCACCGAGGAGCAGCTGGCCCGCAACCCGGTCCGCATCCCGGCGGCCGACTACAAGCGCTGGTTCGCCGAACTCCCGGCCGACCTGCGCGAGAGCGTCGAGGAGCACTGGGGCGAGGCCCCGGGCAACATGTTCGTGGACCGTTCCGCGAACCCGGAGGGCGACATCGTCCTGGCGGCCCTGCGCCGCGGGAACCTCCTCATCCTCATCCAGCCGCCGCGCGGCTTCGGCGAGAACCCGATCGCGATCTACCACGACCCGGACCTGCCGCCCTCGCACCACTACCTGGCCGCGTACCGCTGGATCCAGGCGGCCGCGCAGGACGGCGGCTTCGGCGCCGACGCGATGATCCACCTGGGCAAGCACGGGAACCTGGAGTGGCTGCCCGGCAAGAACGCGGGCCTGTCGGCCTCCTGCTCCCCGGACGCCGCCCTCGGTGACCTGCCCCTGGTCTACCCCTTCCTGGTCAACGACCCGGGCGAGGGCACGCAGGCCAAGCGCCGGGTGCACGCCACCCTGGTCGACCACCTGGTCCCGCCGATGGCGCGCGCCGAGTCGTACGGCGACATCGCCCGCCTGGAGCAGCACCTGGACGAGTACGCCCAGATCAGCTCCATGGACCCGTCGAAGCTCCCGGCCATCCGCGCCCAGATCTGGACCCTGATCCAGGCGGCGAAGCTCGACCACGACCTGGGCCTGGAGGAGCGCCCGGACGACGACGGCTTCGACGACTTCCTCCTCCACGTCGACGGCTGGCTGTGCGAGGTCAAGGACGCCCAGATCCGCGACGGCCTGCACGTCCTGGGCGGCGCCCCGACCGGCGAGGCCCGCGTCAACCTGGTCCTCTCCATCCTGCGCGCCCGCCAGATCTGGGGCGGCACCTCCGCGCTGCCCGGCCTGCGCGAGGCCCTCGGCCTCGACGAGTCGGCGGCCACCCGCACCTCGGCGGACGCCGTCGAGGAGACCGCCCGCGCCCTGGTCCAGGCGATGGAGGACGCGGACTGGGCCCCGTCGGCGGTGGCCGCGGTCGCGGCGGGCCACCCGGCAGCCGTCTCCGACATCCTCGCCTTCGCCGCGCACGAGGTCGTCCCCCGCCTGGCCGGCACCACGGACGAGATCGCCCACGTGGTCCGCGCCCTGGACGGCGGCTTCGTCCCGGCCGGCCCTTCGGGCTCCCCGCTGCGCGGCCTGGTCAACGTCCTCCCGACCGGCCGCAACTTCTACTCGGTCGACCCGAAGGCCGTCCCCTCCCGCCTGGCGTGGGAGACGGGCCAGGCCCTGGCCGACTCCCTCCTGGCCCGCTACCGCGCCGACCACGAGGACGAGTGGCCCGCCTCGGTCGGCCTGTCCCTGTGGGGCACCAGCGCCATGCGCACGGCCGGCGACGACGTGGCCGAAGCCCTGGCCCTCCTGGGCGTCCGCCCGGTCTGGGACGAGGCCTCGCGCCGCGTCACGGGCATCGAGGCGATCCCCCTCGCGGAACTGAACCGTCCCCGCATCGACGTCACCCTCCGCATCTCGGGCTTCTTCCGCGACGCGTTCCCGCACGTCATCGGCCTCCTCGACGACGCGGTCCGGCTGGCGGCCTCCCTGGACGAGCCGCACACCGAGAACTTCATCCGCGCCCACGCCCAGGCCGACCTCGCCGCCCACGGCGACGAGCGCAAGGCGACGACCCGCATCTTCGGCTCCCGACCCGGCACCTACGGCGCGGGCATCCTCCAGCTGATCGACTCCCGCGACTGGCGCACCGACGCCGACCTCGCGGAGGTCTACACGGTCTGGGGCGGCTACGCGTACGGCCGCGGTCTGGAGGGCCGCCCGGCGCGCACCGAGATGGAGACGGCGTACAAGCGCATCACCGTCGCCGCGAAGAACACGGACACCCGCGAGCACGACATCGCGGACTCGGACGACTACTTCCAGTACCACGGCGGCATGGTGGCCACCGTCCGCGCCCTGCGCGGCACGGCCCCCGAGGCCTACATCGGCGACTCCACCCGCCCGGAGACGGTCAAGACCCGCACCCTCGTGGAGGAGACGAGCCGGGTCTTCCGCGCCCGCGTGGTCAACCCCAAGTGGATCGAGGCGATGCGCCGCCACGGCTACAAGGGCGCCTTCGAACTCGCGGCGACGGTCGACTACCTCTTCGGCTACGACGCCACGACGGGCGTGGTCGCGGACTGGATGTACGACAAGCTGACGGAGACGTACGTCCTGGACCCGGCGAACCGCGCCTTCCTGGAGGAGGCCAACCCCTGGGCCCTCCACGGCATCGCCGAACGCCTCCTGGAGGCCGAGTCCCGCGGCATGTGGGAGAAGCCGGACCCGCAGATCCTCGAATCCCTCCGCCAGGTCTACCTGGACACGGAGGGCAACCTGGAGGGCGAGGCCGAGTAGGCACCCGGTTCCGCACGCTACGGGCCGGCCTCCCCACCCTTCCCAGGGTGGGGAGGCCGGCCCGTTCCGCTGTCGACCCTCCGGCCGCTACACCTTGGCGGTCTGGTTCAGCGCGACGAGCGCCGCGGCCCACCGGGCGAACTTGAGGGTCCCGAAGTCGGCGACGGTCTTCACCCCGAAGGCCTCGTGCAGCAGTTCCCCGTCCTTGTCGGTGACGCCCTTCAGCGCGGCGACGGGCGCGGAGAGGATCTCGGCGAGCGGCTTGTCCTCCCAGGCCTTGTCCAGCACCTTGCTCAGATCGATGGATGACATACGCGTTCCCTCCAGAACCGGACACTCCATACACCGAAAAAACTACACAAACCAGACACCCATCCGAAGCTCCGACACCAGCACGGCCCCCGGTACCCCCCGGCGGCCCCCCGCGCCGGGGAACGGGGCGGGTGTCACCTGAAGCGGTGAAACGGGACGTGTCCGCCGGATGCCGGGGGTAGGGCACTGCTGATCTCGTGCGGGGGCCGGGTCCGTCGGCCCCCGTGCCCCGGACGAAAGGCCCGCCCCGTCGTGACGCAGCAGCCGTTTCAACTGCCGGAGTTCTACGTGCCGTACCCGGCGCGGCTGAACCCCCACCTGGAGGAGGCCAGGGCCCACACCAAGGGCTGGGCGCGGGGGCTGGGGATGCTGGAGGGGTCGGGGGTGTGGGAGGAGCGGGACCTCGACTCGCACGACTACGCCCTGCTCTGCGCGTACACCCACCCCGACTGCGACGCCGCGGCGCTGTCCCTGGTCACCGACTGGTACGTGTGGGTGTTCTTCTTCGACGACCACTTCCTGGAGATGTACAAGCGCTCCCAGGACCGCGACGGCGCGAGGGCGTACCTCGACCGGCTCGCCGCCTTCATGCCCATGGACCTGGCGGAAGGTTTCCCCGAGGCGACCAATCCGGTCGAGGCCGGGCTCGCGGACCTGTGGGTGCGCACCGTCCCGGCCATGTCGGCGGACTGGCGCGAGCGGTTCGCCCTGTCCACGAAGAACCTGCTCGACGAGTCCATGTGGGAGCTCGCCAACATCGACATCGGGCGGGTGGCGAACCCCCTCGAGTACATCGAGATGCGCCGCAAGGTGGGCGGCGCCCCCTGGTCGGCGGGGCTGGTCGAGTACGTGGCCGCGGAGGTGCCGGCGCGCGTGGCGCACGCGCGCCCGCTGGCCGTCCTGCGCGACTCCTTCTCCGACGCCGTGCACGTCAGGAACGACATCTTCTCCTACCAGCGCGAGGTCGGAGACGAGGGCGAACTCTCCAACGCCGTGCTGGTGCTGGAGACCTTCCTCGGCTGCTCCACGCAGGAGGCCGCCGAGATCTCCAACGACCTGATCACCTCCCGCCTGCTGCAGTTCGAACAGACCGCCCTCGCCGAACTCCCCCGGCTCTTCGCCGACCACGCCCTCGCCCCGGACGAGATCGCGGCCGTCCTCGCCTACGTCAAGGGCCTCCAGGACTGGCAGTCCGGCGGACACGAGTGGCACACGGTCTCCAGCCGCTACATGAACGAGGGGGCCAGGCCCACCGCCCGGCTGTCCCTCCCCTTCCTGCCGAGCGGGCTCGGGACCAGCGCCTTCGACCTGGGCTCGGTCTTCACCCGGCGGTCCATGGAGATGCGCCGCCGCTCCTTCTCCTTCACCCCCTTCGAACGCACCGGCCCCTCGGTGGTCCCCGAGATGCGCCTGCCGTTCGAGCTGTCCCTGAGCCCGCACCTCGCGCACGCCCGCGAGGGCTCGGTGGAGTGGGCCCGGAGCATGGGGCTGCTGGAGCCGCAGCCCGGTGACCCCGGCTCGGCGATCTGGACCGAACGGAGGCTGCGCGGCTACGACTTCGCCCTCTGCTCGGCCGGCATCGACCCCGACGCCACGGCCGGGGAACTGCTGCTCAGCGCCTGCTGGCTGACCTGGGGGACGTACGCGGACGACTACTACCCGCTGGTGTTCGGGCGGTCCGGGAACGTCGCGGCGGCCAAGGCCACCACGGCACGGCTCCTGTCGATGATGCCTGCGGACGGAGCCGGTCCCGGGCCGGAGCCGGTCACCGTGATGGAACGGTCCCTCGCCGACCTGTGGGAACGGACCGTCGCGGGCATGACCGGGGTCGCCCGCACCGAGTTCCGGGCGACCATGGTGGACATGCTGGAGAGCTGGGTGTGGGAGGTGGAGAACCTGGCCCACCACCGCGTCCCGGACCCGGTGGACTACGCGGAGATGCGCCGCCGCACCTTCGGCTCGCAACTGACCATGTACATGTGCCGGCTCGGTCACGAGGGCCGGGGCGTCCCCGGGGAGATCTACCGCTCGGGGACCGTCCGGTCGCTGGAGAACGCGGCCGCGGACATCGCCTGCCTCGTCAACGACATCTTCTCCTACCAGAAGGAGGTGGAGTTCGAGGGCGACATGCACAACCACCTGGTGGTGACCCGGAACTTCTTCGACATCGGCTATCCGGAGGCCCTCCACATCTGCCACTCCCTCATGGACCGGCGCGTGGAGGAGTTCCAGCACATCGTCGCGACCCAGCTGCCGCGGCTGTGCGAGGACCGGAAGCTGGACGCCGCCGCCCGGGCCGGTCTCGACGCCTACGCGGGCGAACTGCGGGACTGGCTGGCTGGGATCCTCAACTGGCACCTGAAGGCGCGGCGTTATCGTGAGGAGGATCTGCGCCGGCAGGGCGACGGACTGTCCACCGCCGTCCTGGGCAGCGGCTTCGGCATGGCGGCGGCGCGGATCGGGCTGCCCGCCTGAGCCGGGCGGCGGCGGGGGCGGTCCGCTCGCCCGCCCCCGCCGCACCCCCGTCACGCCCCGCCGCACCCCCGCCAGGCCTTCGGCGCCGCCGTCGGGGCCGCTCCGTCAGAACTCGTCGGCGGTGTGCGGCAGCAGGCGTGTGCGCAGGGCCGCGTCCAGTGCGGCCGCCGCGCCGGGGGTGTGCTCGGCCACCAGCCCGGCGGCCACCAGCTCCGCGACCCGGGTGCCGCCCAGGTAGCAGGCGGCCAGCTCCCGTACGCCGAGGGTCAGGTCGGGTTCCGCGCGGGCGGGTTCGTACGCCGCTCCGCCCGGCCCCGCCTTGAGCCGGAACCGCCCGGAGTTGGCGGGCAGCCGCCCGTCGGCCACCTCCAGTACGAGTTCCACCGGCGCGGCCCACGACCGCGCGGTCAGCGCCTCCCGCACGTCGACCAGGCGCAGCCAGAGCGCCGGGAACTGGGCGGTGACCCTGACCTGGTCGCGGTCGGCGGCGAAGTGGAGCAGGGGGTCGTCCACCGGCCGGCCCCAGGCCCGGACGGTACCGGTCAGGTCGAGGGAGGCCGTGTAGTCCCACAGGGCGGCGGCGACGGCGGGGGTCTCGGCCTCCAGTTCGTCGACGCGGACCAGTCCGGTGCCGCGGGTGTTCCCGTCGGCGTCCTCCTGCTTGGTGCGGTAGAGGACGTAGCCCGCCACGGGCTCCCCGGGGGCACCGAGGGCGGCGATCCGGGGCGGGCCGAACTCCTTGTCCTCCTCGTCCTGTTCACAGAGCCACTCCTCGGTCCACCGCGCGGGGCTGCGGCTGGGCCGGCCGGCCCGGGTGCGGCGGGCGGCCTCGTGGCAGGGGCCGATGACGGCGAGGGCGTCGGCCGGGTCGACCAGCCGCAGGGGGCGGGGGTCGGGGTCGATGCGCAGGGCGAGCGGGCGGCTGGAGTCGATCTCGACGGTGAGGCCCTGGGTGGCGGGGCCGTAGCCGAAGCGGCCGTAGATGGCGGCCTCGGAGGCCCACAGGCACACCAGCGGGCTGCCGGCGGCCGCGGCGCGGCGCAGCTGCTCGTCCATGAGGGCGGTGAGGACGCCGCGCCGCCGGTGGGTGGGGGCGACGGAGACGAAGGTGAGTCCGGGACAGGAGAGTTCGGAGCCGGGGACGGAGAGCCGGAAGGGGTGCGCGGCCATGAAGCCGACGAGGGCGTCCCCGTCGTAGGCGCCGAGCCGGTCGCAGCGGCTCAGCAGGGCGTGGTGGCGTTCGCGCCCTTCCGGCTCGGGCCGGTCGTGGAAGGCCAGGTAGGCGTGCTCCTGGGCGCGGGCGATGTCGTCCTCGGGTACCTCGCGGATGTCCACCATGATCAGGAGACTAATCGGTCATCGGGGACCGCTCGCACCATAGTGGCCTGATCTGCGCGAACTCAGGATGCGCCGGTGCGGACCGAGCCGGTGGTCCGGCCGGCGGAGTCGGCGAGGAAGCAGGTGATCCGCCGCTGGCCGTGGTCCCAGGTGGCGGAGGTGGGGAGGTAGAAGTACACGGCCATCGTGTCCGGGATCTTCGCTCCGGCGCCCGCGTAGGCGGCGACCTCCTTGGCGCCGCACTTCTCGTTGGCGATCGAGATGATCTTCTTGTCGCCGGGGAACGGCCCTTCCGGGAGGGTGACGACGGCGAACGCCTCGGACTGGTGCGGCCGGCCGCAGGGCACGAGGTCCACCGACGAGGGCCCGCGGGCCACCTCGTCGGTCTTGTAGTCCTTGACGTCGGCGGCGCTGTTGAAGCAGTCCCCCACCGCGATGTCTCCGGGGTCGCTCGCGGCGGGGGCGGCGAGGGCCGTGCCGGCCGCGGGGGCCGCGAGGAGCAGGGTGAGGGCGAGGGCCGCACCGCGGGCGGCGCGGCGGTGCGGTCGGGGCAGTGTGGACATGCGCGCGGCCCTCCTCGGTGGGCGCGGGACGCGGGGGCTGCTCCCCCTTCCCACGCTACTCCCGGGCGGCCGCCGGGGCCTGCCGGACGCCGGGCCCGCTCCAGTCGGCCGGGACGCGGCCGAGGCGGACCCGCTGGGGGTGGTCGCCGACGGGGACGGAGACCCGCTTGGCCCCGGTCGCGAAGTCGATGGCGGTGACCCGGTCGGCGCCGCTCTCGGAGATGACGCAGCCCTTGCCGTTGCCGTCGACGGTGGCCCAGTAGGGCTTGTCGGCGGGGACCAGCGGGCCCTCGGCGAGGGTGGCGCGGTCCACGACGGTGGCGTAGTCGTCCATCGTGCCGGCGACGCAGAGCCTGCTGCCGTCGGGGCTCATGGACAGCCCGTGGTGGCGCGAGTCGTTGACCCAGGTGGTGCGGTCGGTGCTGGTGGCGGGGTTCGCCGGGAGGGTCTTGACCCGGGTGATCCGGTCGGTGGCGACGTCGTACTCCACGAGGCCGTTGAAGAACGACACCTGGAAGTAGAGCTTCGACTCGTCGGGGGTGAAGGCCATCGGGCGGACGGCGTCGGAGAGGTCCTTGCGGCCGAAGGCGTCCAGCCGTTCGCGCATGTCGACGGTGCGGACCGTGCGGAAGGTCTGCGCGTCGACGACGGTGAGCCTGCGGTCGCCCTTCGTCCAGTCCAGCCAGGGCGCGTCGAGGGCGGAGGTGACGTCGCCGATGGAGCTGTTCCACAGGAGGCGGCCGCCCTGGGTGAAGGTGTTCTCGTGCGGTTTGTCGCCGGTGGCGAAGGAGCCGACCTGCCGGCCGGTGGCGATGTCCAGGACGTGGACGGTGCCGGCGGTGGAGGCGGAGACGGCCACCCGGGTGCCGTCGGGCGAGACGGCCATGTGGTCGGAGCGGTAACCGGCCACCGGGAAGCGCCAGTTGATCCGTCCGGAGCGCAGGTCCACGGAGACGACGTCGGCGAAGCTGGGGCGCGAGACGACCACCGCCGTGCCGTCCGGGGTGGTGTACATGTCGTCGACGAACTGGTCGTGGCCCTCGCCGGCCGTGGCCCGGATGCCGAGGAAGAAGCCGAGCCTGACGGGGTTGAGGTAGATCTCCCGCAGCCGCTCCTCCTTGTCGGGGATCACGTTGATCCTGCCGACGCGGGCGAGGTCGCCGGTGGAGGCGAGGACGTCGGCGGTGCCCTCCCAGTTGTTGCCGACGAAGAGCACCTCCCGCAGTCCGGCGGCGGCGGGCTGCGGCGCCGCCGCCGGCGAGGACGCGGCGGCGGCCGGGCCCAGCGCGGCCGCGAGGCCCGCCAGCGCCAGGGCGCAGGCGAGGCGCAGGGTGCGCGAAGGGGTGCGCGGGAAGGTGCGACCGTACCGGGACATCCGCTCAACTCCGTTGTGAAGTAGCGCCGTTACCGGGCGGTAAAGTAGGCGGGACGGCAAGAAGGCGCAACCCTCGGGGCTGCGCCTTCTGTCATCGGGCCGCCGTCACGGCGGAGTCGGGCCGGTGGACCGCCGCCTCAGGCCACGGAGCCGATGCGGCCGATCACGGTGTTCGAGGAGTCCCGGTGGATCGGGATGTGCGCGCCGGTCAGGGCGGCTCCGCTGCCGCCGCGGCGGTTCGCCACGATCTCGGCGGCGATGGACAGCGCGGTCTCCTCCGGGGAGCGGGCGCCCAGGTCCAGGCCGATCGGGGAGCGCAGGCGGGCCAGTTCGAGCTCGGTCACGCCGACGTCGCGCAGCCTCTTGTTGCGGTCCTCGTGCGTGCGGCGGGAGCCCATGGCGCCGACGTAGGCGACGGGGAGCTTGAGGGCCAGTTCGAGGAGCGGGACGTCGAACTTGGCGTCGTGGGTGAGCACGCACAGGACGGTGCGGGCGTCGACGCCGCCGGAGCCGGCCTCGGCCTCCAGGTAGCGGTGGGGCCAGTCGACCACGATCTCGTCGGCCTCGGGGAATCGCTTCTTCGTGGCGAACACGGGCCGGGCGTCGCACAGCGTCACGTGGTAGCCGAGGAACTTGCCGATCCGCACCAGGGCGGAGGCGAAGTCGATGGCACCGAAGACGATCATCCGCGGGGGCGGGACGCTGGACTCGACGAGGACCTTGAGGGGCTCTCCGCAGAGCCGGCCGTCGGCGCCGATCTCCAGGACGCCGGTCTTCCCGGCGTCCAGCATGGCACGGGCCTCCTCGGCGATGGTGCGGTCCAGCTCGGGGTGGCCGCCGAAGCCGCCCTCGCGGGCGCCGTCGCCGAGGACGACCAGGGCGCGGCCCTTGAGCTCGGCCGGGCCCTCGGCTATCCGGGCCAGGGCCGCCGCCTCGCCCCGGGAGGCGGCGCGCAGGGCGGTGGCGAGGGCCTCGCGCTGCGGGGAGCCCACGGGAACCGGGGTGACCAGGATGTCGATGATCCCGCCGCAGGTCAGACCCACGGCGAAGGCGTCGTCGTCGCTGTAGCCGAAGCGCTCCTGGACGGTCTCGCCGTCTTCGAGGGCCTGCCGGCACAGCTCGTACACCGCACCCTCCACGCATCCGCCGGAAACGGAGCCGATGGCCGCGCCCTCGCCGTCGACGGCGAGGGCGGCTCCGGGCTGCCGGGGCGCGCTGCCGCCGACCGCCACCACGGTGGCCACGGCGAAGTCACGTCCCTGCTCGACCCACCGGTTCAGTTCCTCGGCGATGTCCAGCATGTGCGGCCTCCTCGGAGGGGTTCGTTTCCAGTATGGGATGCGTGAAGGGTGGTGACCCGTCCGGCACCGGGCCGCGGGGGCCGGGTGCCGGACGGGCCGGTACCGATCTTCGCCGGACTACTTGACGCCGAGCCACGCCTCGATGGGGTGGAGGGCGAAGAAGACCACGAAGACGACGGTGAGCGCCCACATGAAGGCGCCGATCTCGCGGGCCTTGCCCTGCGCGACCTTGATGGCCACGTAGGAGAGCACGCCGGCGGCGACGCCGGGGGTGATCGAGTACGTGAACGGCATGATCACGACGGTCAGGAAGACCGGGATCGCGGTCGCCGTGTCGGCCCAGTCCACGTGGCGGGCGTTCTGCATCATCATCGCGCCGATGACGACCAGGGCCGCGGAGGCGACCTCACCCGGGACGATCTGGGTGATCGGGGTGAAGAAGAGGCAGGCGGCGAAGAGCAGGCCGCTGACGACGGAGGCGAGGCCCGTGCGGGCGCCCTCGCCGACGCCGGTGGCGGACTCGACGAAGACCGTCTGGCCGGAGCCGCCGGCGATGCCGCCGATGGCGCCACCGGCGCCGTCGATGAACAGCGCCTTCGACAGGCCCGGCATGCGGCCCTGGTCGTCGGCCAGCTTGGCCTCGGTGCCGACGCCGATGATGGTGGCCATGGCGTCGAAGAAGCCGGCGAGCACGAGCGTGAAGACGATCATGCCGACCGTCATGACGCCGACGTCGCCCCAGCCGCCGAACTCGACCTTGCCGAAGAGCGAGAAGTCGGGCATGGAGATCGCGGAGCCCTCGAGGACCGGCGGGCCGTTCTTCCAGGCCTTCGGGTCGATGCCCACGACGGCGTTCAGGACGGCCGCGAGGACGGTGCCGCCCACGATGCCGATCAGGATCGCGCCCGGGACCTTGCGGGCCTGGAGCATGAAGATGCTCAGCAGGGTGACGCAGAAGATCAGGACGGGCCAGCCGGCGAGCTCGCCGACCGATCCGAGCTGGACCGGCGGGCCGAACTCGGGGCCCTTGCCGACGAAGCCGGCCTTCACGAGACCGATCAGGGCGACGAACATGCCGATGCCCATGGTGATCGCGTGCTTGAGCGCGAGCGGGATCGCGTTCATGATCATCTCGCGGAGGCCGGTGACGACCAGGAGACAGATCACGACGCCGTACATCACGCACATGCCCATGGCCTGCGGCCAGGTCATCTGCGGGGCGACCTGCGAGGACAGGACGCCGGAGACGGAGAGGCCGGCGGCGAGGACCAGCGGGACCTTGCCGATGAAGCCCATCAGGAGGGTGGTCGCGGCCGCGGCGAAGGCGGTGGCCGTGATCAGGGCCTTCTGGCTCATCGTGTCTCCGGCGACGTCCTTGCCGGAGAGGATCAGCGGGTTGAGCAGGAGGATGTACGCCATCGCCATGAAGGTCGTGACGCCGCCACGAATTTCAGTACCGACGCTCGACCCTCTATGGGTGATGTGAAAGTAACGGTCGAGCCAAGAACGCCCGGCGGGGTTCAGAGAGCCGTCGCCGGCCTCTTCCGCGGTGGTCTTGGGCTCCACAGACGACTGGGTCATGGTGCCTAACTCCCAAGGTTCAAAGGGGCACCCGCAAAAAGATTGGAGACGCGGGATTTGGGAAACTGCGTTTGGCTGCACGACCCGGGGTGACGGCCCGAGGCGACGCGAAATGTGCACTGCGTGTACTGCGGGTAGTGCGGGGGTGACCGCTGGTACTACGTGGGGGTTCTTGCAGGGGTACTGCCGGGTGAAGCTGACCGCGAGCGGTGCGGTTACTTCGGTGCTCCGGGCGGTGCGGGCGGCAAGTGTGACGTTCCCGTGTCGCACCGCCCGGAGAGTCGAGGGGGTCCGGGGGCCCGCGGCCCCCGGACCGTGCCGTTCCTAGAGGGTCCCGGTGAGGGCTTCCGGACGGATCGGCGTCTTGTTGAGCTCCAGACCGGTCGCCGCCCGGATCGCCGCGAGGACGGCCGGGGTGGACGACAGGGTCGGGGCCTCGCCCAGACCGCGCAGGCCGTACGGCGCGTTCGGGTCGGCGAGCTCCAGGACGTCGACCGGGATGGTCGGGGTGTCGAGGATGGTCGGGATCAGGTAGTCCGTGAAGGAGGGGTTGCGCACCTTCGCGGTCTTCGGGTCCACGATGATCTCTTCCATGACCGCCACGCCGAGGCCCTGGGTGGTACCACCCTGGATCTGGCCCACCACGGAGAGCATGTTGAGCGCCTTGCCGACGTCCTGCGCGGTCGCCAGCTCCACGACCTTGACCAGGCCGAGCTCGGTGTCCACCTCGACGACGGCGCGGTGCGCGGCGAAGGTGTACTGGACGTGGCCGTCGCCCTGGCCGGTGACCAGGTCGAACGCGACGGTCGGGCGGTGGCGGAACTCGAGTTCGAGGTCGATGGCCTCGTCCTCCAGGATGTCGGCGATGTCCGCGAGGACCTCACCGCCGTCCGTGACGACCTTGCCGGACTCCAGGAGGAGCTCCGCGTGGGCCCACGCCGGGTGGTACGAGCCGTTCTTGCGGCGGCCCATCTCCAGCAGCGCCTCGCGCACGGCCTCACAGGTGTTCTTCACGGCGCCACCGGTCATGTACGTCTGCCGCGAGGCGGACGTGGAACCGGCGGAGCCGACCTGCGTGTCGGCCGGGTGGATGGTCACCTGCGTGACGCCCAGCTCGGTGCGGGCGATCTGCGCGTGGACGGTGACACCGCCCTGGCCGACCTCCGCCATGGCCGTGTGGACCATCGCGACGGGCTCGCCGTTGATGACCTCCAGGCGCACGCGGGCGGTGGAGTAGTCGTCGAAGCCCTCGGAGAAGCCGACGTTCTTGATGCCGACCGCGTAGCCGACGCCGCGGACGACGCCCTCGCCGTGGGTGGTGTTCGACAGGCCGCCGGGCAGCGCGCGGAGGTCCGCGGCCTCGCCGGCGGTCTCCCACTGGCGCTCCGGCGGCAGCGGGCGGGCCTTGACCCGGCGCAGCAGCTCGGCGACCGGGGCCGGGGAGTCCACGACCTGGCCGGTGGGCATGATCGTGCCCATCTCCATGGCGTTCAGCTGGCGGAACTCGACCGGGTCCATGCCCAGCTTCGCCGCGAGCTTGTCCATCTGGGCCTCGTACGCGAAGCAGGCCTGGACGGCGCCGAAGCCGCGCATCGCGCCGCAGGGCGGGTTGTTCGTGTAGAGCGCGACCGCCTCGATGTCCACGTCGTCGATGACGTACGGGCCCACCGAGAGGGAGGACGCGTTGCCGACGACGGCCGGGGAGGCCGAGGCGTAGGCGCCGCCGTCGAGCACGATCCTGCACTTCATGTGCGTGATCTTGCCGTCCTTGGTGGCGCCGTGCTCGTACCAGAGCTTCGCCGGGTGGCGGTGCACGTGGCCGAAGAAGGACTCGAACCGGTTGTAGACGATCTTGACCGGCTTGCCCGTGGCCAGGGCCAGGAGGCAGGCGTGGATCTGCATCGAGATGTCCTCGCGGCCGCCGAAGGCACCGCCGACGCCGGAGAGCGTCATGCGCACCTTCTCCTCGGGCAGGCCGAGGACGGGGGCGATCTGCTTGAGGTCCGAGTGCAGCCACTGGGTGGCGACGTAGAGGTCGACGCCGCCGTCCTCGGAGGGCACGGCGAGGCCGGACTCCGGGCCGAGGAAGGCCTGGTCCTGCATGCCGAAGGTGTACTCGCCCTCGACGATCACGTCGGCCCGCTTGCGGGCCTCCTCCACGTTGCCGCGGATGATCGGCTGGCGGTGCACGATGTTCGGGTGCGGGACGTGACCGGAGTGGTGGTCGTCGCGGCCCGGGTGGATCAGCGGCGCGTCGGCGGCGAGGGCGGAGGCCTCGTCCGTGACGAGCGGCAGCTCCTTGTAGTCGATCTTGATCTTGGCGGCCGCGCGGCGGGCGGTCTCCGGGTGGTCGGCGGCCACGAGGGCGACCGGCTCGCCGTGGTGGCGTACGCGGCCGTTGGCGAGGACCGGCGTGTCCTGGATCTCCAGGCCGTAGTTCTTCATCTCGGCCGGCAGGTCGTCGTACGTCAGCACCGAGTAGACGCCCGGCATGGCCAGGGCCTCGGAGATGTCGATGGAGACGATCTCGGCGTGGGCGACGGTGCTGCGCAGGGTCTGGCCCCAGAGCATGTCCTCGTGCCACATGTCCGAGGAGTAGGCGAACTCGCCGGTCACCTTGAGGGTGCCGTCGGGGCGGAGCGTCGACTCGCCGATGCCGCCCTTGGTGTGCTTCTGGGTGACGTTCGTCGGGGTCCCGGAGGGCGTGGTGCGGGTGTTGGCCATGATCAGACAGCCTCTCCCTGACGGGCGGCCGCGAGGCGGACCGCGTCGAGGATCTTCTCGTAGCCCGTGCAGCGGCAGAGGTTGCCGGACAGGGCCTCACGGATGTCCTGGTCGGACGGGGACGAGTTGCTCTCGAGCAGCGCGTCGGCCTGCACCAGCAGGCCCGGGGTGCAGAATCCGCACTGGACGGCGCCGGCGTCGATGAACGCCTGCTGGATGTTGGAGAGCTCCACGCCCTCGCCCGTCTGGGAGTCGGTGCCCTTGGCGGACCACTGCTTGGCCTCGTCCGTGGACACGCCCTTGCCGCTGCCGCACGCGCCGGTGCCGCAGGCGTGGCCGTGCTCCTCGCGCTGCTTGGCGAAGTCGGCCAGGCCCTCGACGGTCACGACGTCGCGGCCCTCGACCTGACCGGCCGCGACCAGGCAGGAACAGACCGGCACGCCGTCGAGGCGGACGGTGCAGGAACCGCACTCGCCCTGCTCGCAGGCGTTCTTCGACCCGGGCAGGCCCAGGCGCTCACGCAGCACGTAGAGGAGGGACTCGCCCTCCCAGACGTCGTCGGCTTCCTGCGGACGACCGTTGACGGTGAAATTGACGCGCATGGTTACGCAGCCCCTTCAAGCGAGCGGCCGTTGGTGCCGCGGTACTGCTCCCAGGTCCAGACGAGCTGGCGGCGAGCAAGGATGCCAACCGCGTGACGGCGGTACTTCGCCGTGCCGCGGACGTCGTCGATCGGGTTGCACGCGGCGGACGCGAGCTCACCGAACTGCTTGGCGATCGACGGGGTGATGACCTTGCCGTTGTCCCAGAAGCCGCCCTCTTCGAGCGCGGCGTTCAGGAACTCCTCGGCGGCCTTGGCCCGGACCGGGGTCGGGGCGGCCGAGCCGATGCCCGTACGGACGGTGCGGGTGTCGGGGTGCAGCGCGAGGCCGAAGCCGCACACGGCGATGACCATCGCGTTGCGGGTGCCGACCTTCGAGTACTGCTGGGGGCCCGTGGCGTTCTTGATGTGCACCGACTTGATGAGCTCGTCGGCGGCGAGCGCGTTGCGCTTCACGCCGGTGTAGAACTCGTCGATCGGGATCAGGCGGGAGCCGCGTACGGACTCGACCTCGACCTCGCAGCCGGCGGCCAGCAGGGCGGGGTGGGAGTCACCGGCGGGGGAGGCGCAACCGAGGTTGCCGCCGACACCGCCGCGGTTGCGGATCTGCGGGGACGCGACCGTGTGCGAGGCGAGCGCGAGACCCGGCAGCGTACCGCGCAGGTTCTCCATGATCTGGGTGTACGGAACGGAGGCGCCCAGCCGGGTGACCTCCTCGCCGACCTCCCACTCCCGCAGCAGTTCGATGCGGTTGAGGTCCAGGAGGTATTCCGGACGGCGGTGGTCGAAGTTGATCTCGACCATGATGTCGGTGCCACCCGCAATCGGCACAGCTGTGGGGTACTCGGCCTTGGCGGCGAGTGCCTCCTCCCAGCTGGCGGGGCGAAGGAAGTCCATGTGCGGCTCTCTTCTTCTTAGTCGGGCCGTTCACTTCAAGCCAGGAGGCCTAGGGGCCCTCGACTGGTCGTTCACGTGCTGTTAACGCGGTGTGGAGCCAGTACACAAGCCCGGGGTCCCGGGGTGCAGTCACCGAAACCATGAAGGAGTTGGCTGGGTGCCTCCCTCGTCTTGTAGATTCGTATGAAAGGCAGGATGCGACGACCTGCCCGATTTCCAACGGCAACATTCGAGACAGATCGGCGGCGACATCATGCGGCTGCGCGCACTGCTGGAAACCGAGGCGCTGGGGCTGCGGCTGCTGGGCGGCGAGGAAGAACTCGACCGGACGGTCCGCGGGGTCATGACGACCGACCTGAGGGATCCCAGCCGGTATCTCTCGGGAGGAGAACTCGTCCTCACCGGCCTGGCATGGCGAAGAAATTCAGCCGACTCCGAGCCATTCGTACGAATTCTTGCGAGCGCGGGCGTGGCCGGCCTCGCGGCCGGCGAGGCGGAACTCGGGGACATTCCCGATGATCTCGTTTCAGCCTGTCGGCGCAACCGGCTCCCGCTGTTCGCCGTGAACGAAGACGTTGCATTCGCCACGATCACCGAGTACGTCGTGCGGCAGGTGTCCGGCGAGCGTGCGGGCGACCTCGCGGCGGTCGTCGACCGGCACCGGCGGCTGATGACCTCGGGCCCCGCGGGCGGCGGACCCGATGTGGTGCTGGATCTCCTCACCACGGACCTCGATCTGCGGGCCTGGGTGCTCTCCCCCACCGGCCGGCAGATCGCCGGAGCGGGCGAACCCCTGGCCCCGGGCGTCTGCGCGACGCTGGCGAGCGAACACCTCGCGGCGGTCCGGACCGGCCGCAGGGGCCCGCACCGGCTGTCCATCCAGGGTATTACCTACTCCCTCTTCCCGATCAGGGGAGCGGGCCGCGGCCAGGGCCCCGGGGCCCGTGACGTGCGCGAGAGCGTGCTGTCCGACTGGCTGCTGGCGGTCGAGGCGGACGCGGGCGACTGGCCCGCCGAGCGGCTCGACCTGCTCCAGGGGGTCACCCAGCTGATCGCCGTCGAGCGGGACCGGCGCGACGCGGCCCGCACGGTGCGCCGCCGGCTGGCGCAGGAGGTGCTGGAGCTGGTCCAGACGGGCGCGCCGCCCGCCGAGATCGCCGCCCGCCTGCGGGTGGCCGCCCCGGTGCTGCTGCCCGGGCTGGGCTCCGCCCCGCACTGGCAGGTCGTGGTGGCGCGGGTGGACTGGGAGGGCGGGGAGATCCCCGGCGGCCCGGTGGCCCAGTCGCTGCTGGAGGAGATCCTGGTCGACCCGTCGCTGTCCGGACCGGAGCCGTCCGACCGGATCGCGGTGGCCCACGCCGGCGACGAGGCGATCGCCCTCGTGCCGCTGCCCGCGCTCCCCGGCGACGCCGGCGAGGACAAGGGCCCGGACGCCGCCCTGCACGCCGACGTCCTGCTGGCCTCCGTGCGCGAGCCCCTGGCGTCCGGCCTGGCCGACGACGGCCGGCTCACGCTGGGCGTCAGCGCGGCCGTGCACTCCGCCGAGGGGCTGCGCGGGGCGCTGGAGGAGGCCCGGCACGCCCGCCGGGTCGCCGCCGCCCGTCCGGGCCGGGTCTGCGCCGCCGGCCACCACGAGCTCGCCTCGCACGTGCTGCTGCTGCCGTTCGTGCCGGACGACGTGCGCCGCGCCTTCACGGCCCGGCTGCTGGATCCGCTGCGGGACTACGACCGCCGGCACCGGGCGGAGCTCATCCCCACCCTGGAGGCGTTCCTCGACTGCGACGGCTCCTGGACCCGCTGCGCGACGCGGCTGCACCTCCACGTCAACACGCTGCGCTACCGGGTCGGGCGAATCGAGCAGCTGACGGGGCGCGACCTCTCGCGCCTGGAGGACAAGCTGGATTTCTTCCTGGCACTGCGCATGAGCTGACGCCCCGCAGGTCGGGGAGCCGGGCGCCACGAAGGGACCGGACGGGGAACGCTGACGAACCGTCCGGACTTTGTGAAAGAGTTCACCCGACCCCTTGGCCGAGGCAGCCGATCCGTGCTCTCATTTCGCCCCAGGGCTCAACGACGTGCTGCTTGGTTGCTTCGGGGAGGGCAATGTGGCGGATACCGCCATGTCCGGTGCGGGATCAACGGGGGGCGACGACCCCCTCCAGCGGGCGATATGGCGGCTGCGCTCGCGCGGCTGTTGGACGGACGCGGCGGCCCTGCTGACGCCGCACGCGCACGAGGCCGGGGCGGCGGTCCAGCGGACCGCGCTGCTGGTGGAGCGGTGCCTGTTCACCGGGCAGGGCTGGAGCGAGGCGGAGGACGCGCTCCGGGTGGCGGAGGCCACGGCCCGGGACGACGACGAGCGCGGGGCGGCCGCCTGCGAGCGGGGCCAGCTGGCCTACGCCGCGACCGTGCTCGGCGTACGGGACCGGGCGGACGAGGCCCGCTCGGCGCTCGGCCGGGCCGCGGCGCTGCTGTCGCCGGGGTCGCGGACCCGCCCGCTGCTGGACTTCCGGCGGGGGCTGGTCGCCGAACACCTGGCGGACGCCCCCCAGGCGGCCCGGCCGGCCTACCACCGCGCCCACGCGGGGGCCGAGGCGCACGGGGACACGCTGCTGCTGTCCTTCACCTGGCGCCACCTGGCCGCGCTGGCCCTGCGGGACGGCGAGGTCGCCGAGGCCCGCAGGGGCTTCGCGGAGTCCCTGCGGATCCGGGAGGACCTGGGCTTCCTGGTCGGCACGGCCCCCGCGCTGGCGGCGCTGGCCGAGGCCGAGCCGGAGCCGGAGGCCGGGCGGCTGCGGGACGAGGCCCGGCGCCTGTTCCACCTCCTGGGCGGCATCCCCACCTGGCTGGCGGACCAGCTCCACCCCGCCACGCCCTGACCCGGACGGCGGGCCGGCGCGCGGGGCGGGGACGAGTCACGCGCGGCGGGCCCGGGGGCCGGGCCGTCTCTTTCGGATCCTGCCGGTCGAGCCCGCGCCGTCCGGCGCCGTGCCCCGCACGGCGGAGGGGCTCCCGCGTACCGGACGTACCCGGGTGCCTCGACAACGCGGCGACGTGCGGTGCCGGGCGGCGCGGGTCGGGCGGGATCCGCAAGAGACGGCTCAAGCGCCCGCGAAGTGTTCGCGGACCAGGGACTCCACCACCGGGAGGTCCCGGGCGATCAGGGCCTCCAGCAGGGCCGAGTGCTCGGCGGCGTCGGCCACCAGATCGGCCCGCCGCACCCGCGGAGCACCCGGCAGCGGCCACTGCGCCCGCCGGTGCAGCTCCTCGGCGATCTGCACCAGCTGCCCGTTGCCCGCCAGCGAGAGCACCGCGCGGTGGAAGGCGCGGTCCGCCTCCGCGTACGCCGGCAGGTCCCCGGCGGCGGCCGCCTCGGCCGTGGCGAGGACGGCCGGGCGCAGGGCCTCCCAGGCGGCCACGGGGACCGAGCGGGCCAGCCGGAGCATCACCGGCACCTCGATCAGGCCCCGCACCTCGGCCAGCTCCGCCAGGCTCCGGGGGGTACGGGTCAGCACCCGGAAGCCGCGGTTGGGCAGGCATTCCACCGCCCCCTCCAGCGCCAGCTGCTGCATGGCCTCGCGGACGGGGGTCGCGGAGACCCCGAAGCGCTCGCCGAGCGCCGGACCCGAGTAGATCTCCCCCGGCACCAGCTCCCCGTCGACCAGGGCCGCGCGCAGCGCGTCGAGGACCTGTCCGCGCACCGAGTGCCGCAGCACCTTCTGGGCCGGAACCCGGGGACCGGCCGGCGCCGGTCCACCCGGGGCGGATTCCGCCTCCGCTTCCGTCGGTACGGGGTGTTCGGACACCAGGGCATGGGCCGCTTCGCGCACTCGGTCCTCCTCCGGGTCTCGACCGGTTCCGAGGATAGGCGACGGCCCCGGGGCGGGTCCGGGCGCGAGGCGGGGCGGACAGCCCACCCGTGATCAGCTAAGGTTAGGCTAACCTTGCTTTTCGTTCCCGACGCGCGATTCGGTGGTCCGCCATGCCCGGCCCGACTCTCCCCGCCCCGCCCGCACCCGCCCCGGCCGGCTCCCCGGTGGCGCGCGCGTACGCACGCCTCACGGCCGCCCACCCGGGCCTGCGGATCCGCGAGCACGCCGCGCACGAACCCCTTCCCGGCGGTGCGGGATGGGTCGGCGCGCACGAGCTCGCGGCGGGCGGCGGGGCCCTGGACTCCCACCTCGCCTGGGACGCGGCGCAGGTGGTCCGGGACTACGGGCGGCCGGCGCGGCCCGACGTCGTGGCCGGGTTCGGCCTGCACCGCTACGCCTGGCCGGCCTGCCTGCTGATCACGGTCCCGTGGTTCCTGGAGCGCAGGGTGCCGCGGCTGCCCGTGGACCGGGTGGCCTTCCACCGGACCGAGGGGCGGATGTCGGTGCGCGTCGAGGAGTTCGCCTGCCTGCCCGGCGATCCGGCGGCCGCCCTCCCCGGGGCGCGGACCGTGGCCGGCGAGGAGGCGCTGCGCGAGGAGGTGCGGGCGGCGGTGGCCGAGCACCTGGGTCCGCTGCTGGAGGGGTTCGGCCCGCGGATGCGGCGGGGCCCGCGCGCCCTGTGGGCCACGGCCGCCGACGAGGTCGTCGAGGGCCTCTGGTACCTCGGGAGCCTGCTCGGCGAGGAGCGGCGGGCGGTGCGCGAGCTGGAGCTGCTCCTGCCGGGCGCGCTGGCCCCGTACCCGGCCGGGGCGCGCTTCCGCACGCTCGCCGGGCCCTGCGGGACGGAGCTGACCACCCGGGACCGGGCCGGCTGCTGCTTCTTCTACACGGTCCGCCCCGAGGACACCTGCACCACCTGCCCCCGCACCCGCGACGCGGAGAGGATCGCCCGGCTCACGGCCGCCGTCGGCTGAACCCACCCCGCCGGATGAAGCGCATTCGAACAGAACTCGGCCACCTCGGAAGGGAGTTCGAGACACAACGCCCTATCCGACGGGCCCCGCCCCCCGTTGGCGTCCTCTTGACCCGAAACCCACGTGCACCACGGATCTGCTGCGCCACTATGGCGCCCGGAAAGCCGCATACGCGAGGCAAGGGACAACCGCATGAGACTGACCGACATATCGCTGGACTGGCTGCTGCCCGGCGGCCTGTTGATCCTGGGCGTGCTTGCGGCAGTGGCGGTGCTGGCCCGGGGCAAGCGGGAGGGCGAGAAGGCCGCGGCCGACGACAGCTGGGAGCGCAGCGAGGAGCGGCGGCGGCGCAAGGAGGCCGTCTACGGCACCGCCTCGTACGTCCTGCTCTTCTGCTGCGCCGCGGTGGCCGCCGCGCTCTCCTTCCACGGGCTGGTCGGCTTCGGCCGGCAGAACCTCAACCTCTCCGGCGGCTGGGAGTACCTGGTCCCCTTCGGCCTCGACGGCGCCGCGATGTTCTGCTCGGTGCTCGCCGTCCGCGAGGCCAGCCACGGTGACGCCGCCCTGGGCTCCCGGATGCTGGTCTGGCTGTTCGCCGGGGCGGCCGCCTGGTTCAACTGGGTGCACGCACCCCGGGGTTCGGGCCACGACGGCGCCCCGCAGTTCTTCGCCGGCATGTCGCTCTCGGCGGCCGTGCTCTTCGACCGCGCCCTCAAGCAGACCCGCCGGGCGGCGCTGCGCGAGCAGGGCCTGATCCCGCGCCCGCTGCCGCAGATCCGCATGGTCCGCTGGCTGCGGGCCCCCCGCGAGACCTTCGGCGCCTGGTCGCTGATGCTCCTGGAGGGCGTGCGCACGCTCGACGAGGCGGTCGACGAGGTGCGCGAGGACAAGAAGGAGCGGGAGCAGGACCGGCACCGCAGGCGGGAGCAGCACCGCCTGGACCGCGCCCGCATCAAGGCGCTGGGCCGGCAGCACAGGGCGTTCGGGCGGGCCCGGGCGCGTCAGGTCGACCTGCCGGGGCTGACCCCCGGAACGGGCTCCGCGCCGGTCGGCGCGGAGCCGGCCATATCGGAAGCGGGACAGCTGCCCTTGCGACGAAGGCCCTCCCTGCAGGCCGTGAACGGAACCGAGTCCCCTGACCCGGCCGGTCCCCGGACGGTGGACCTCACCGCCGAGGACGACACCCAGACGCTCCCCCGGCTCGACTCACTGGAGCGCAAACTGAAGGACCTGGAGCAGCAGTTCGGCTGACCGGCCCACGAGCCGGATGCCGGCGTACGCCTCGGCGGGGCGGCCTTCGGGCGGCCCCGCCGTCGCACGCCCCGGGCCGCTGCGCGGCTACCCGGCGTCCTCCAGCTCGAACCAGACGACCTTGCCCGGCCCCAGCGCCGGCGGATCCACGCCCCAGGTGTCGGCGAGCGTCTCCACCAGGACCAGCCCCCTTCCGTGCGTACCGTCGTCGGCGGACGGTACGTGCGGCCGGGGCCGGCGGGCGGCGCCGTCGCGGACCTCGACCCGCAGCCGGGCGTCCTCGACGCTCGCGGACACCTCGGCTCCCCCTTCCGTGTGGACGAGGGCGTTGGTGACGAGCTCGGTGACCAGCAGTTCGGCCACCTGGGCCGTACCGGCCCCGCAGCGGTGGCGGAGCAGCTCCCGCAACTCCCTGCGGACCTCGCCCACCGCCTTGAGGTCGGCGCGGCGGACGCTGCGCGTCATCTCCGCCCGGTCCGGCGACGGTTCGCGCGCCACCGGCCGCCCCCTCCGCCACGGCTTACCGGTCTTCGCCCCCACGCGCACGGCGATGTACCTCCCCGTATTCCTGTGCCCGCCTCTCGAACAGGCCTACGGAATGCATGCCCCCGGGGCGGGTTCACACTCCTTCGCCCCCGCGGGCCGGGCCCGTCGCACCGCCGGGATCCGGCCATCCGCGCCCGCCGGGCGGCACCCCCGGCGGACACGGTCCCGCTGTCCGATGGTGCGAATCCGGTCACCCCGCGGACACCGTCCTTCGGTGGAACCGACAGCCCGGCGCGCCCCGCCACCGCGTTCACCGGGGCGGCACCCGGCGGCGTACGTCCCGTCATGCCCCGCGGCCCGTCCG
Organism: Streptomyces sp. NPDC093801; assembly: GCF_040701585.1. Classification (NCBI taxonomy): domain Bacteria; kingdom Bacillati; phylum Actinomycetota; class Actinomycetes; order Kitasatosporales; family Streptomycetaceae; genus Streptomyces; species Streptomyces sp. NPDC093801. Next base: position 16,580 of record NZ_JBFBDP010000017.1, on the reverse strand, counting down.
GGCGGAGGCCGGAAAGCGGTGGGTTCCCCCCGCCCGTTCCGCCCACGGGATGCCCGAGAAGGGCACTTTGACGGGCGGGCCGTACTGCACGAGGGGGAGGAAATCTCGCACCGGCAACGGGGAACCGCCGCCCTCCGGCCTCGCACCCCCTTGACGGGAGCGGGTCACGCCTCCCAGACCGCGGCGGCCGTCCGGTCGTCGGCGTAGCCCTTGAGGCGGACCTGGGTGTCCGCGAGGAAGGCCGCCAGACCGGGCGGGTCGCCCTGGGACCAGCGGGACGCGAGCTCGGCCGGGAGCAGGCCCTCCTCGCGCATGGGGTCCGCGAGGCCTCCGGAGCAGAGCAGCAGGGTGTCGCCCGGGCGGGCCGCGGAGGCACGGAACCGGAACCCGGCGGCCCCGCCCGTGTCCTCCTCCAGGTCCTGCCAACGGCCCCCGCGGAGCCGGAAGACCCCGCCCGCGCCTGCGCCGAAGCAGATCCGGTGGGGGCACTGGGGGTCCAGGGGCAGCAGCAGTCCGCGCAGCCCGGCGGTGTACGCCTCCTCGTCGAGCCCGAGTTCGGCGGCCCGGGCCCGCAGCCGCCCGTAGCCCCGGTCGGTGAGCCGCTGGAGCCCCGACAGCAGGGCCTCGCGGCGGCCCGTGCGGATGTCCTCGGCCAGCCGCTCCCGGCTGCGCCCGACGGCCGCCGCGACGGAGTGCCCCAGTTCGGCGGCGGCCTCGCGGGCGCCGGGGGCGGCCCGGTCCCCGCCGGCCAGGACCACCAGGACGAGGGCGTCGTCCCCACTGCCGAAGCGGGCGGTGAGCAGGAAGTCCCGGCGGGCGTCGCCCCGGTAGCGGGCGGAGTCCCCGCGCACCGAGGCGGCGCGCAGGGTGTACGTGCCGTAGCGGGCGCCCTCCAGGACGGTGTCGGGGGTGAGGGAGTCCAGGGCGGCGGGGTCGGCGGCCGGGAGCGCTCCCGGCTCGGCGGCGTAGGTGGGGGCCCGGTCCCCGAGGTGGCTGACCACGGGCCGGCCGGCGGGCTCCGGCCGTGGCTCCCGCTCCGCCCGCGGCGGGGTGTCGGGGCGGGGCGGGGCGGGCGGCACCGCCACGTCGCCTTCCGCGTACCCGGTGGCCCCCGTCACCCGGGAGTCGCGGCGGGGCGGCGGGACGGGCGCGGCGGTCTTGTCCAGCCGCAGCGGCGCGGGCGCGGCGGGAGGCGGCTCCGGTGCCACCGGGGGCGCGGCGGGAGGCGGCTCCGGTGCCACCGCGGGCGCGGCGGGCGGGGCGCCGCCCGCCCGGGGGCCGGGGAGCGACGGGGGTTGGGGCGGGGCCGGCCCGTCCGCGGCGACCAGGACCGACGCCGAGCGGAAGCGCTGGTCCAGCGTGTCCCCCGGGTCGGGTCCGGTCCCCGCGTCCGGGTCCTCGTACAGCTTCTGCCACCAGTCCTGCGCGCCCTGCCGACTCATGCCCTCATTGTCGGCCGCACCGGGCGGCGGAAAACCCCGAATGCACGAAAAGGTCCCCGGTCCGGGGTCGCCACCTTGGCAAACGGGCCGCGGGTGCGGCGAAGATGGGCCGGAACGGGTCTGAGAGTGGGGTGGACGGGTTGCTGGGGGCAATAGGCCTGGACGAGGGGCAGGAGTCGGCGTACCGCGCGCTGGTCGCGCTGGGGGCGGCGGAGGTGCCGGACCTCGCCCGCCGGCTGACGCTGCCGGTGCCGCAGACCGAGCGGACCCTGCGGCACCTGGAGCGGCACGGTCTGGCGGCGCAGTCCTCGGCCCGTCCCGGGCGGTGGGTGGCCGCACCGCCCGCGGTGGCCCTGGGCGCCCTCCTCACCCGGCAGCGCCAGGGGCTGGAGCAGGCCGAACTGGCCGCCGAGCTGCTGGCGCGGGAGTACCGGGCGGAGGCGGCGGACGCGGCGGTGCACGACCTGGTGGAGGTGGTGACGGGCGCGAGCGCGGTCGCGCACCGCTTCCACCAGATCCAGCTCGGTGCGGCGGAGGAGGTGTGCGCGCTGGCGAGCGCGCGCCCGCTGGTCGTGTCGGGGATGGAGAACGAGCCGACGGAGGAGCAGGCCGCCGTGCGCGGCGTCGGGTACCGGGTGGTCATCGAGCGGGACGTGCTGGGCCTGCCCACGGGGATCCGGGAGGCGTCGACGGCGCTGGTGCGGGGCGCACGGGTCCGGGTGACGGGCCGGGTCCCCACCAGCCTGGTCATCGCGGACCGCGCCCTCGCCATGGTGCCGCTCACGGCGCACGGCACGGAGCCCGCGGCGCTCGTCGTCCACGCCTCGGGGCTGCTGGAGTCCCTGCTGGGCCTGTTCGAGGCGGTCTGGCGGGAGGCCGTCCCCCTGGTGCTGGGGGCGAGCGGGACGCCGGAGGAGTCGGGCGGCGTGCCCGACAGCACCGATCTGGAGATCCTGACCCTGCTGCTGGCCGGGATGACGGACGCCAGCGTGGCCAAGCACCTGGAGCTGGGCCTGCGCACGGTCCAGCGCCGGGTGAAGGGCCTGATGGAGCTGGCCGGGGTGACCACCCGGCTCCAGCTCGGCTGGCACGCGTACGAACGGGGCTGGGTGGCCCGGTGACGCGGCCGCGGGCGGTCCGCACCGGAGGCCGGTGCCGTCGGGGCGGCGAACGCGTCCGGCTCCGGCGGGCACGGTGCCGCCCCGCCGTTCACGTCCGCCCGGCCCCGCGGGACGCGGCCGCCTGAGGGGCGGGACGCCGCCCCTCCCCGGTCAGGCGCGCCCGCCCCGCTTCGCGGCGTGGTTCGCGCGGCCCTCCGCCGACTTGGCGCGCCAGTCCCGGCGGATCTCCGCCCGTAGGCGGGCGTCCGTCTTCGCCACGATGCGCTGGTTCTCGCGCAGCAGCTTGCGGTAGCTCTCCAGGCGCCGTTCGGGGAGCGTGCCGTCGGCCACCGCCGCCCGTACCGCGCACCCCGGCTCCGCCTCGTGGGCGCAGTCGTGGAAGCGGCAGTCGGCGGCGTAGTCCTCGATCTCCGAGAACACCTGCCCGACCCCCGCCTCGGCGTCGAACAGGCCGACGCCCCGCAGCCCCGGGGTGTCGATCAGGACGCCTCCGCCCGGCAGTGCGAGCAGGTTGCGCGTGGTGGTGGTGTGGCGGCCCTTGCCGTCGACGTCGCGCGTCGCCCGGACGTCCATGACGTCCTCGCCGAGCAGCGCGTTGGCCAGCGTGGACTTGCCGGCGCCCGAGATGCCGAGCAGCACGCTCGTGCCGCCGGCGACGATCGCCGCGAGCACGTCCGTCCCCTCGCCCGTGTGCGAGGAGACGGTGAGGACCTGCACGCCGGGCGCGGTGGTCTCCACGTCCTGGACGAGGTGGCCGAGCACGTCGGGGTCCGGGACCAGGTCGGCCTTGGTCAGGACGACCAGCGGCTGGGCGCCCGACTCCCACGCCAGGGCGAGGAAGCGTTCGATCCGGCCGAGGTCGAGCTCGACGGCCAGCGAGACCGCGATGATCGCGTGGTCCACGTTGGCGGCGAGGATCTGCCCCTCGGAGCGCTGCGAGGAGGTGGACCGCACGAAGGCGGTGCGGCGCGGCAGGTACGCCTTCACGTAGCGCGGGCTGCCGGTCGCCTCGACGGCGGCCCAGTCGCCCGTGCAGATGACGCGGAGCGGGTCGTGGGGGGTGACGAAGGCGGTGTCGGCACGGACGACGCCGTCCTCGGTCATGAGGTCGCACTGCCCGCGGTCGACGCGGACGACCCGGCCGGGGAGGAGTCCCTCGGCTGCGTACGGGGCGAACTCCGCCGCCCAGGCGTCGTCCCAGCCGTAGGCGGCGAGGGCGTGCGGGAGGGAGGAGGAGGAGAGGGAAGAAGACGGGAGAGTCAAGGGGAACCCTTCACAGGGTGGCCCCGGCAGCGCACGCGCGGCGGCGCGCGGAGAGGTATGGGGTCAGCCGGAGACCACGGAGGTGGCAACGAGGACGAACTCCTGAACGCGGGCAACGCCCGTCACGGTGACAGTCATCAACGTCCTCACCTCCTGCGGTGTCTCGACGAGCCAACGCGGCTCTCCTGGAGGGCGGTTGTGCCCCGCGCCTCCGTACCCCGGAACCATAGCCCGGCCCGGTGCGGCGGCACCACCGGATTAATCCGCGGAATCGATCACCAGCCCGTGCCGGTAGGCGTAGCGGACGGCCTGGGCGCGGTCGCGGACCCCGGTCTTGGCGAAGAGGTTGTTGATGTGCGTCTTGACGGTGGACTCGCCGATGGTGAGCCGCCGGGCGATCCCGGCGTTCGAGCGGCCCTCGGCGATCAGGGCGAGCACCTCCCCCTCACGGGCCGTCAGACCGTCGGGCAGGGCGGCGGCCCGGGGCCGCGGCGGCGGCCCGGCGGCGACGGCCGCGGCGACGAGGCGTTCCTGGGCGGCGGGGCCCAGGCTGGTGGCTCCGTCGCGCACGGCGGCGAGGGCGCGGGCGATCTCCTGGGCGTCGGCGTCCTTGGTGAGGTAGCCGCGGGCGCCGGGGCGTCCAGCACGGAGGCGTCGTCGCTGTAGGTGGTGAGGACGACGACCCCGGTCCCGGGGTGGTTCCCGGTGATCAGGCGGGTGGCCTCCACGCCGTCCGTACGGGGCATGCGCAGGTCCATCAGGACCACGTCGGGGGCGTGTTCGGCGACGAGCCGGACGGCTTCGGCTCCGTCGGCGGCGGAGGCGACCACCTCGGTGCCGGGCAGCAGGCCGAGCAGCAGCACGAGCCCTTCCCGTACGACGGTCTGGTCGTCGGCCACGACGACACGGATCGGGGCGCCGTTGTCGGTCACGGTGCGAGGGGTCCTTCCAGGCGGACGCGGAAGCCGGTGCCGTACGGCCCGGCGTCGAGGGCGGCTCCGATGAGTTCGGCCCGTTCGGCCATCCCGACCAGGCCGTAACCGCCGCCGGTGGCGGCGTGCGGGGCGGGCCCGGTGCCGCCGGAGTCGGTGACGCACAGCTCGTAGCGCGCGCCCGGGTGGCGCAGGGTGATCTCCACGTCGGCCCCGGCGGCGTGCTTGCGCGCGTTGGTCAGGGCCTCCTGCGCGGTGCGGACGACGGCGAGGGCGGCCTCGGACGGCAGGGGGTGCGGGCCGGCGTCGACGGTGAGGGCGCAGGCGGCGCCCGTCGTGCGGCGGTACTCCTCGACGAGGGCCGCGAGGGCCTCCTGCGGGGCGGGGGCGTCGCCGCGCAGGACGGCGACGGCCCGGCGGGTCTCCTCCAGGCCTCCCTTGGCGAGGGCGCGGGCCCGCTCGACCAGGACCCCGGCCTCCTCGTGGCGGCCGGCCTCCAGGGTGAGGCGCGCGCTCTCCAGGTGGATGAGCTGGGCGGAGAGGGAGTGCGCGAGGATGTCGTGGACCTCGCGCGCCACGTGGGCCCGCTCGGCGAGCAGGGCGCGCTGGCGTTCGGACTCGGCGGCGGCGCGCCGGGCCCGGCCGGCGCGGACGTAGGCGAACATGCCGCAGAGGCCGACGACGTTCCACAGTTCGACGGGGTCGCGCTCGCGCAGCAGGGTGACGGCGGCGGCCGCGGCGGCCCCGGCGCCGAGGAGGACGGTGGCGGGGACGACCCCGAGGCGGGCGGCGGCGAAGCCGCACACGGCGAAGACGAGGACCACCCACGGGGTGGCGGGGGCCAGCAGTCCGGTGGCGCAGGCGGCGGCCAGGGCGGCTCCGAAGAGCCACGCCCCGGTGCGGGGCCGGTCGTCGACGACGGCGAGGAGGGTCATGCCGAGTCCGGCCGCCCCGCAGGCGAGCGCGGCGGCGCCGGGCGGGGGTGTGAGCAGGCCGTGCAGGAACCAGACGAGCAACGCCACCTGGACGGCGACCCTGACGTGGGTGTTCGTGAGCGGGGGCAGGGTGTGTGGCATCGGCATCCCCGCCCACTGTAGCCAGGCCCGCCCGAGCGGGGCGTGGCGCACCGGGCCGGCCGCCTCATGCCGCGACGGGGACCCGGCGGGAGCGGGCGGCCAGGGCCAGGCCCTGGGCCAGGATCCAGCTCGCGAGGGTCACCAGCAGGGCCCCGTTCCGCACCGGGACGCCCACGGCGTACCCGAGGAGGGCGAGGGCCGCGCGGACGGCGAGGGAGAACCCGAACAGGGCGAGGACCGTGCGGTTGCCCTTGGCCCAGAGGGTGCCGTCGGGCTCGCGCCACAGGGTCATGGCGCGGCCCATGAGGTGGCCGGTGCCGAAGGCCGCGGCGGTCCCGGCGGCGAGCAGCGCCGCGCCCAGCACGGGGTGGGCGGGGGCGGTCAGCCCGCCCTCGGCCACCCCGACGGCGGCGAGGACCGCGGGCAGCACCCACACGCGGTCCTGGTCCTTGACGGGCCGTCCGCCGAACCTGCGTACGAGGACGAAGACGACGACCAGCGCGATGACGAGAACACGTGCGATATCCATGCCCTTCACGCTAGGAACGGGCCGCCCCGCCGTGATCGGCGCCGGGGTGGATCCCGGGTGGAGGTTCCCTCTCCACCCACGGGTGGAGGACGGCCCGCCGCGGTGTCCGTTTCCTTCAATACCTCCGGCCCGGGCCCCGCCTAGCCTGCCGTCATGACCCCACGACTCGACATGATCGGCCTGGTCGTCTCCGACATGGCCGCCTCGCTCGCCTTCTACCGCCGCCTCGGCCTGGACGTCCCCGCCGACGCGGACGGCCTGCCGCACGTGGAGGCCGTCCTGCCCGGCGGGCTGCGGATCGGCTGGGACACCGAGGAGGTCGTCCGGTCCTTCGACCCCTCGTGGACCCCGCCCTCCGGGGGCCCGCGCCGCGAGCTCGCCTTCCTGTGCGACTCCCCCGCGGAGGTGGACACGCTGTACGCGGAGCTGACGGACGCGGGGTACGGGGGGCACCTGAAGCCCTGGGACGCCTTCTGGGGGCAGCGCTACGCGGTGGTCCTGGATCCGGACGGCTGCCAGGTCTCGCTGTTCGCCCCCGCGGGCCCCGGGTCCGCCGGAGCCCCCGACGGCGCCTGAGCCGCCGCCCACGCCCCCAGGGTGGTCCCGGCCAGGGCCCGCACCTCGCGGGCCAGGTGGGCCTGGTCGGCGTACCCGGCGGCGTACGCCACCTCGGCCTGCGCCAGCCCTCGCCGGGTCAGGGCCAGCGCCCGCTGGAGGCGCAGCACCCGGCCCAGGGTGCGGGGGCCGTATCCGAAGGCGTCGAGGGAGCGGCGGTGCAGCCGGCGCTCCCCGATGCCGAGGGCGGCGGCGATGGCGGCGACGGGCTGCCCGGCGCGGAGCCGGGCGGTCACCTCGGTGGGGAGCGGGTCGGGCGGGCCCGCGGCGTCGAGCCGGGTCCGGGCCAGCGCTTCGAGGCCCGCGCACGGGTCCGCGTACCGGGCGGTCCGACCGGTCAGCCGGCGCACCTCGGGGCCGGGCCACAGGTCGGCCAGCTCGACCCGCCGGTCGCGCAGTGCGCGGGCCGGTACGCCGAGCAGCGCGGGCGCGGTGCCGGGGGCGAGCCGCAGTCCCGCGAAGGAGCGGCCGGGGACCTCTCCGGCGGGGTGCGGGCCGGTGTCGGGGCCGGCCACGAGCAGCCGGCCCTCGATCCAGAGCAGGTCCATGCACCCGTCGGGCAGCACGGGCCCGCCGGGTCCCCGGGCCCGCCAGACCACGGCTCCGGGGACGGACCGGGACGGCGCTTCCTCGTACACACCGCAAGCCTAGGGGGGCGCCGCGCGGGCGGCCGCGGCGGTTCAGTGTTTGCGCAGGCGGGAGGTGTAGTCGTCCGGGGGCAGGAAGTTCGACCAGCGCTCGGGGAACTCGGAGGGCATCCCGGCGTCCTCGTCGTCCTCGGACTCCCCCTCGGCCAGGGCCCGCCAGGCGGCGGCGCGGGCGACGAGCCGGGCGGCCTCGGCCTCGCGGACCCGCTCGTTCGCCTCGCGCGCCGCGGCGGTGGCCACCGAGGGCCAGACCCGGTCGATGGCGGCGTTGACGGCCGCGCCGACGAGCACCGCGAAGGCCGAGATGCCGATCCACAGCAGGATCGCGACGGGCGCGGCCAGCGAGCCGTAGATGGTCGGGCCCTCCACGGTGTTGGTGAGGTAGATCCGCAGCAGGAAGGAGCCGAGCACCCACATGGCGAGGGCGACGAGCGCGCCGGGCACGTCCTCGATCCACGGCGAGCGGACCGGCACGGACACGTGGTAGAGCGTGGTCAGGAAGGCGATGGACAGCAGCGTGACCACCGGCCAGTAGAGGACGGCGATCACCTCCGTGCTCCAGGGCACCAGCCGGACGACGGCGTCGGGGCCGACCACCATCAGCGGCAGCACGATCGCGCCGATCACCAGGGCGATGACGTAGAGGAGGAAGGAGAGCAGCCGGGTCTTGACGATGCCGCGCTGCCCGTCGAGCCCGTACATGACGGTGATGGTGTCGATGAAGACGTTGACGGCGCGGGAGCCCGACCACAGGGCGAAGGCGAAGCCGAGGGAGATCAGGTCGGGGCGGCCCTCGCGGGTGACGTCGTCGAGCATCGGTCTGGCGATGTCGTTGACGCCCCGGTCGGACAGGACGGTGCCGACCGCGCGCAGGATGTTCTCCTCGATGCTGGCCACCGACTGGGTGTTGGTCCAGCCGTCCACGTAGCCGAGCAGGCCGAGCAGGCCGAGGAAGAGCGGGGGCAGGGACAGGAGGGTGAAGAAGGCGGCTTCGGCGGCGAGGCCGAGGATCCGGTATTCGACGCACGAGTTGACGGTGTCCTTGAGGAGCAGCCAGCCCATCTTGCGTTTGGAGACGTTGCGGTAGAGGACGCGGGCCCGATGGAGCCTTCCCGGGCGTACCGGGGTCCTTTCGGGTGTTTCGTTTGCGGGCTGCACGTCCTTACCGTAGCCGCATGGCAGCCACCACCCACACAGTCAGCAACCAGGCCCCGCCGCTCGTCGGGTACGAGGTCTACCTCGGCGACCGGGCCCTCACGGAGGCGGTGGACCGCCACCTCGCGGACGCGGCTGCGGAGGTCCGCGACGAGGTGCGGCGGGAGCTCGCCGAACTGGGGCGCGCGGCGGGCTCGGCGCAGGCCCAGCGGTGGGGCCGCGAGGCGAACGAGAACCCGCCGGTGCTGCGGACCCACGACCGCTACGGCAACCGGATCGACGAGGTGGAGTTCCCCCGGGCGTGGCACCGGCTGCTGGGGCACGCGGTGGGCGCCGGGCTGACCGACGCCTGGGGGCGGCCGTCGGGGCACCTGCGCCGGGCGGCGGGCTTCTTCGTGTGGTCGCAGGCCGAGGCGGGGCACGGCTGTCCGGTGTCGATGACGCACGCGGCGGTGCTGGCGCTGCGGGCGGATCCGGAGCTGGCCGCGCTGTGGGAGCCGAAGCTGACCTCGCACGTGTACGAGCAGGGGCTGCGGCCGCCCGCGCTGAAGGCCGGGGTGCTCTTCGGGATGGCGATGACGGAGAAGCAGGGGGGCAGCGACGTACGGGCGAACACGACGGCGGCGGTGCCGCTGGGCGCCTCCGGGGAGTACCTGCTGACCGGGCACAAGTGGTTCTGCTCGGCGCCGATGTCGGACGGCTTCCTGGTGCTGGCGCAGGCGCCGGGCGGGCTGACGTGCTTCCTGGTGCCGCGGGTGCTGCCGGACGGGGCGCGCAACCCGTTCGCGCTCCAGCGGCTGAAGGACAAGATGGGGAACCGGTCGAACGCCTCGGGGGAGGTCGAGTTCGACGGGACCTGGGCGCGGCGGGTGGGCGAGGAGGGCCGGGGGGTGCGGACCGTCATCGGGATGGTCGCGGCGACCCGGCTGGACTGCGTGGTGGGCTCGGCCTCGCTGATGCGGCAGGCGCTGACGCAGGCCGTCCACCATGCGGAGCACCGCTCTGTTTTCGGAGCGCCGCTCATCGGGCAGCCGCTGATGCGCAACGTCCTGGCCGACCTGGCCCTGGAGTCGGAGGCGGCGACCGTGCTGGCCCTGCGCCTGGCGGCCGCCTGCGACGCGGGGACGGAGCAGGAGTCGGCCTTCCTGCGCCTGGCGGTGCCCGTGGCGAAGTACTGGGTGACCAAGCGCTGTACGCCGATGGTGGCGGAGGCACTGGAGTGTCTGGGGGGCAACGGCTACGTAGAGGAGTCCGGACTGCCGAGACTGCTGCGCGAATCCCCGGTGAACTCCATCTGGGAGGGTTCGGGCAACGTGCAGGCGCTGGACGCCCTGCGCGCCCTCCGGCGGGAGCCGCAGGCGCTGAACGCCTTCCTCCAGGAGGTCGGCCTGGCGCGGGGCGCCGACCACCGGCTGGACGCGGCCTTCAGGGACCTGTTCACGGACCTCGCGGACCTGGAGGGGATCGAGGGCCGGGCCCGCCGGGTGGTGGAGCGGATGGCCCTGGTGCTCCAGGGTGCGCTGCTGGTGCGGTGGGCCCCGCCGGAGGTGGCGGACGCGTTCTGCGCGTCGCGGCTCGGCGGTGACCGGGGGTCGGCCTTCGGAACGCTGCCGCACGGCCTGGACCTGGGCGCGGTGGTGGCGCGGGCGCGGATCTCGGGCTGAGCGCGGTCCCCTGACCGCTGCGGTTCGCGCGGTTCGCGGGTGGTCCCCAAACCACCCGGGACCGCGGGGCCGCGGCGGTCCCCAAACCACCGCGACCGTGAACCGTTCAGCGCCGGGATCCGAACCCGTCCTGGTGGGTCCGGGGGTGGCGCCGCGCCGACTCGGCACCACCCCTGGTCCCAAGAGCCCCGAGGAAGGAGCTGTCACGCCGCTCTGCGGCGTGCCGATAGTTTCGGTCGCACGGCCGGGGGTTGGCGAGAGTTGCATACCGTTGCAACCCTTCGGTCCACAGGTGGTCGCAGGTGCCCGCCGCACGTGCCCGGGGAAGGGTCGCGTACGCCGGCCTCGACGGCTTCCGCAGTACGTCCTGTTCAGCACGGGGAGGTTCCGGTGGCCAACACCGCAGGCAGCACGGTCGACGTGGCGCGCATCTCGGCCATGGACGCGCGGGACGCCGCACGTCTGCTCAAGGGAGTACGGGCGGCGGCGCTGGCCGGGGACCGCCCGCCGGCCGCCCCGCGTCCGGAGATCGCCGAGTCCTGGCGCCGGATGATGGCCGGCGGGGTGCACCCGGACCGGGACGCGAGGTCCCGGATGCTGTCGGCCGCCGAGACCGAGGAGCGGCGGCAGGTCTCGCCGCTGCGGGAGATCCTCCCGGTGCTGCGGGAGGGGCTGCTGCCCGCGCTGGACGAGTCCCTGCACATCATGGTCGTCGCCGACGCCGACGGGCGGCTGCTGTGGCGGGAGGGGCACAGCGGCATCCTGCGCAAGGCGGACCGGCTGGGCTTCGCGGTGGGGGCCGACTGGGACGAGGCGGTCGTCGGCACGAACGGGGTGGGCACCGCGCTGGTGACCCGGCGGCCGGTGCAGGTGTTCTCGGCGGAGCACTTCGTCTCCAGCCACCACGACTGGACCTGCGCCGGGGCCCCCGTGCACGACCCCCGGGACGGGCAGCTGCTGGGCGTGGTCGACGTCAGCGGCCCGCTCGCCACCATGCACCCGGCGACCCTGGCCTGGGTCAGCTCGGTGGCCCGGCTCGCCGAGCGGGAGCTGCGGGTGCGCCACCTGGAGTCCCTGGAGCGGCTGCGGGCGGTGGCGGCGCCGCTGCTGGCCCGGCTCCCGGGGCGGGCCGTGGCGGTGGACCCGCACGGCTGGACGGCGGCGGTGACCGGACTGGCCCCCGCGGACCGGGTGCAGCTGCCGAAGGCGCTCGGCCCCGGGCGGCTGTGGATCCCGCAGCTGGGCGACTGCGTCGCGGAGCCGCTGCCGGGCGGCTGGCTGCTGCGCCTGGCGGAGTCCTCGGCGGCTGCGGGGGCGAGCCGGGTGGTGCTGGACCTGAGCCGGCCCCGGTCCTGGTCGGCGACGGTGTACGGGGCCGCGGGGAGCTGGTCGCAGGAGCTGAGCCCGCGCCACGCGGAGCTGCTGTTCCTGCTGGCCCAGACCCCGCGCGGGCGGACGGCGGCGGAGCTGGCCGAGGAGCTGTTCGGGGACCCCACCCGCACGGTGACGGTCCGCGCGGAGCTCTCCCGGGTCCGCCGCCACCTCGCCGGGGTGCTGAGCCACCGGCCGTACCGGTTCGCGGAGGACGTGGAGGTGGAGCTGATCCGCCCGCGGGACCCGGCCGGGCTGCTCCCGCACTCCACGGCCCCGGGCGTGGTCCGGGCCCGGCTGGGCCTCGGCGGCCCCTGGGGGACCCCCCGGCGGCAGCCGGGGGATGTGGTTCCCTGAAGCGCATGAGCACCATCACACTGACCACCTGGTCCCTCGAGATGACCTCGCCCGCCGATCTGGTCGCGGCCGCCGAACCCGGCCCGGAGATCACGATCAGCCGGGCCGAGGTGCCCTCCCCCGAGTTCAGCCGCTTCCTGTACGCCTCCGTGGGCCAGGACATCCACTGGACGGACCGGCTGTCGCTGACCCGGGCGCAGTGGGTGGAGCAGCTGGACCGCCCGGGCGTGGAGACGTGGGTGGCGTACGACCGGGGCACCCCGGCGGGGTACGTGGAGTTCGACCCGCAGCCCGACGGCGTGGTGGAGATCATCTACTTCGGCCTGCTCCCCGCCTTCCGGGGCCGGCGGATCGGCGGGCACCTGCTGTCGGTGGGCATAGCCCGCGCCTGGGACCTCGCGGACCGCTGGCCGGACCGCGAGCCCACGCGCCGCGTCTGGCTCCACACCTGCAGCCAGGACGGCCCCACGGCGATGGACAACTACCAGCGCCGCGGCTTCAAGCTCTTCAGGACGGAAACGGAAGAGAAGCCCGACTCCCCCACCCCGGGTCCCTGGCCCGGCGCGTAAGCCCCGGCAGGGCGTTCACGAGGCCCCTTTTCGCGCCGCCGTGGCCACGTCCGGCGGCGCGGGCCGGGGCGGGAGCGGAAGACCGGCGCGGCGTGACCCCCGTCACGCGGTCTCGCGATCCGGGACGAGTTCGTCCGTATCGTGGACAGTAGTGGACTCCTCCAATCGGCCCATGACACGCTTCGGCCATGAATGGAGCTGGAATCGCCCTGGTGAGTCGACGCCACGTCGACCTCGGCCGCATGTCCAGCGCCATGTGTCCGGCGAGCTGACGGAACCAGCCCTCGCCGCACGTCGCCGTCGTCCCCGCCGCCGCGGACGCGCCGACCACCTGCAAGCCCCCTGAAGGCCGCACCCTGCCCCCGCACGCCGGAAACCCTGGCGAAACGGCGCACATCGGCCACACCTGCTCGGAGATTCCAGCGTGACAGGGGCGCGCCGCCGCTCCCCCCTGCCCCGCCTCCAGCCGTTGAAGAAGGACGTACCCGCCATGGCCGCCACCCCCGAAACGCCCGCAGCCGCCCCTGCAGCCGCCGCGCGCCGCAAGACCGGCCGTCACCGCGGTGAGGGCCAGTGGGCCGTCGGACACCACACGCCCCTCAACGGCAACGAGCAGTTCAAGAAGGACGACGACGGTCTCAACGTGCGGACGCGCATTGAGACGATCTACTCCAAGACGGGCTTCGACTCGATCGACCCCAACGACCTGCGCGGCCGTATGCGCTGGTGGGGCCTCTACACCCAGCGCAAGCCCGGGATCGACGGCGGCAAGACCGCGATCCTGGAGCCGGAGGAGCTGGACGACAAGTACTTCATGCTGCGCGTCCGCATCGACGGCGGCCGGCTGACCACCGAGCAGCTCCGCGTCATCGGCGAGATCTCCGAGGAGTTCGCGCGCGGCACCGCCGACCTCACCGACCGCCAGAACGTGCAGTACCACTGGATCCGGATCGAGGACGTCCCGGAGATCTGGCGGCGCCTGGAGGCCGTCGGCCTGTCCACCACCGAGGCCTGCGGTGACACGCCCCGCGTCATCCTCGGTTCGCCCGTCGCCGGCATCGCCCAGGACGAGATCATCGACGGCACCCCCGCCATCGAGGAGATCTACCGCCGCATCGTCGGCAACAAGGACTTCTCCAACCTGCCCCGCAAGTTCAAGTCCGCGGTCTCCGGCTCGCCGCTGCTCGACGTGGCGCACGAGATCAACGACATCGCCTTCGTCGGCGTGAACCACCCGGAGCACGGCCCCGGCTTCGACGTCTGGGTCGGCGGCGGCCTCTCCACCAACCCCAAGCTGGGCGTCCGCCTGGGCACCTGGGTCTCGCTCGACGAGGTCCCGGACGTCTACGAGGGCGTCATCTCGATCTTCCGCGACTACGGCTACCGGCGCCTGCGCACCCGCGCCCGTCTGAAGTTCCTCGTCGCCGACTGGGGCGCGGCCAGGTTCCGCCAGGTCCTGGAGGACGAGTACCTCAAGCGCAAGCTCACCGACGGCCCCGCGCCCGAGCAGCCCAGCGGCCAGTGGCGCGACCACGTCGGCGTGCACCGGCAGCAGGACGGGAAGTTCTACGTCGGCTTCGCGCCCCGCGTCGGCCGCGTGGACGGCGCCACCCTGACCAAGATCGCGGACATCGCGGAGCAGCACGGCTCCGGCCGCCTGCGCACCACCGCCGAGCAGAAGATGATCGTCCTCGACATCGAGGCCGACAAGGTCGACTCCGTCGTCGGGGCGCTGGAGGCGCTGGACCTGCGGGTCAAGCCGTCCCCGTTCCGCCGCGGCACCATGGCCTGCACCGGCATCGAGTTCTGCAAGCTGGCCATCGTCGAGACCAAGGGCCGCGGGGCCTCGCTGATCGACGAGCTGGAGCGCCGCCTGCCGGACTTCGCCGAGCCGCTCACCATCAACATCAACGGCTGCCCGAACGCCTGCGCCCGTATCCAGGTGGCGGACATCGGTCTCAAGGGCCAGCTGGTCCTGGACGACGAGGGCAACCAGGTCGAGGGTTACCAGGTCCACCTGGGCGGCGCCCTGGGCCTGGAGGCCGGCTTCGGCCGCAAGGTCCGCGGCCTCAAGGTCACCTCGGCCGAACTGCCCGACTACGTCGAGCGGGTCGTCACGCGCTTCGAAGCGGAGCGCGAGGACGGCGAGCGCTTCGCCGCCTGGGTCGGCCGCGCGAGCGACGAGAGCCTCTCATGAGCGAGCGCGCCGCACCGTTCTACTGCCCGTACTGCGGCGACGAGGACCTGTTTCCCCACGAGACGGGCCACGGCGCCTGGGAGTGCAGGGCCTGCAACCGGGCCTTCCAGCTGAAGTACCTGGGGCTGCTGGCCCGGGGTGTTCGGACCGAAACCGCTGGAGGGGACGAGATATGACCACCGTTCAAGACTCGCGTCTCACGGAGTTGAAGGAACTGGCCGAACGGGCCGGCCGGGAGCTGGAGGACGCCTCCGCACTGGAGATCCTCACCTGGGCCGCGGAGACCTTCGGCAAGAAGTTCTGCGTGACCTCATCGATGGAGGACGCGGTGGTCGCCCACCTCGCCTCCCGGGCGATGCCCGGCGTGGACGTGGTCTTCCTCGACACCGGCTACCACTTCGAGGAGACCATCGGCACCCGTGACGCGGTCGAGGCCGTGATGGACGTCAACGTCATCACCCTCACCCCGCGCCGGACGGTCGCCGAGCAGGACGCCGAGTACGGCCCGAGGCTCCACGACCGCGACCCCGACCTGTGCTGCGCCCTGCGCAAGGTCCAGCCGCTGGAAGAGGGCCTGACCGCGTACGAGGCCTGGGCGACGGGTCTGCGCCGCGACGAGTCCCCGACCCGGGCGAACACGCCGGTGGTCGGCTGGGACGAGAAGCGGCGGAAGGTCAAGGTGTCGCCGATCGCCCGCTGGACCCAGGACGACGTCGAGGCGTACGTCGCCGAGCACGGGGTGCTGACGAACCCGCTGCTGATGGACGGTTACACCTCCGTCGGCTGCGCCCCCTGCACCCGCCGGGTCGCCGAGGGCGAGGACGCACGGGCCGGCCGCTGGGCCGGGCGCGGCAAGACCGAGTGCGGACTGCACGGCTGATGACCACCACACCTACGGACACCACGGAACTTACGGAGAAGCGGATGAGCGTGACCGGCCAGGGAGCCACCGTGTGGCTGACCGGTCTGCCCAGCGCGGGCAAGACCACCATCGCCTACGCGCTGGCGGAGCGGCTGCGCGCCGAGGGGCACCGGGTGGAGGTGCTCGACGGGGACGAGATCCGCGAGTTCCTCTCCGCCGGACTCGGGTTCAGCCGTGAGGACCGGCACACCAACGTGCAGCGGATCGGGTTCGTCGCCGAGCTCCTCGCGAGCAACGGCGTGAAGGCGCTCGTCCCGGTGATCGCTCCCTTCGCCGACAGCCGCGGGGCCGTCGCGAAGCGGCACGCCGCCGCCGGTACGAGCTACCTCGAAGTGCACGTCGCGACCCCGGTCGAGGTGTGCTCCGAGCGTGATGTGAAGGGCCTGTACGCCAAGCAGGCGGCGGGCGAGATCTCCGGTCTGACCGGCGTCGACGACCCGTACGAGGTCCCGCAGGACCCGGACCTGCGCATCGAGTCGCACACGCAGACCGTGCAGGAGTCGGCCTCCGCCCTGCACGCACTGCTCACCGAGAGGGGTCTGGCATGACCACCGCCGCGCACCTGCACACCGAGTCCGGTTCCGACGCGCCCTACGCGCTGTCGCACCTCGACGCCCTCGAATCCGAGGCGGTGCACATCTTCCGCGAGGTGGCGGGCGAGTTCGAGAAGCCGGTGATCCTCTTCTCCGGCGGCAAGGACTCCATCGTCATGCTGCACCT